>CAZVYT010000012.1:0-71025 GCA_964631495.1 uncultured Melioribacter sp. | reverse complement strand
GTAGCTGGAGGTAATTTTAATGGCACATAAAAAAGGTCAAGGTTCATCTCGTAATGGTAGAGATAGCAATCCGCAGTTTCTTGGTGTAAAAGCTTTTGGCGGAGAAAAAGTTTCTGCCGGTTCAATTTTAGTTCGTCAAAAAGGAACAAATTTTCATCCAGGCAAAAATGTAAAATTAGCCGGAGACCACTCATTGTTTTCAACAATTGATGGTTTTGTAAAATTTGGCAGAGGCAAAAACGACCGCAAGTTTGTTAGTGTTTTAGAAACACGCGCTTAAAACCACGTTAAGTATAGTTGAAATGAAAATCCCGCGATAAATGCGGGATTTTTTGTTTGACAAATTCTATAAGTTGTAAAGATTAAATTAAAAACCTAATCTTTCCATATCTGCTACTAAACCTTTTACTGCATTAACAGAATTATCCAAAGCAGCTTGTTCTTCGGCATCAAGTGAAAATTCAATTATATTTTCAACACCGTTAGAGCCTAGTACAGTAGGAACACCAACATAATAACCATCCACTCCAAACTCACCTTGCAAAAAAGCACAAGTTGGTAGAATTCTTTTTTCATCAAATATAATTGCTTCTGCCATAGTAATTGCAGATGAAGCTGGTGAATAAAAAGCCGAGCCAGTTTTTAGTAACTCAACTACTTCGCCTCCTGCCAATTTTGTTCTCTTAACCATAGCGGCCATTACTTCCTTTGCTTTTGCTGCATCTTTATATTTCCGTTCCAGTAATTCCATAACCGGAATTCCATTTACATTTGCATAACGAACTATTGGCACCATTGTATCGCCATGACCTCCAAGAACCATAGCATTTACATCTTTAACAGAAACACCTAATTCCCATGAAATGAATGTTGAAAATCTTGATGAATCTAAAACCCCTGCTTGTCCTATAACTCTGTTATGAGGAAACCCGGTAACCTTTTGAAACAAAGTAACCATTGCATCAAGCGGATTAGATATAACGATAACAATAGAATCTGGGGCAAACTGTTTAACATTTTCTGCAACAGATTTCATTATTTTTGCATTTACAGTAAGTAGATCATCTCGGCTCATACCAGGTTTGCGAGGTAAACCAGCAGTAATAATTACTAGATCGGAACCTTCTAAATCTTTATAGTCATTTGTTCCTTTAAGGTTAATATCGAAGCCATCAACACGAGATGCTTCAATTATATCTAAAGATTTACCTTGGGGCAATCCTTCAACTATATCAAATAGAACTACATCGCCTAATTGGCGGAGTGCAATAAGCTGGGCTAAAACGCCGCCAATTTGTCCACCACCTATTAAAGCTATTTTTTTTCTTGCCATAGTATACTCCGAAAAATGTTTATAAAATGTTTACAGCATTAAAATAGGAAGAATGAAAACTATTTCATATAAAAAATTGGAAAATCATTGAAGCGAGATTTCAAGAGTAACTTCAGTACCTTGTGGAGTAAAATTATATTGGAGGTCTTTTAGAAAGTTTCGCATGATATGAATTCCCCGACCACTTTCTTTAAGTAAGTTTTCCGGCTTGGTTGGGTCAGGAACAGCATTTAAGTCAAATCCTTTGCCTTCATCCTTAAGAAAAATTTTTAATGCAGTTTCACTAATCGTAACAATTATTGTAACAGTTTTTGATTTATCGTATCCATTACCATGTTTCATACAATTGGATATTGCTTCTGAAAAAGAAAGGGCGAGATTGTTAATTTTTGAGTCATCAAGTTGACCTTCTTGAGCAATTTTAATAATAAAATCTTCAAGTTCTGGTAATATATCGGGGTCACTTGGGACTACACGTTTGTAAACTTTTTCGGACAATTCATCAACTCGTTTTTTAAAGTATGATTAAAATAAAACTACACTTATTTATGTGCAAATGTGAATCAAAAATATTTATAGAGCACTCTAAAAAATTATTAATAAGCATATTTGCAAAGAAGGGAATTACAGCTTGTCACTCAGTTATGTTGCGGGAAAGCAATTTAGATCTTAATTTCAAAATATTTTTCTAGGTTGTATCACTCCTAATACAAAATCAATTATTGCAATATTTTTGATGCGCCTTAAAGCTGATAATTCAATCGAATACTCAATTTTGCCATTTCTCTTTTAGTATTGTCTTCTGCATTTATGTATTCCAGCCAACCAAGTAATTTTAATGACATTCTGTTCGCTATGAAATATGTTATTTCGGCTAATGGACCAATACTACTATAATTTGAGGCTTTTGTTTTAATTGTACCATTTTTATAATTAAATGTTGCTAAAGCGAAATAACGCGCCCCTATTCCAAAGAGAAATCCATAATAATCGTAATTGAGTTTTGGTTCTGCAAAAATTTCTTGCAAATAGCGCTGAGGTTTTTCTGCAAAATTAGACCACTTAAAATCGCCTTGTTCACTTATCTTTATATAACCAGCTACTAAAATATTAGCAGAATTTGATAACTTGAATTGTGATGAATCTCTAAAAGCAAATTGCCGGAAAGAATAACTTCGGAAATTTGGGTTCAGTTCTTCGTAATCAAAAACTGTGTAATTAGCTGATACCTCTGCGGAATTCACAGATGTTAGTTTGCCTGTTTGAAAAGTTCCTCCAGTAGAGAATTTTAGTGTCCTTTTCAAATTGTTATTAGCGCTCCGTTCAGAAAAAATATAAATAGTTTTATTCAAACTTGCTTCCAAATTTACAAATGCTTTAAAAAAGTAATTAAATTGATGCTCATACATTATCCTACCTATTGAAAGCAATTCATCACGGTCATCATAGTTTTCTTTACCCGGAGTATTATAAATAAGTTTTCTATGAAAAAGATTAAATATTATTCTATCGAAACTGCTTAAGCTCCAAACACTACTCAAAGAAAGGTTCGCAAGTTGAGAAGAATTATTCTTTTGTTCTTCAAGTCTTTTTCGCTCTTCAAATGTTAATGTACTAAGACCTTCGTAACGAACCGGCTGGTGCTTTTCATCTCGTTCGGAAAAAGAAAATCGAAGTGAAAGAAGAAAATCTTTAGTATTGTATTCAGATATAGAGGAAAATTCTAATTTGAATTCTTCGATTTTAGTATCGTAGTTTGAACTAGCAACGCTTTTAGTAGAAATAAATCTAGTCTCTCTATCAATTCCTCTCCAAGCAACTCGACCTTGTAATTCAAAAGAAATTGGTGAATCATTAGGAAGAAACTGAATTCTATCTTGAACAAAATAACTGGATTCGGTTCTGCTTTGTATGTTATTCGTAATATCAAATTCACTAGCAGTTATTTGGTCTGCTAAAAAGTAAAAGTCTCTTCTATGCTGTGAATAATAAGCTGATACTGTATTAGAAAAATTTTCTTCAAATTTATTTTTTAAGTCGAAGCTTAGAATACGTAATGAATTTTTCCTTGGGCTTATATTCTCGTTATGAAGTTTGAAAAGGGAATTTATCTCAAAGTCTCCGGTTTCATATCGGTCAATATTACCTTCAGCGCCATAAATCAAACCAACATCACTAATACCAATTTGATTGCTTTGCTCAATTCCAACAAATGGCGTTATCTGAAATTTTTCTACCGGAATGTATTTTAAATAAAAAGATGCAGTTAAAAGAGAGGCTTTATTTACTCCAATGTTTCGATCATCCGAATAAATATTGTTATTAAAATGAAGACCTACTTTTACTTTATGATCAAACGAAAATTGCCCCAGCGCCCAAAGATATTGCTCGTCTTTTATATAGGTTGAAGTAGTTTTAATTATTGTTGAATTGAAATTTTCTTTAATCCCAAAAAACAAATCTTTACTAGAGAAATAGTACTTTGCAAGTACATTAAAGTTATGAGTGTTAAGTTGCTTTTCGTATGAGTTTGTGAATTGCTTAGAAGAATATAATTGTGGAGAAAATAGCAGGCTGTCTTTATTTAATTGAGCAAAGACAGCTATTGAATAAAAAAATAAAAACAACGAAAGTTTTCTAATCATGTAAACTTTTCACAGTGTCATAACCTTTCACAAAATTTCGGTCTGTCCTCGGAGTGGTATAATTACATTTCGAAAACCGCTGGATTCAAGCCTCTGTTTGTAAATTTTTTGTTGTTCAATTTCACCATGAACCAAAAAGATTTTTTTCATGACTGTATTATCAAAGTGATTTGAATAAGCAAGTAATTCTTCAGAATCTGCATGAGCGCTGAAAGAATTTAATACAATTACTTCGGCTTTCACTTGGTATGGTTCTCCAAAAATATTTACAATCTTTTCTCCATCAATAAGCTTTCTTCCTAGCGTATGTTCAGCTGCAAAACCAACCATCAAAATAATATTATTCGGGTTACTGATGTTATTTGCTAAATGATGAAGAATTCTTCCGTTTTCGGCCATGCCACTGCTAGAAATTATTACACAAGGTCCGTCTACAGAATTCAAATTTTTTGAGTCGGCAACATCTTTGATATAGGTGAGTTTGTTAAAGCCAAGCGGGTCATCATGCTTACTAATAAATGCCATAGTTTCGCTATCAAAACACTCCGGATGAAGCCGATAAACTTCTGTTGCGTTTACAGCAAGCGGGCTGTCAACATAAACTGCAAATCTTTCTGCTTTTTTCTTTTCAAAAATACTATGCAATGCATAGACAATCTCTTGAGTTCTTCCAACACTAAATGCCGGAATAATTATTTTAGATTTATTCTTAATTGCTTTATTCAAAACAGCCGCTAGTTGTTCTTCAGAATCAATTGGGTTATCATGATCTTTTCCGCCATAAGTACTTTCGCAAATCCAATAATCAACATTAGGAATTAGTTCAGGATCTTTTAGTATTGGCAAATTTGGTCTGCCCAAATCACCAGAAAATCCTAAAGTTATTTGCACTCCATTTTCTAATATTTTTAGAAAAACAACAGCAGAACCAAGTATATGTCCCGCATCGTAAAAAGTTAAGGAAATTTCGGGTGTTATTTTGAACTCTTTTCGGTAATTGATTCCAACAAATTTTTCTAATGCTTCAAGAGCATCGCTTTGTAAATAAAGCGGTTCAAAAAGATTTTTACCTTCGCGTTTCCTTCTCTTGTTTACATATTCAACATCTTTTTCTTGTATATGCGCACTGTCTTGGAGCATAATTGTGCAAAGATCGCGAGTTGCAAAAGTCGAGTAGATTTTACCATCAAAACCTTTTTTTACAAGAGTTGGTAAATTGCCGGCATGATCAATATGTGCATGAGATAGAATTACAAAATCAATATCTGCTGGATAAAACTGATCAAAATTTCGGTTAATTTCGAATGCATCTTTACGTTTGCCTTGATATAATCCACAATCCAAAATGAATTTTGCTTTTTCAGTTTCGATTAAGTGCATAGAGCCGGTTACAGTCTGTGCGGCACCGATAAATTTAATTTTCATAAGTCACTATAATTAATTTCAAAAAACTTAAATAAAAGTTTTTACTGGTTTATGATTTTATAATTCTTGTATCCAAAATAAATTTCCTTTATTGCTGTTTTTACAACTGTTGCTATTGGAACGGCTAATAACATTCCAAGAATTCCAAGTGTTTGGTTACCAACTAATATTAAAACAATAATTACCAAAGGATGCATATCAGTGCTTTTAGAAATAATATTAGGTTGAATAAAACCGTTATCGAAAGTGTAAATAATTGTAAATAAAATTAATACGCTTGGAAGCATTGATAGATCACCAAATTGAATTATTGAGATAATGATTGCCGGAAGCCCGCCGATAATTGGACCAAAGTAAGGAATTAAATGTCCTGCGCCAGCAATAAAACCAATTGAAACAGAATTGTTTATTCCTAGAAGTGCTAATCCAACTCCAGCTAAAATTCCTACAAGCGCTGCATCTAAAATCCAGCCGCGTACGTAACGGCTTAATTGATAACCTATTTTTGTTATAACATTGTAAGAAACTTCAAAATATTTATTAGGGACAAAATTTATAATTCCATGCAAAAGAGTTTGACTGTCTTTCATTATAAAGAAAGTCATAAAAGGAATAATCACAATAACCGCAAGGAATGCAAATAATCCTTGTAGTATAATGCTAAGATTATTAATCCAACCTAAAATTGTACTATTGAAAAAAGTTGAAATGCTACTAGTAAGATTAATTGCAGCGAGAAAAGGAAATTTAGCTTTTAGAGTTTGTTCAAATTGACTTAATGATAACTTTATAGAATCATTATTCAACGAGTTAGCTATTGCTTCGAACTGATTGACCAATTTAGGCATTAGTATTGAAACAACTGTAAAAAGAGAAAGACCAGTTAGAATGAATATAGAAATTACCGAAACTACTCTTGGGATTTTTCTTTGTTCTAAAAAATCAACTACCGGATTAAATATCATTGATATAAGAATTGAAATTGCAAGTAATGCTAATACATCAATATAAACATATGTCAAAATTGCTATCACAAAAATGGCAATTCCGATAAAGGAAAATAACTTTATATTTCTGTTTCCTGAGCCGTTCAAAGTTTTCTCAAATCTATCAATCAAAATATTCCTAATTCTGTAACCAAATTCAAACTTATATTTTAGAAATTTCTGAAAAATTAATTTTTTTGCCATTGTGAGAGAAGAGAAAAAAGCTCAAGGATTGATCTCAAGTGAATTTAAGATCGCTTTGGCATACATGACCTCACGATGACAGAATTTAATCATCTTTCCGAAGATTCATTTAAGATATTACAAAATGAAGAAGGTGCATTTTTTATATATTTGCATTCAAATTTATAACAACTTATGGAATTAAAATGGCTGAAATTTTATTGTTAAAGCAAATTCAAGAAAAAGCTGCACAAAAGAAAAAAACACTTGTTTTGCCAGAATCTCACGATGAACGTGTTTTGAAAGCTGCTGAAATTATAACCAAAGACAAGATTGCCGCTGTAATAACTTTGGGCAATGAAGATAAGGTTAGAAGCGATGCCGCAAAAATTGGTGTAGATCTTCAAGGGATTAGAATTATTGATCCTGACAAATCTGAAAAGCTAAGTGATTTTACAAACATTTTCTTCAATCTTAGAAAACACAAAGGTGTTACAATTGAACAAGCGAGAGAAACAATTCGTAGAGATATTTTCTTTGCTGGTATGATGGTTCGTGAAGATTTAGCCCATGCAAGTGTTTCTGGGTCTTTTGCCACAACTGCCGATGTTACTCGCGCTTCAATTTTTTGTGTTGGTCTTATGCCGGGCATGTCTATCCTATCCAGCTTTTTCTTAATGGCTTATCCAGATAGAGTATACAGTTTTGCCGATTGCGCTGTAAACCCAAATCCGGATGCAAGCCAACTTGCAGATATTGCAATTTCTACAGCCGATAATCATAAAAAATTAACAGGTGAAGAAGCTTATGTGGCCATGCTTTCTTTTTCAACTAAAGGAAGCGCAGAGCATGAATTAATTGATAAAGTCCGTCAAGCAACACAATTTGTTAAAGAAAGAAGACCGGATATTAAAGTTGATGGCGAATTACAATTTGATGCTGCGATTGTTGAAAGTATCGGCAAGAAAAAATCTCCTGGCAGCGAAGTTGCCGGACGCGCAAATGTTCTAGTATTTCCGGATTTGAATGCCGGAAACATTGGCTATAAAATTGCTCAACGTTTAGGCGGTGCAGAAGCAATCGGTCCAGTAAATCAAGGTCTTAAAAAACCATTCTTTGATTTAAGCCGCGGTTGTTCTGTTGAAGATATAGTAAGTACATCAGCAATTGCTTGTTTGATGGCAGATTGATAAATTACTTAAGAAACTATTTCAAAAGTTGCTCTGAGAGAATAAATTATTTGATATAGACTGTATAAACTAATTAAGTACTTGTGGATATTAATTTACCGTTATATTTTACTTCCATGATAAATAGAGTAAATAATGGGGGAAAGTAATTTCCCTCAAAAAATAAAAACAATTCTGATTAATATTTATTATGGTCAGTATTATCATTCTGAGATTACAGAACTTGTTAAAATATCTCGTGTTATTGTAACTTCTCATCTCAGCCGCCACAAAAAGAATACTACTTACTTATGTTTTAAGAATGGTTTTTCGCTTGCCGATCTTGCCTATGATTGTATCGGGGATGTATTTGAAAAATCCAGCAACGGAGAATTCAAAAACATGAACTCTTTTTTTACATCGCTTAAACAAAACATCAATGAATGTTCTGCTGTAGAGGTATATTTAGCTTATAAAAGTCTTTTGTTACGCATTTCTGAAGCTCAAGAAACAAGATTATTCGCACAATTTGACCCAAATGGATTTAAAATAAGTAGAAACATTAAGGAAAATGTAGCAGCTTCCGGGCTTTTTGATTTAGTAAGATCCAATAAAGAGTTGGTACTAAAATCTGTAACAGCAAATTCCAAGAATACATTACCACGCATATCATTAGAATTAATAGTAAATGACTTTATTGCACTAGCAATTAATAACAAAACAACAATTCAGCTTTTAGTTTCATTACATAAAGTTATTGAATTGCAGACAAACTATAGAAGTGAAGTATTACTAAATGATGCTGTTGAACTTTTCAAACAAGTTTATGGAATATCCGATAAATTTAGTCCCATTGCCGATGATGATTTAGAAAATTTAAATTATAAGGGAAAACATGATGAACTTGAGATTGAAGAAATAAATGCCAAAGTTTTGGCAAAAATCAAAGAAAAGATTTTGATTAATTACTACGCTAAGGGAAAAGTTACTAAAGAACAGGCCAATGCAATGTATGAATCATTATGTGAACTAGTTTATGATTGGACTAACTTAGGAGGCAATACAGAATCATTTTTCGAATATTACAAAGCACATATAGAAACAAACAAAAAAGAGTATCAAGTTCATATTAAAGATAAATTTGAATACCTTGTTAAAGAAGTAAAAAAAGAACTTGCTACTTTAATATATTCATCAAATTAATTCCGTAATTACAGCTTATGCTGTAATAATTTAAGAAAGGAATTTCATTTGCATATAAGTGAAGACATATTAGAAAAATTCTACTTAGATTCTTCTTTTTTCTCACTTGAAGAAAGAAAAGCTATCCTTACGCATTTGGATGTGTGTATTGAATGTAGTAATATATTTAAAGGAATTGCAGAACTAATAAACGAAATTGAAGCTGACTCCGGTGTAGAACCAACGCCAAATGATAAAGATTTTGCTTTAAGAATACAACATAGATTGGATAACGTTGTTGAAAGGAAATTACTTAGTGAAAAAAACAACTCTGTCGAACTATACAACGGCAAAGCGGAAATAGTTAGTCAACCAAATATCTACTCTTTGCAAAACATATATAACTTTATTAAAACCCACCCTTTTACTTCTTTTAGCTTTGCTACTATTTGCATTATGGCTGTTAGCTTTTTGGTTAGCACAATTAAAACTTCAACACAAGATACTAATCCGGTCTTTGCAGAAGTTAAAAACTCAATTCTTCATTTATACAATAACCAAGGTGAAATTTATTATAAGGTGATTGCTGATGGTATTAAACCAATAAGAACAGATTCTGTTATTGAACATAGGAAGGGAATTACCAAAAACATTACCCTCGGGGATGTTAAAGGCGATAGTAAAAATGAAATTTTGCTATTTGGCAGCATTGGTATGAAAGGGACTTATGCTTTGGACACACTCTATTGCCTTGATAATTTTGCAAATGTATTATGGAAGTCTGTTCTTGCTCCTAAGATAGATTTTAATAGCCTAAAATGGCATTTAACAAAATGGCATTTGCTTTCAGTAGATATAATTAATTACAAAGGCTCTAAGAAAATTATTGCAACTGCTAACGATAATGTTTATGCTGCTTCCGTTGTGATGGATATTGATCCCAAAACAGGTAAGGTTCTACAAAAATTTTATTTTCCCGGTCATTTAGTCGGTATTACCCATTACGATATTAATAACGATCTCCAAGATGAACTAATTTTAAGTACAATTAATAATGCACTACGGCGTGTTTCTATAGCAGTATTATCTCTTGATAACTTTTCGGGTTTTGCACCTGCTAACAACTATTTTTACCCGGCTAAGTATTTTAAAGGCAGTGAACTTTACTATATTCTATTACCATGGACAGAGCATGGTAAAAGATATGCAAAGGCAAACTTCAATGCTTTAGAGTTCATTAAAAGGGCAGGAACTGATGAGCTAATAGTTTTTACCTGGGAAAATAATGGTATTGATGAAAAAATAGAGCCATTATTCGGACTGCTTTTCAATTTTGATAAAAACTTTTACGCAAAAAGCATTATTGGTTCTGTGGTGTTTGTAAAAACTTACGAGGATTTATATAATAAGGGAGTTTATAAACAGCCGCTGGACTCAAATTACTACAATGCTGTAAGAGACTCAATTAAATATTGGGATGGGGACAAATTTGTAAACTATCCGGCAAAAAATAAATACTGGAATCAGCCAATACGATTACCATAGTTTTATTTAGGGGTAAACTTATTTCACAATACTTAAATTTTATCTTATCTATTTATTGATGTATAGGCTCATCGGTCATTCAAAAAGCGCTCTAACCTCTTTAACAATGTTAACCTAATAATTTTTCAAAAGTTTTCCGCAAACCGACATCCCGCATTAATATATTAAGTGTAAACCAAACAAAATGAGGGAAACATGAAAAGAGTATTAATATTACTTATAGCAACATACTCAATATTTCTTTACGGCTGTGGCGCATATATAGCTCCAATATTTAAAGACCCAGGAAATACACCAGTTTCAAACTATAAGTTCAATTATTCTGTTGTAGATGCAAAAAAATTGAAAACTCCCTTAACTTTTTTATTAATCTCTCCAACGTATAATGTAAACTTTCCAAATATCTGGCTGCAAGGGGTTATTGGCAGTAAAGGGGTAGACGATTTGAGAAGAGTGATCACCAATTTTTCTAACGCTTTAGAAAATGATTATAACAAATTAATGGTTGAAAGAGGATTTAGATTAATTTCATTACTTAAAGATCAAGCGATGGCTACCTACAGCCAAAGAGAACAAAGTACATTTGCATTAAAGAGCAGAATCGAAATTGATGTTAATGCTACGGAAAATTCTAAAACTGAGCCAAAAGAGAAACTAGGCTCTGGATTGATTGGTGCAAAAGAATATGATTATGGTATTGTAAAAGGAGAATTTAATGTTAAGTATAAAATATATCTAGAGGTTTATGAACCTTTTACTTGGCAGTTAATATGGGTGAAGACAATTGAAGAACAGGATCCAAATGCAATATCATATACATACAATTGGAATTATACTGATAAAAATTTTATGGAAATCAAAATTGGTAGCGATTCAAGACAGCAATCATTAGCGGATTTGTTGATGGATGTTCATAAAAATACTCTTTCAAAATGCGAAGTATTTATTGATCCGGAAGAGTTTACGATACTATCAAGAAATGCAGACGAAATTAGAAAGAAAGCACAGGGCGTGATTAAATAATTTATAATCAATATCAATCAGGAGGAGAGAATTTAATGGCAAGAACCGAAAGCAGTACGTTTCAAGTTCACCCTAACGATGAACAAGAGCAAATCCAAATAATGGAAAAATTTCATTGGTCTTTGTTATCAACTCAAGAAATAAAGAGTATTGATAATCATCTTGAAAGACGTGGTGATGATATCTATCAAGTAACAAACACTGAACGTTATGTAAAATTAGCGTTTAACCGTTCATTAGACTTGCCTAACCTCAACGATATTAAAAGACTTGAGCAACAATATTTAGCCATTCCTTATCCAAAATATCCTGTGCTTTTCCCTGGTGGGTTCTGGATTTGGCTTTTTACTTCAGCATGGTGTTTGCTCTGGTTTTTATATTTTTTCTTATCCTATCAGCCCAAGAAAAAAGAAGCTGAAAGAATAGAGTATGAAGGCTCTTTAAAGCGTAGTGAAATACTTAAAGAGCTTGAAAAATACTCTTAATGACTATACTTAAATAATAAAATGAAACTTGTAAAAGTTGGCAATATTATACTGAATATGGATCAGTTAATTGCTGCTCAAATTAAAGAGCAGCAATTGATCCTTGTCCTCTCTGGTATAAATGTGAGTGGAAAACAACTCACAATTAATTTGGAAGGTGAAAACAGTATACAGATGATTGCCTGGTTAAACAGAAATGGAATAAACGAATTAACTCAAGAAATTTCTTTTTTTGATTATGATTCTTCAACTTCAATCTTTCAGCAAAAATGAAAGTTTTTATTTCAGTTATTAGTATCGAAGTAAAGATAGATGAAGAGGGTTATTCAAATAATTACTCTCTTTATTAATTATTGATGAAAGAACTTTAATTATCAACTATTTCTACCTTAAAACCAACAGCCTCGGGTATTAACTGGAATAACGGTTGGCTATCATTAAAATATTTTTAAAACCCTATCACTACAATCGGGTTTTTTATTGAACTTATTTTATATCATTCAATGTTTACTAAATAAACAAAGGAAGAACAAATGAAAATAAATCAATTACTCGGTTTTATTACTAGCGTTTCTGTTTTATTTGCATCAACAATTTCTGCTAAGATTAATCCCCCAGTAGCTGGAAATGAGTCCGGCAATATTAATGACGTTGTGGTAAAAGATATGAATGGTAAAGAAGTAAAGCTTTCTGATTATAAAGGAAAGGTTTTATTGATAGTAAACGTTGCAAGCAAATGCGGCTATACAAAACAATATGCCGGTCTCGAAGCCATTTACGAAAAATATAAGGATCAAGGTTTTGAGATTTTAGCGTTTCCGTGCAATGATTTTGGCGGACAAGAACCTGGAACAAATGAAGAAATTCAAGAATTCTGTTCGAGCACGTACAGTGTTAAGTTCAAACTCTTTGATAAAATCAAAGTATTGGGAGAAGATGCATCACCACTTTATACTCGCTTAACAAATAATAAAAATGTTGAGCAAGGAGTTGTTAAATGGAATTTCGAAAAGTTTCTTATTGATAAAGAAGGAAACATTGTAAACAGATTTAGAAGTAAAATTACACCGGAAAGCGAAGAATTAACTAAAACGATAGAAAAAGAACTTGCCCATCCCTAACCCTTCCCAAAGGGAAGGGCTTTAAAATTTTTAATACCTTCCCCTTTGGGGAAGGTAAGGATGGGGCTTCTATTCTTCAGCATAATCGAGTTTTGCGTTTTCAGATTTTTTTAGCGGCGGTCTTTCAAACATTATAGTCATATTTTTGTACCAAGAAGCCAAATCATTAGACACCTGATCCCAAGTAAATCTCCAAGTCCAATTACCGCCAAGTTTACCAGGAAAGTTCATTCTCGCAGAATTATCCAAATTCAAAATATCCTGCATTGGAATTACACAAATGTTTGCCGGTGATTGATAAGCTGCGCGGATCATTTCGTAAGTCATATTATCGCCGTAGTAGTTAAAATATTTTTGAGTCCATTCATAAATTCCGGAATTCTTTTGGATTTCACTTTCCAAAAAACCGCGTGTAGTTTCATTATCATGTGAGCCGGTATGAACAACACAATTTTTAATATGGTTGTGTGGTAGAAATTTTTTGTCGCCATCATCACCCAAGCCAAATTGCAAAATTTTGATTCCGGGAAAACCAAAATGATCACGAAGTTCTTCTACAGAATCTGTAATTACACCTAAATCCTCTGCAATGATTGGTAAAATGCCAAGTGATTTTTTTATTGAGTTGAAAAGTTTATGCCCAGGTGCTTTTACCCAGCGACCATTGATTGCAGTTTTTGCATTGCCCGGAATTTCCCAATAAGCATCAAACCCTCTAAAGTGATCAATACGTACAATATCTACCATAGTGAGCAAATTACTTATTCTTCTTCTCCACCAAAGGAAATCATCTTTTTCCATTTCCTTCCATTTATAAAGCGGATTTCCCCAAAGCTGTCCGGTTTCGCTAAAATAATCGGGCGGAACTCCGGCAACAAATTCAAGAGAGCCATCTTTTCGGACGGTAAATAATTCTTTGTTAGCCCAAAGGTCGGCACTATCGTAAGCAATGAATATTGGCAAATCTCCTATAATCTTTATTCCGTTTTGATGAACATACTCTCGAAGAGATGTCCATTGCTTAAAGAAAGTATATTGAATAAAAATCTGATAATTGATTTCATCAGCTAATTTCTTTTTCCATGAATGTAAATCTTTCCTAAAAGCAATTGATTCATCCCATTCTGTCCATTGAATACCGCCATGATGTGCTTTGGCAGACATAAAAAGCGCGTAGTCTTCTAGCCAGTAATTGTTAGCGGCTAAAAAATCTTTACACTCTGTTTCTACATTATTAGTTTTCTTGAAAGTGCCATACGCTTTACGGAGCAATTTGGTTTTGTATTCAATTACAGAGCCAAAATCAATTTTATGCTGATCATATTTTGGCGGATTTGAAAGGTCAACATCTGATAATAAACCATCGCGCTGTAAAAACTCAGGGCTAATTAATAATGGATTTCCGGCAAAAGCAGAAAAACACTGATATGGCGAATCACCATATCCTGTTGGTCCCAATGGAAAAACTTGCCAAAGTGTCTGACCACAAGCCTTTAATAAATCAACAAAGTGGTAAGCGCTTGGTCCTATATCACCAATGCCAAACTTGCCAGGTAAAGAAGTAGGATGCAGAAGAATTCCAGCAGAGCGTTCTATGTTCATATAATTCCTTATTAAGATTGTGATAAAAATCGCACTTAAAAAAATAAAATAAAAAAACAACATTTTCTTAAAACTATTATTCTCTATATTGATTCTATAAATAAATAAAACAATTGAGCAATTTTACGATAAAGCATTCAACTGATTGCTTGAATAAAAAAAAATCTTTATGTTGTTCTGCCCTCACGAAGAAGTTTTGCATAAGACTTCAAATAGAAATTAATTGTTCAAACATAGAATTAACCCTTTTACACGAAAAGGAGTTTTAATGAAGATTAGCCGCCTCTTTACAGTTTCCGGGCATGACCCGCTTGAATCAGTAGAGTTTGTAAAAAGAGTTTCCGAAATAAAAAATCCGGATGGTTCGGTTGTTTTTAGGATGGAAGATGTACTTGTGCCTAAAGAATGGTCGCAGGTTGCAACAGATGTTTTAGCACAAAAATATTTTCGTAAAGCTGGCGTACCTAAACTTCTTACAAAGGTTGAAGAAGAAGGCGTACCACAATGGTTACTTGCAAGTAAAGCAGATCCAAAGTTGTCTGAACTATCCGAAAAAGATCGCTTATCATCTGAAACAGACTCACGCCAAGTATTTCATCGTCTTGCAGGAACTTGGGCTTATTGGGGATGGAAAGCCGGTTATTTTGATGCTGAAGAAGATGCAAAAGCTTTTTACGATGAACATATGTATATGCTCGCAAATCAGTTTTGCGCGCCTAACTCTCCGCAATGGTTTAATACCGGGTTACATTGGGCGTATGGAATAAATGGTCCGGCGCAAGGTCACTTTTATGTTGATTACAAAACCGGCGTCTTGACAAAATCTGAAGATGCTTATACACATCCGCAGCCACATGCTTGTTTTATTCAATCAGTTAAAGATGATTTAGTTAATGAAGGCGGCATAATGGATCTTTGGGTTCGAGAAGCTCGCTTATTTAAATACGGATCCGGTACTGGATCTAATTTTTCTGACCTTCGCGGAGTAAATGAACCTTTAAGTGGCGGAGGTAAGTCTTCTGGTTTAATGTCTTTCTTAAGAATTGGCGATCGTTCTGCCGGCGCTATTAAAAGTGGAGGCACTACACGCCGGGCAGCAAAAATGCTTACACTTGATGTTGATCATCCGGATATTGAAGAATATATAAATTGGAAAGTTATTGAAGAGCAAAAAGTTGCGGCATTAGTTACTGGCTCCAAACTTTTGAATTTGCATTTAAATAATATAATAAATGCTTGTTTTGCCGAGCATCCAGAAAATGAACGCTTTAACAAAAAATCAAATCATTATTTACGAAAAGCAATTTTAGAAGCGAGAAAAGTTGCTATCCCAGAAAATTATATAGACAGAGTAATCAAATTAGCTAAGCTTGGATTCAAATCAATAGATGTTCCGGTTTATAACGAAGATTGGAATTCCGATGCTTACGCCACCGTTGCTGGGCAAAACTCTAACAATTCAATTCGTGTTACAAATGATTTTATGCAAGCTGTTGTTAATGATTCTGACTGGAATTTATATTGGAGAACAGAACTTAAAAAAGCAAAAAAAGATGGTAGAAAACCAAAAGCTTGCAAAACAATTAAAGCCAAAAATTTATGGGATGATATTGCTTATGCAGCTTGGGCAAGCGCAGATCCTGGAATTCAATATGACACAACTATTAATGAATGGCATACTTGCTTAGAAAGCGGAAAGATCCGCGCTTCAAATCCTTGCAGTGAATATATGTTTTTGGACGACACTGCTTGCAATCTCGCCTCGTTAAATCTTGTTAAATTCTATAATGATGATAAGCACGAATTTAATATTGACACTTACCGGCATGCAACACGACTATGGACAATAGTTTTAGAGATTAGCGTTTTGATGGCTCAATATCCATCAAAAGAAATTGCGCAACTTAGTTACGAGTTTAGAACACTTGGTTTAGGATACGCTAATCTTGGTTCATTATTAATGAGGCAGGGAATTGCCTACGATAGTAAAGAAGCTTTTGCCATTTGCGGAGCTTTAACTGCAATTATGCATATGAAAGGCTACGCAACATCTGCTGAGATGTCTAAACAACTTGGTTCATTCCCTAAATTCGAAATGAACAAAGAGTCGATGCTTAAGGTAATTCGCAATCACCGTCGTGCGGCTCACAATGTTCCTAAAGAAGAATATGAAGGATTATCAATTTTCCCGATGGGAATAAATCCAGAACATTGTCCATCGGATTTACTACAAGCCGCTCGTGAAGATGCAGATATTGCTTTAGAGTTTGGAGAGAAATACGGATTCCGTAATGCACAAGTAACGGTAATTGCTCCAACCGGAACAATCGGTCTGGTAATGGATTGTGATACAACAGGAATAGAACCAGATTTTGCATTAGTTAAATTCAAAAAACTTGCAGGTGGCGGATATTTCAAAATTATCAACCAATCGATTCCACCAGCATTAAAAAAGCTTGGCTACAATGAAGATCAAGTAAAAGAAATTGTTAAGTATGCAAAAGGCGCTGGAACACTTGTAGGTTGTCCGCACATCAACCATGAGTCTCTTAAAGCAAAAGGATTTACAGAAGATGTATTAAATAAATTAGAACAAATTCTGCCATCGGTTTTTGAGCTTAGTTTTGCATTCAATAAATATACCTTGGGTGAAAAATTCTTAAAAAACCAACTTGGATTTACTGAAGATCAAATTAACGATTTTAATTTTGATCTACTGACAGCGCTTGGATTTACACGTGATGAAATTGCCTCTGCTAATGATTTTGTTAGTGGAACTATGACGATAGAAGGTTCACCATTTTTGAAACATGAAGATTATCCTATTTTTGATTGTGCTAACAAATGCGGCAAAAAGGGAAGCAGGTTCATTAAAGCAGAAGCTCATATATATATGATGGCAGCTGCTCAACCATTTATAAGCGGTGCAATTTCAAAAACTATTAACTTGCCAAACAATGCATCAATTGAAGATATAAAATACGCTTACTTCCAATCTTGGAAACTTGGCACTAAGGCAAATGCTCTTTACCGTGATGGCTCAAAGCTCTCTCAACCGCTTAACACAATGACAGATGAAGAAGTTGAGGATTTAATCGAGAAAAAAGAACAGAATGATATTATCAAAATTGCCGAAAGAATAATTCACAGATATATTGCAAAAAGAAGGAAATTGCCAGATCGTAGAACTGGATATACTCAAAAGGTGAAAATCAACGGTCAGAGTGTTTATATTAGAACCGGTGACTATGAGAACGGTCAACTAGGGGAAATCTTTATAGATATGCACAAAGAAGGAGCAGCATTCAGAAGTTTGCTTAACTGTTTTGCAATTTCTATATCTCTTGGTTTACAGCACGGCGTTCCGCTTGATGAATTTGTAGATGCTTTTGTATTTACTCGCTTTGAACCGAGTGGAGTAGTTAGCGGTCACAAACGAATCAAAATGTCTACTTCCGTTATTGATTACATTTTCCGTGAATTAGCAGTTACATATCTAAACAGAAATGATTTAGCACATGTTGAAGATGATGAACAAATAAAAGAACATCGTCTTAACATTGAACCGGATTTTGAAAGTGAAGAAGTTATAAGTGAAAAAGTTTTAGACCGAGAAGAATTTGTGACAATAGAAAAGATTAAACTTGATTTGTCTTCTGAAAAAACAAATGAAGCTGTAACAAAACATAAAAGAGTGATGGATGCTCGTAGAGCTGGTTACACAGGCGATATCTGTCCAGAATGCCAAAGTATGACAATGGTTCGGAACGGAACTTGCCTAAAATGCACTACCTGCGGTTCAACAACCGGATGTAGTTAATCTTTTTATAAAATATTTGCAAACTTGTAAAAAGGGGCTTTTCAGAGCCCCTTTTTAGTTATATTAAGTATAAGTTTCGTTGACTTTTATAACACAAAGGGATAGATTTTCGACCTCTTTTTACGCTATGATTGCTGAAAATCTTAAAAAAGTTGAAGAAAAAATTGCCGAATCTTGCTTAAAAAGCAGAAGAGATCGTGCAGAAATAAAATTAATTGCGGTTAGCAAAACTCAGCCAATCGAGTTAATTGAAGAGACGCTTAAGTGCGGCGTATTACACTTAGGCGAAAATAAAGCACAGGAATTGCGCGATAAAGCTGAAATTTTAAAAGGTGATTTTGTTTGGCATTTTATAGGACATCTGCAGTCGAACAAAATTAAATATATAATAAAATCGGCTGAGTATATTCACTCTGTTGATTCTGTTAAATTGGCTGAAGAAATAAATAGTAAAGCCGAACAAGCTGGCAAAAAGCAAAAAGTTCTTTTAGAAATAAAAACTTCTGGCGAAAAAACAAAATTTGGTTTAGAATCTGATAAAAATATTGTTGAAACTGCTGAGTTTTGTTTAACTCAAAATAATTTGGAGCTCAGCGGCTTAATGACTATGGCTCCTTATACTGATGATGAAAAAATTGTTCGAAAATGTTTTTCAAATTTACGCGAAACAAAATATAGATTAATTGCTCATGGAATTATGTTGAAAGAACTTTCGATGGGAATGACAAATGATTATGAATGGGCAATTGAAGAAGGAGCAACAATGTTAAGAATTGGAACAGCAATTTTCGGCGATAGAAATTATAATTAATGGTAATAAAATGAAGTTTACTCCGTTTGGTATCAGAAGTCAAGAATTTAATCGTACTGTAAGAGGTTACGATCGGGAAGAGGTAAAAGCCTTTCTCGAGAAACTCTCTGATGAATTTGAACGGATGCAAAGTGAGAATGACAGATTCAAAATTGAACTGGAAAAGTTGGATGAACAATTAAAAGATTTCAAAAAAATTGAAAAAAATCTTCAGACTGCGTTGTTAAGCGCGACAGAAAATTCTACTAAAGCAGTAGAATCCACTAAAAAACAGACAGCCTTAATTGTAAAAGAAGCCGAGCTTAAAGCTGCTCAAATAGTTGAAAATGCAAAAGAAGCCGCTAATAAAACGCGTGATTCTGTTTTAAAATTACGTGAGGAGAAAAAACTTCTATTGGCAAGAATTAAAGCAATGATTGAAACACAAGCTTCTTTGCTTGAATTTAATGTAGAAAACATTGAAGTGAAGCAAAAGAAAACTAAATTTACAAAAGTTGAACATACCGCTGATGAACAATCAGAAATAAATGTTGATGATATTTTGGAGAAGTTATTATGAGTTCATTACTAAGTATGATTAATGAAACTTTAGAAGTTATCAGGCAGACAACGAAAAAAGAATATGAAATTGGAATAGTTCTTGGAACCGGCTTAGGCGGATTAGTTCGCGAAATCGAAATTGAACATGAGTTAGAGTATGGAAATCTTCCGCATTTTCCTTTATCAACTGTAGAATCACACCAAGGGAAATTAATATTTGGAAAAATTGGCGGTAAAGATGTTGTTGCTATGCAGGGTAGATTTCATTACTACGAAGGCTACACAATGCAGCAAATTACTTATCCAATTCGTGTACTTAAATTTCTTGGCGTGAAGACATTGATTGTTTCAAATGCTTGCGGCGGAATGAACCCGCTTTTCAGAAAAGGCGATGTTATGATCATGCAAGACCATATAAATTTGCTTGGGGATAACCCGCTTATAGGAAAAAATGAAAATGAACTTGGTCCGAGATTTCCGGATATGAGCGAACCTTACAACTTAGAACTTATTAAACTTGCAGAAGACGTTGCTTTAGAAAACAAAATTAAAGTACAAAAAGGTGTTTACGTTGCTGTTCCAGGTCCAAATTTAGAAACTAAAGCTGAGTATAGATTTTTAAGAAATATTGGAGCTGATGTTGTAGGAATGTCAACAGTTCCGGAAAATATTGTTGCCAATCATATGGGATTAAAAGTTCTTGGTTTCAGTATAATAACTGATGAATGTTTTCCAGATTCATTAAAAGCCGTTGATGTTCAAGAAATAATTTCTACTGCTATGGAAGCCGAACCTAAAATGACATTAATAATGAAAGAAGTTATTAAAAATCTATGATTGAGAAAAAAAAATATTACTATTTAACTCCAGCGCTTCTAGTAGTTATAATATTTTCATCAAACTTTTTAAGCACAGAATTATTCAAAGCCGAATACTCAAATTTTTCTGTATGGTTTGTTTTATCATTATTTTCATTTGCTTGCGGATGGCTTATAAATAAAACACTTGGCTACAATTATGGAGGCAAAATTCTATTTGCAGTAATTGTAGCTTCGGCATTTATTAGTGTTTTACTTGTATCAATCTTTAAAGAATATTTTGGTATGAGTGAGGTATTAGTTGAAAATATGATTTTGTATGTTTTACGAAATATTACTCTTGGATCAATGTCTTTCTTTGGTATGGCGGTTTGTGAAGTAATGATACTTCAGAGAGAATCGGTTTTATCGAAAACAAATCAAGAAGATATTAAGAAGTATGTTGCTAACGCTCAGCGCGAAGCACAACTTGCTGTTGATGAAGCAAAAGTTAAAGCCAATAAAATGTTTTCCGAGGTTCAGCTTAATTTAAACGAAATGATAAATAGAAAAGAACAAGTTGAACGCCGACTTAAAGAATTTATCCAAACAGAACGTGAGCTAATAAAAGCTTATGAAAAAGAAGATGAAGCCTAATCAATAAATATTATTTTAGTTAAATCATATATAGAGAGAAAAATGTTTAAGCAGTTTGATGAAAAAATAAGTTATCCGAAGATAGAAGAAGAAATTCTAAAGTTTTGGAAAGAAAATAACATATTTGAAAAAAGTATATCCACCAGAGATCCCAAAAAATCCTTTACTTTTTACGAAGGTCCGCCTACAGTAAACGGACGTCCGGGAATCCATCACGTTATGGCTCGTGCATTAAAAGATTTGGTTTGCCGTTATAAAACTATGACTGGCTATCAAGTTCATCGTAAAGCAGGTTGGGATACACATGGTCTGCCTATTGAAATTGCGCTTGAGAAGCAACTTGGGTTCAATCAAAAAAGTGATATAGAAAAATATGGTGTTGCAGCCTTCAACGAAAAAGCAAAAGAATTAGTCTATCATCACATTGAAATGAAAGAAGGCTGGCAAACACTAACAGAAAGAATGGGATATTGGATTAACCTTGATGAAGCTTATATAACTTGCACAAATAATTTTATTGAGTCAATATGGTGGTCACTTTCTGAGTTATACAAAAAAGGATTGATTTACAAAGGATTTAAAATTGTTCCTCAATGCCCGCATTGCGAAACACCACTTTCTTCACACGAACTTGCTCTTGGTTACGATGAAGTTAACGATCCAAATGTTTACGCAAAATTTAAACTGAAAGATGAAGATGCATACATTTTAGTTTGGACAACAACTCCATGGACTTTGATTTCTAATGTTGCGCTTGCCGTTGGTCCAGATATAGACTATGTCAAAATCAAACTTGAAAAACATGGTATAATGTATCTTGCAAAAGCGAGACTTTCTGTAATTAAAGAAGAATATGAGTTACTTGCTGAATTAAAAGGCACCGATTTATTAGATAAAAATTACGAACCACTCTATTCATTTGTACCGGTTGATAAACGTGCTTGGTATGTTATTCCCGGAAATTTTGTAAGTACAGAAGATGGTTCTGGCGTTGTTCATATTGCACCTGCGTTTGGTGCAGATGATTATGAAGTATCAAAGAAGTTTGATTTACCTTTTGTTCAACCTGTAACAAAGAGCGGAAGATTTACAGATCAAGTAACTCCGTTTGCCGGTCGAATCGTTAAAACTATACAATTTCAAACACACGAAGAGAAAGGTGTTGATCCCGACATCTTGCGAGATTTAAAAGAACGCGGCTTAATATATCGTGCTGGCAATGATTATAAACACACATATCCTCACTGCTGGCGTTGCGATAACCCACTTATATATTATGCAAGAGATAGTTGGTACATACGTACAACTGAAATTGCAAACAAAATGATTGAGCTTAACAAAACAATAAATTGGTGTCCGCCGGAAGTTGGAGCCGGACGATTTGGAAATTGGCTTGAAGAAAATAAAGATTGGTCACTTTCTAGAGATAGATATTGGGGAACACCGCTTCCTATTTGGTTAAACGATGAAGGTGAAATGCATGTAGTTGGCTCAATTTCAGAATTGAAAGAAGGATTTGTAGAAAGAGATGGTAAACGCGTTTTAGTAAGAGATTTACAGGAAGAAGAAATTGATCTTCATAAACCATTTGTTGATGATGTTAAATTTGAGAAAGATGGAAAAATATTTACTCGCACACCCGAATTAATTGACGTATGGTATGATAGCGGTTCGATGCCTTTTGCTCAATGGCATTATCCTTTTGAGAACAAGGAAATATTTGAGACAAACTTTCCATCTGATTTTATCTGTGAAGGAATTGATCAAACACGTGGATGGTTTTATACTCTTCACGCAATATCTACTATGGTTTTCGGGAATGTTGCTTACAAGAATTTAATAGTAAATGAATTGATTCTTGACAAGAGCGCTCAGAAAATGTCAAAATCAAAAGGTAATGTTGTTGATCCATTTTTAATGTTTGATAAATATGGTGTTGATGCTACTCGCTGGTATCTTGTTACTACAAGTCCGCCTTGGAAACCAACGTTATTTGATGAAGAAGGAATTGCTGAAGTGCAACGTAAGTATTTTGGAACATTGGTAAATACTTATAACTTCTTTGTCCTTTATGCAAATATTGATAAATTCGATTTTAATGAACAACTAATTCCATACGAAGAACGCCCGGAAATTGACCGCTGGATTATATCCAAGCTTCATTCTCTTGTTAAAGAATACAAAGAGCTAATGGAAAGTTACGATGTAACTAAAGCAGCCCGTCAAGTTTCCAATTTTACAATAGATCAGCTTTCAAATTGGTATGTACGCAGAAGTAGAAGAAGATTTTGGAAATCTGAAGTAAACAAAAATAAACTTTCTGCTTATCAAACTTTATTCGAATGTTTGATGACTGTTTCTAAACTTACAGCTCCTTTTGCACCATTTATTGCAGAAGAACTGTATTTGAATCTTAACAATGTAGCAAAGAAAGATAAAAATGAATCAGTTCATTTGGCGTTGATACCGGAACCGACTTTCTTTGATGCCGAACTTGAAACCAAAATGGATGTTGCTCAAAGAGTTGTTTATTTAACAAGGTCTATTCGCGCAAAGAACAATTTGAAAGTTCGTCAGCCTTTGCTAAAAATGATGGTAGCGGTTGATAACAGCAAACGTGACGCTCTTAAAAAAATGGAAGAAGTTATTCTAGAAGAAGTCAATATAAAAGAGTTAATTGTATTGGAAGATGATTCTTCTATTGTTAACAAATCAGCTAAAGCAAACTTTAAGGTTATCGGTAAAAAATTTGGTAAACTTGTAAAGTCTCTTGCTAACGTTATAAAAGAATTAGATAAAACAGCAATTGTTGAATTGATAAAGAACAATAAATTAGAGCTTGTTGTAGAAGGAGAGAATGTAACAATTTCAAATGAAGATGTAGAAATTGTCAGTCACGAAATTGAAGGTTGGTTAGTTGAAACCGAAGAAGGCGTTACAGTTGCAGTGGACATAGAGCTTAATGATGATTTAATTGCTGAAGGATATGCGCGTGAATTTGTAAATAGAATTCAGAATATGAGAAAAGATGCCGGATTTGATGTTGTGGATAGAATCACAGTTTTAGTTAACGGAGATGAAAAAATTATTTCGTATGTAAATCAGTTTAATGATTATATTTCGAATGAAGTATTGGCTGATAAAATTTCTTTTGATATGAAGTCTGATGATTTTTCACAAGAGTTTAAGATTGGCGATTATAATTGCACAATAACAATTTTAAAATCATAGGTTTTTTAAATTGAAGGTCGGAGGCGTTAATGGCTAAAAAAGCTGTTAAAAAAACTACTACAAAAAAAACTGCTGCAAAACCTAAAGCAGTTAAAAAGACTGCTGTAAAAGCAAAGGCAGCAAGCAAACCTAAAAAAGTTGTTAAAGCTAAGGTAACTAAAGCTAAACCAGTTGAAAAGAAAAAAGCACCGGTTAAAGTTGCTGTAAAAACTTCAAAAAAGCATCATGTTGAGGTAATTTCGCCAACCAAGAAAGTGAAAAAGATTCAAGGTTATAATAGAAAAGATCTTGAAGATTTCAAGAAAGTTATTCTTGAAAAAAGAAATGAAATTATTGAACAGCTTCAGGTGCTAAAAGATCAGATGATGGATCCTACAACCGGGCAATATGTTAATGAGAACTCTCCATATTCACTTCACATGGCAGAGCAGGGTACAGATGCAATGGAGCGCGAAAAGTTATATCTCTGGGCTCAGAGGGAAAACAAATTTTTAGGCTATTTAGATGATGCGTTGCAGCGCATCGAAAATGGAACTTATGGTATTTGCATTGAATGTATCGACGAGCCTCAGAATCTTTGTCCAACCTGTCCATTGATTCCCAAAGATAGATTAATGGCAGTACCTCATACACAACATTGCTTGCAAGTAAAACAGAAAATGAAAAAGTAAGGATGGAAGTTTGGCAGTTCTTTATATATCTCTTTTAATTGTCATTTTAGATCAAGTGACAAAGTTTTTGGTTAAGGGAGGAACTATTCCTCTCTTAAATATCCACGTTCAGGGGATGGATTATGGTAGCAGTATAAATGTTTGGGGAGATTTTTTCAAATTAACTTTTGTGGAAAATCCCGGGTTAGCATTTGGCATTGATATAAATGAAACTTCAAAACTTATTCTTTCTCTCTTTTCTTTTTTTGCTTCCATCGGCATTCTGTATTACCTCTATAAATCTAAAGATCAAAAATTAGTTGTAAGAATTGGGCTGGCATTTATACTTGGCGGTGCAATCGGCAATATGATTGACAGAATATTTTATGGAGTATTTTATGGATATGCGCCAATCTTTTATGGAAAAGTAGTTGACTTCTTTAATTTTGATTTCTTTGACCTAACTATACTTGGAAGAACTTATGATAGATTTCCTATTTTCAACATTGCTGATTCTTCAGTTACTGTTGGTGTAATTCTTCTAATATTATTTCATAAAAGTCTTGAAACGATGAATGAAAAACCTGCTTTAGAGCACCTAACTTCTGCAACTCCAGTTAATGTTTCAGAATTGCCTGTTGATGATAACAACCAAGAAAATATGAAGATTGATGGCGAAGATAATAACAGAAAAGAAAATAAGGATTGAAGTTCCTGAGGGGAAGAAAAAAGAAAGAATAGATGTTTTTCTAGCCAATTCAGTCGAAAACGCAACGCGTTCACGCATTCAAAAGTTAATAAAGTTTGGTGGTGTTACTGCTAATGGAATAGTTGTAAAATCTAACTATAAAGTATGCCCTAATGATGTTATTGAATTAATTATTCCTACTAATCCCCGCCCAGAAGAAACCGAAGCCGAAGATATTCCTTTACATATTGTTTACGAAGATCCCTTTATGTTAGTAGTAAACAAAGCCGCCGGGATGGTTGCACATCCTTCTTTGGGTAATTATAGTGGAACACTTGTTAACGCTTTATTGCATCACACAAAAAAACTAAGTGAGTTAAATGAAGACACATTTCGACCTGGCATAGTACATAGAATTGATAAAGAAACTTCTGGTTTGTTGTTAATAGCAAAAGATGAATGGACACATGCACAATTGGCAAAGCAGTTTTATCATCACACAATTGATAGAGAATATTGGGCAGTATGTTGGGGAAAATTCAAGCAGCAAAAAGGGGAAATTATTGGCAATATTGCTAGATCAAATAAGGATCGAAAAATATTTACTGTTAGCGAAACCGAAGGAAAGCATGCTCACACATTTTATGAAGTTATTGAAGATTATGAATTCGCTTCTCTCATTAAATTAAAACTGAAAACCGGGAGAACTCACCAAATTCGTGTTCATCTTAATCATGTCCATCATCCAATATTTGGCGATCCAACTTATGGCGGGAGAAAAATTGTTTATGGTTTGGAATTGCCTAAAATAAAAGCTCGAGTTGAAAACTTGCTGGAGATTATGCAGCGCCAAGCTCTGCATGCAAAAACGCTCGGCTTTATTCATCCGCACACAAAAGAAAAAATCTTTTTGGAATCTGAACTGCCGAAAGATTTTCTAGAATTAATGAATAAACTTTCGTTAAAAAATAGTTCTACTATATAATTCTTTCCCAAGCAGCAATTGCTTCTTCAAAAGGCATTAAAGCACGCGGAATAGCTCCATGCATATAAGAAATTGCAACTCCATAATTTACTATTGGAACACCTACATACTTAGCTTGCTTAATCCTTTGCTGCATCATTTTGCGCGTTAACATACATCCACCGCAATGTATAATTAATTTATAGTTGGAAAGATTCTCAGGGTAATCGTGTCCGTTAACAACATCAATTGTTAAGTCCTTTTTTGTATGATTACGCAGCCAGCGAGGTATTTTAATTTTTCCGATGTCATCTTCTTGAGCATGGTGAGTACATGCTTCTGCTACTAATACTTTATCACCATTTCGTAATTCGTCAATTCTTCTTAATCCACGTACATATTCCGGTAAATCTCCTTTGTAACGCGCCATTAAAATAGAAAAAGTTGTAAGCGGAATATCTTCCGGTACATCTGCATCAACTCGCATTATTGCTTGACTATCTGTTACTACTAATTTTGGGGGACTTGCAAGTTTACTTAATGCTGAACGGAGTTCTTTATCTTTAGTTACCATAACTATAGCATCAACATCAAGTGATTCCCTAATCGTTTGTACTTGCGGCATTATCAATCTGCCTTTAGGTGCGCCAAGATCAATTGGTACAACTAGAACAATTACATCATGCTGCTTAATTAAATCTCCAACTAGAGGATTTTCTTCTTCGCTTGGAAGAAGTTTTATCATTTTCTCTTTCAGATCATAAATTCCATCGTTGTTGTAACAGGAAACTGCATGAAACTGAATATCATTCTTGTTCAGTTCTTCTATCAATTCGTAATTAACACCAAGTTCGGATTTGTTAATGACTAATAGAAATGGAATTTCAAGCTTTTTTAAATGGGTAATTAGATTCTTTTCCTTCTCACACAACTTTTTCTGAGAATCAATTACAACCAATGCAAAATCAGATTCTGAAATTACTTTGACAGTTTTGCTGATTCGTTTTTCTCCAAGCTCGCCAACATCATCAATTCCAGCTGTATCAATTAAAACAACCGGACCAAATGGAAGTAATTCCATAGCTTTGCGAACCGGATCAGTTGTTGTACCAGGAGTATCGCTAACAATTACTAAATCTTGTCCAATAATTTTATTCATTAGAGAAGATTTGCCAACATTTCTTTGCCCAATAAATGCTATGTGTATTCTTTCGGCTTGAGCTACTTTACTCAATTCTAATCCCTAAATCTTGTGAAATAATATTCAATAATTCAGCTTCATCTACCAGCTTGCTGTTCAATAATTCTGTTAAAAAATCATTCTTATTTGTTTCTGAGTTCTTGACAATCGATTCAATTTTATCGTAACCAAACTTGTTTATTAACGAAGCGGCAATTGCTGTAGAATTCATAAGTGTTTTCTTGCAGTATTCTTTATTTGCTGTAATTCCACAAATACATTTTTTTGCAAGATTATTATTACAGTCTTTTAACAATGATAGTGATTTCAGAAAAACATGAGCTATCATTGGCATAAAAGCATTTAGTTCCAAATTACCGGATGAAACAAGATTGGAAATTATTACATCGTTTCCTTTTACTAACTCAGCAATTTGAATTGCATTTTCTAGAATTACGGGATTTACTTTTCCCGGCATAATGCTAGAACCAGCTTGCATTGGAGGCAAGTTTATTTCGCCAATACCACCATTAGGACCGCTAGACATAAAACGTAAGTCATTGCTCATTTTAATAATTGTAGTTGCACCCGCTTTAACAATTCCATGAACTTCAACAAATACATCAAGATTTTGAGTTGAGTCAATTAAGTCTTCAGCTTTAGCAATAGGCAGTTTTGTTATTTTTTTTAGAATACTGTTTACATTGAGTACATATTCTCTATGAGCGGCAATTGAATTTCCAATTGCAGTTCCGCCTAAATTAACTGAGCGTAGCCTTTCTTCCGCATTATATAAACGCCATCTATCTCGAGAAAATGCTTGTCCATAAGCTCCAAATTCTTGTCCCAAAGTAATTGGAACAGCGTCTTGCAATTGTGTTCTTCCTATTTTAACAACTTCCTTAAATTCTTTCTCTTTTTGTTGACATGCATTTTGTAAAACTGCAAAAGAATCTTGTAGTTCTTTTAGCAAATACAAAGCTGCAATTCTGAAAGCAGTTGGAAAAGTATCATTTGTTGATTGACTAAGATTTACATCATCCAGCGGATGCAAATAATTATACTGCCCAAAATTCTTACCCAGTTTTTTCAAAGATAAATTTGCTATTACTTCATTAATATTCATGTTTAATGAAGTGCCTGCTCCACCTTGATATGGATCTACAATTATCTTAGAGTAAAGATCATTGGGTTTGCTGTCGATAAAAGAATTGGTTTCGGTAAATAATTCTTCGATTGAGCTAACAATTACAGAATATTTTTCTTTTGGTAGTAAACCACACTTAAAATTTGCTTCTGATGCAGCTAATTTTACTTGCAAAAATCCTTTTATTAAAAAGGGATTCACTCTTTCGTTAGAATTTGGAAAATTTTGCAAACTTCTTAAGGAGTGAATTCCATAATGGGCGTTATCAGCTATTTCCAAATTACCGATTGAGTCTTTTTCAATCCGCATATCATTCTGAATTTATTGATGCTAATATATTAAAAAGAGGGAAAATGGGTTTGTGCAAAAAAAAACCCGCCAACCTGGCGGGTTTTAAAAACTTACTGATATACAAATTATTTCATCAACAACATTTTGTTAGTTTGTGTAAAACTACCAGCTTCTAATCTATAGAGATAGATACCTGAAGCTAAATTACTTGCGTTGAATTGGAAATTATATTGACCGGCATTCAAGAAATTGTTAACTAAAGTAGCAACCTCTTTACCAAGTACATCGTAAACAACTAATCTAACGTTTCCAGCTTTTGGAACTGAGAATTTAATTGTTGTAGATGGGTTGAATGGGTTAGGATAATTTTGCTGTAAAGCATAAGTTGTAGGCATTGCTTCATTATCTTGATTAATACCAACCGGAATACCTAATACACTCATTGCGCCTTTTAATGCGGTTATTATGTACTTAGGATTATGAATTCCACCGCTGCCATCGTTATTTGCTGTTAAAGCGTTCCAATATGCTCCAAGTTGATCAAGAGTCCAAGCTTTAAGCGGAACTGGGAATGGAATAAACTTTCCAGCAGCATCATATTGACCATATTCTGGGCTGAATGTTGATCCAGGTATTTGACCTAACTTTGTCATTACTTTATTAACCATTCCCCAAACTTCATCTTGTAATCCTTCTACAATACCATCATTATCATGATCACCTTTTCCGCTCATAAAGAATTTTGCATCTGCAAATGTAGGTCCAAAAGTACTACCATGGCACTGAGCGCAAGCTTCCATATTGTCTTCAGCTTTTACTCTCTTATGATCTTTACCGTAAACATAGTTACCATTTGCATCTTTCTTGTATTTACCCATACTGAAAGTATGACCGCCCCATTGATTAACAGTTGTACCTACTACTGAATTAGCTTTGTACATGTGGCATTTAATACAAGAGTCTTCTGTAGGTCCTAAGTGGTTAGACTTATGCAATTTCTGTCCGCCAAGTTCTAACATATTTTTTGAAACTAATACGTCACCTTGAGGTGCATAGTGAGGTCCAAATCTAGTAGAAATAGTAGCAGCTAATCTTGAAGCATTTGCTTCTGCTCTAGATTGGTGGCAGTTAATACAGAAAGCTCCTTTTCCAGCTCCTTCAACTTTTGCATAAATACCAACTTTAAGATCAGCAGGATTTGGAACATAAGTTTCAGCAGTTATTTTTCTTAATTGATTTGGATTTGTTGCATCGTGAGGGTTATGGCAGCCTGCACAAGTAATAGGAGAATAAGAAACATCAAAATATGGATCTGTGCTAGGAATACCTTTAGTATATTGTGCAAAGCCCGCACCAGTGTGGCATCGTACGCAAGATTCACGACCAGGACCAGTTGGATATGCTGTAGCGCCTGAGTGTAATGATGCGTCAAATTGTTCTGGGAAAATTGCGTAGATACCAGAATCATGGCAATCTGCGCATACATCAGCGCTATAAGTAGCTTGCATACGAGAATCTGTAACAGCTCCTAAGTGAGAGCTTGCTGGTCCGTGGCAAGATTCGCATTGAACGTCTGCTCTTTGCATTGCATCAGGGAACTGTGTTTTCAATTTATCATGTGTTCCAGGAGCTAACACAGTTGGGAATGTAAATGGGAAATCATCAAACCCATCATTTTTTGCTGCTGTTGCCGCATCATGTCCTGTTGTATGGCATGATACACAATAAGATGCAAAATGATTATTAGGATAAATATTGTCTACACCACTTTTTAAAGCTGTAGCATGATGTGTTTTTTCGTATGATTTTACAATTGTTGAGTGACATGTGTTACAATTAAGTTTTGTATCAACACCATTAACAACTGTGTTTTTATAACCTAAAAACTTCGCGGCGTTAAAAGTAACCAATGTTGTAAAAGAGCCATCTGTTACAGTTAATTCATATGCTCCAACTCTATCAGGCGTAAATGTTACTACTTGAGTTGAATCATTTTTTAAATGTCTTGTAGTTCCAACCGCAGCAGTTGAACCTTGCGGTCTCCTTGTTACGGTATATGTAACTGCTGTTCCAAATTTCTTACCAACTAAAGAAGATTGGAAATACATTAATGAACCAACACCAACATTCTTTAAACCTGTTGCAGCAAGAGTGTAAATATCTGTTGTTGATCTTTCAACATCTCTTGGAGAAACACCAATTGGTGCAAGAGTAAATTTTACTGCTGTTTGTCCAAACATAACAGTAGAGATAAGAACAACCGCTAAGACTAAAGAAGTAAATCTAAGTCTCATAATGAATCCTCCGGTGATTTGATATTTTGTTTGTGAAAATATTTTCAAAAACCTATTTAAAAAAGACATCGGACAACTTTATTCTTTTTTCCACTATTAAAATAAAAAGTTTATTAAAGATGTCAAAGTCTTTATAAAAAAAACTTCATTTTTATTGTCGAATATTTAAATAAGATGTTTAGTTGAAATACCGTCCTATGAATGCTATTTTTACTTTAATTTTTAGGGATTTTTATGCTTATCTATAACACACTTACACGGCGCAAAGAAGAATTTGAGCCGTTAAATGCTCCAATTGTTACTATGTATATGTGTGGACCAACAGTTTATGACTATTTCCATATTGGCAATTCTCGTTCTTTTATAATGTCAGATATAGTTAGAAACTATTTAAGTTATAAAGGCTACAAAGTAAAATTTGTTATGAACTTAACCGATATTGAAGACAAGATTATAAAAAAATCAATCGAGCAAAAAAAATCTGCAACTGAAGTCTCCCAGTTTTACTCAGACGCATTTTTTGAAGATCTGAAAAAGTTAAAAGTAAAGAAGGCTGATGTTTATCCTAAAGCAACTGGGCATGTAGAAGAAATGATTGAATTAATTAGTGATCTTGAAAAGAAAGGTATTGCATACAATGTTGATGGCGATGTTTATTATGATGTAAAAAAATTTGAAGGATATGGTAAGTTAAGTGGAAAAAAACTTGACGAACTTGAATCTGGTGCAAGAGTAAATATTGATGAGAAAAAAAATAGCCCGTTGGATTTTTCTCTTTGGAAAAAAGCAAAACCAGGTGAGCCAACTTGGGATAGTCCTTGGGGCAAAGGAAGACCTGGATGGCACATTGAGTGTTCAGCGATGAGTACTAAACATCTTGGCAAAACAGTTGATATTCATGCTGGAGGAAACGATCTTATTTTTCCTCATCACGAAAACGAAATTGCCCAAAGCGAGGGAGCTAACGATAATGATTTTGTTAAATACTGGATGCACTTTGGTTTTTTAAATATCCAGAATGAAAAGATGTCTAAATCATTAGGTAATTTTTTTACCGCTCGCGATGTTTTAGAAAGGCATTCAGTTGAAGCTATAAGATTGTTTTTCTGCCAGACACATTATGGCGGACCGTTAAATTTTAGTGATGATCTATTAACAGCTGCACAAAAAGGTGTTGATAAGATTATCAATTTGGCTAATAGGCTCGAAGAAGTTATAAGTAAAACGGATGAGTTTGGCATTACACCGGTATTTGATGTTAAAAAGTTTTATTCTGAATTTGAAACTGTGATGGATGATGATTTTAATACTCCACAAGCTGTTGCAGTAATTTTTGATTTTGTAAGAGCCGTAAATAAAGTAATTGATGAAAACCCAAATGCAAGTAAATCTTTTTTAATCACTCTAAAAGAATTTCTTTTAAAAACCGCTCAGGATGTTCTTGGCATTATCCATTTTGATAGTTTAAATAAAAGAGAAACACCATCTTTAGAAACTGATCTTATTAATCTTCTCCTTATTTTACGCGAAGAATTAAAAAAAGATAAAAATTATAAACTCGCAGATGAAGTTCGGAATAAAATGAATGAACTTGGTTTAATTATCCAAGATAGTAAAACTGGTCCAACTGTTATGCGCAAATAAATAAACTGTTTTTACGAAAGAATAAATCTAATTTGATTGGTTCTTTCCCATGGATAAATAATGAAAAAACTTATTCTCTCTTTTCTTTGCTTATTAGTAATTAATCAAATTTCATTTGCACAAGGAACAAGCGGTTCTAGTGCAAAATTTGAATACCGTTATTTGATTGACATGCCGACATCCGGAGTTATGAATAAAGGATTTGCTGGCGTAACAATGGAAGCTATGCCATTTGGAGTTTTTTTAACAAAAATTGAAGTTGGCATTTTTGATGGAGTAAGTTTTGGTCTTTCATACGGCGGAGGAAATGTAATAGGCACTGGCAAAATTGAATTAAACAAACTTCCTGGAGTTAATTTAAGAGTTAGAATTGTTGAAGAAAGTTTAACATTACCAAATATCACAGCTGGTTTTGAATCGCAAGGCAAAGGACTATTCGAAAAAACTATTAATCGTTATCAAATTAAATCACCCGGTTTTTTTATTGCAACATCAAAAAATTTTGATTTACTTGGATATTTAAGCTTGCATTGTTCACTCAACTATTCCTTAGAAAGAGATGATAATGATAAAGATCTTAATATTTCATTTGGTGTAGAAAAAACAATTGGAGAAATTTTTTCTTTCTTGGCTGAATATGATATTGCAGTTAATGATAACACATTAACATCGTTAGGTGAAGGTTATGGATATATGAATCTTGGTATTAGATGTTCAATTGGAGATGGATTAACAATTGGTTTGAATCTGAGAGACATCCTTAGAAACAAGAAAAATGTTCAAAGCCTTGCAGATAGAGGCTTGGTTGTAGAGTTAATAAAAGGGTTGTTCTAAATATGTCCTTTTTATTGAACAATTTAGTATACACTAATAGACAATTCTGAAATTAGTAATCCTTTTTACACTTCTTTTAAACAGAATTTCGGTATAATTTTTGAACACTATAATAAAATCTTAAGGTGTTGTCATGAAAACAGTAATTAGAATGCTTTTATTTGTACCGCTATTATGGCTCGGTGGTTGTTATACACAAATTGCGGTATACGAAAGAGAAAATAGAGAATATGCTTATGAAGATGAATTCGTAGAAGAAGACAGTTTAGCATACCAAGGCAATGCTTATTACAATGATTATGAGAATTCCGATCGCTATCGTGATAGTGGCTACCGCAGATTTTTCTTTGGTTATGTACCTTCATTATTCTATACTGGTTACATCGGACCATGGTATAATAGATATTGGTGGTCTGATTGGTATGGATATTCCTATTATGGAAACTATGGTTACTTAACTAGTGGTTATTATTATCCTTGGGGTTATTACGGTCCTCATGTTTATCAAGGTGGTTGGGGTTATTTTGGTAATACTCAATATCCCGGATGGAATAACTACAAATACAGAGATAAGACTTCAAGCGTTGCATCTAGGATGAGAGATTATTCAAGCGGCGGAAGAGGTTCTTATAGCGATAATAGAAATAGACCAAGTAATGATAGACCAAATTCTTCTTATACAAATCGAGATAGAAATGATAGAGCAAGTGATGTTGATTTAAGCAGATCAAGAGTTGGAAGATCTCAAGATAATTCCCAAAATGGATCGCGTACATATAAACAATCTCCAAGCACTAGCGGACGTGGTTCTGGTGAAGTAAGAAGTAGAGAAAACAATAGTTCTTCAGGAAGAAGTGGTTCTTCCGAAGCAAGAAGTCGTGATAATAGTGGTTCTTCTAACAGAAGCGGTACTAATTCCAACCCTGATAGAGGAAGCTCTAGAGGAAGTTCTTCACAAGGTAGAGAAAGATCTTACGAAAGTAATTCTCCGAGACAATCTGGCAGCGGAAATTATTCACCACCTAGTTCAAGTGGAGACTCAAGAAGTTCAAGTTCTTCAAGTGGATCCAGCTCAAGTAGTGGATCTGGTTCAAGAGATAGTGGCAGTAGAGGAAGATAATTATGAAAACATTATTACAATTAAACGGAGAGGGGAACATGAATAAGATTATTGTTATAGTGCTAATTATTGTTAGTTCATTAAATAATCTGATTGCACAAAACTTTAATGATGCATTACGTTTAACTGAGCCGGGAGTTTCATTAAACGGAAAAGCTTTGGGCATGGGAAACGCATTTATTTCGAGACTAAGCGGAGTTTCATCAACTCAATTTAATCCGGCTGCAATTGCATTTACCCGCAAAGCACAATTCGATGCCAGTCTTGATTATAATTCTGTATCAAATGATGCAACTTTATTTGGGAATAAAAAAACTGGAGAGAATTCTTTAACAAATTTCAATGAAGTTGGTGTAATTCTTCCCGTTCCAACTATTCAAGGAAGCTTAGCGCTCGCTATTGGATTTAGTCAAAACAAAAATTTCAATAGTGCGGTTAGTTTTTCCGGGTTTAACAGCAACAATCATTCATTGATTCAAGACTTAACAGATTTTCAAGATGAAATGATTTATCAATTGAGACTAAGTAATGTAAAAGATGTAAATAGTGATTACACGTTAATAAAGGGTAAATTAAATCAATCTGGTAAAATAACAAGCGAAGGTGGAATCAATAGCTGGTATTTATCCGGTGCGATAGAAGTTGAAAAAGATATCTTTGTAGGAGCAACTATTAATTTATTGAACGGTACATTTAACAGAACAAGATTATATTCTGAAGAAGATACTGGAAATAATTATAAAGCAGATATTCTACTCGATCCGCGAGAACCCAAGACAGCAGATTTTATTTCTTTTAATATGACAGATGTAATTAAGTGGGATTTAGCTGGATGGGATATGAAGCTTGGAATTATTGCAAAAGTAAATCAACAAGTAAATGTTGGATTTACCGTAAGATTGCCTAGATCATTTACTATTAAAGAAATTTATAGTAATTCCGGTCAAAGCAAATTTGGTACAGGAACAACTTACGTTTTTGGATACGACGATGTGAAGGTTGAATATGAAATCTCATCTCCAGCTGAGTTCTCCGGTGGCGCTTCTTATACCGAAAAAAATTTCACCTTTGCCGGTGAAGTGAAACTAATCAATTATTTTTCAATGGAATTCACTTCTGGGTTTGATGGGTTAAAACGTGACGCAAAAAACAATGATATTAAAGACTTAATGCGCTCTACAATTAACTTCAATTTAGGTGGAGAATATTTAATACCAAATTCTAACTTAGCCTTTAGAGCTGGATTCATTTATATGCCATCTGCATTTAGAGATGACCCGAGTACTTTTAATAAAAAATATATTACTGCTGGAATAGGTTACAACCTTAACAAAAGTATGCAGTTAAACGTTGGTTATGCTTATGGCTGGAGAGATGATTTTGGCGATAATTATGCAACCGGAATTAGTAGGACTGACCAAAAAGTAACTGTTGGAAATTTAACTACTTCAATAAAATTTAATTTCTAACAACATCCCTCCGATTGACTACACAGCAAGAGCACCTTATCTTTATGGTGCTCTTACTTTTTAGGTGATACAATTCAAGGCACAATCTTCAAAATAGAAAGCAAAGATTATTATCTCTTCGATGAGAATGGAAGAGAATATCGTTGCTCGCTTCGTGGAAGGTTTCAAAAAGAATTTAATCTGAAACGAGATAAATTGTTTGAGATTGATATTGCAATTGTTGGCGATGTTGTTCAATTTGAAATGAACCAAGATGGCAGTGGTGTAATTGAAGAAATTTTGCCTCGTAAAAATCATATAGCAAGAAAAGCTCCCCGCATAAAAGGATCAAGTACAAGAGGTGAAAGATTAGAACAAAAAATTGCCGCAAACATTGATAATTTGGTTATTGTAAGCAGTTGTAAAAATCCAAAATTTAATAACAGAGCTATTGATAGATTTTTAGTAGCTGGAGAAAGTTCTAAAATTCATTGTGTAATTATTATTAATAAAATTGATCTAGACAGAGAAAATAATTACAAGGAATTTTCAGAGCTGTATAGAAAAATAGGTTATAAAATTGTGGAATCGAGTGTTAAAGAAAATATTGGCGCAGAACAATTACACAAAGTCTTTGATGGGAAAACAAGCTTAGTTTGGGGTCAGTCTGGTGTTGGAAAATCTTCTTTACTAAATTGGATTTATCCGCATCTAAAATTAAAGATTGGCGAAATAAGTGATTTTTCATCCAAGGGAAAGCATACAACTGTTACTAGCTTTTTGAATGTAATTGATCGTAATACAAGAGTTATCGATACGCCTGGAATACGAGAAATTGATCCTTATGGAATTAGAGAAGAAGATTTAGGACATTACTTTAAAGATTTTGAACTATATATAAATGATTGCAAGTTTAATACATGCACTCACCAACATGAACCCGGATGTGCTGTAATTAAGGCTGTAGAAAATGAACAAATCTATCCAGAAAGGTATGTAAGTTATCTTAATATGCTTGAATCAATTGAAGACGATATGAATTTTTAGAGGGAAACAACTTTTGCTAGCATTCTTTGAATAAATTGCATAACTAGTTCATCTGGAACACCATCAAGGTGATTCGATTTTAATCTCATATCGCATTGATCATTAACATAATCAATTAAATAAAAAGTATGGTCTTTTGTTATTGAAATCTCTGTCGAGAAATAATCAAGTCCCGTAAGCTTTGCAATGCGGGTTGTTATTTTTTTTAATGCTGTCAAATTATATTTAACCAATTCGTTTTTAGTAACCGGAAAATAAATATGTGTTTGATCATCCCACCATGTTGGAATTGCTTGATCGAATGCCCAAATAACTCTAAACCAAGCCCGTCTACCTTGAATTTTAGTTGGCTGAATTCTTTCTTGTATTAAAAATTTTTCAGTAGGACTTAATATTCTAGCTATTCTTATTTCATCAAGAGTTTCGGCGTTAGAAACTACACCTTGTCCGCCGCCACTAAAGTAAGATGGTTTAATAATGAAAGGTCTTTTTAGGAAATCTAAATCTTTTGGTTTTATGTTATTCCGAAAATCATGATCGAAAGCTGGTAAAATAAAAGTTTTGGGCAATCGGAATCTTTTTTGTTGCAGTCTTTTGTGCATTAAAGCTTTATCAATAAACTCGTTAACTTTTTGATATGGATTAATTACATAACATTTTCTTCTCTGCAAAATTTGTCCAATTGGCATAAATGCGGGGTTTTCATCAGAAGCTCTATCAAGTAGTGCTGTAAAATGTAGTTTACGAGTTTCTAGTAAATTAATAACTTCTTCTAAATTGGTTGGTTTTATTAAGAAAGTTTTATAGCCTTCCTCTTGAAAAATTTCCTCAATAAGTTCAACAAATTCAACATCATATTCCCACGTATAAGCTATTGCTAAATCAAAATGTTCCATTTTATCCGGATTTTATTACAAAGATATACATTTGATAAAGACGCATCAATTCTTGCCCTTGTGATTAAAAGCGTTTAGAACTATTTTTTGAACCAAATTAAAGGATTAAATGAAGCGGTTACTATTATTAATATTACCAATTTTAGTTTTTGTTGGATGTAGTTCAGAAAAAGCAATTATTAAGGATAATGCAAACTCTATTAGCAAACTCGATCCTAAAAAAGCAGCACAAGCAGCTTTTATTGAAGGGTCTGTTCTTGAACTTAAAGGGCAAACAACTGAAGCGATTAAACTGTTTACTAACGCTTATAGTTTAGATCCTCAACCCGGCATTGCCTATACATTAGCAAAAAACTATTTCAAAATAAATAAACTTGGCTCGGCACTTGGTTATTCTAAATTAGCAGTTGAGGGCAATCATAAGAATGTTGAATTTCTAACATTACTTGGTTCTGTTTACGATGCTTCAAATTATCCGGATTCTTCAGAAGTTGTGTACCGTGCAGTTTTATCAATTGACTCAAACAATGTTGGTGCATATTACAATTTAGCTCAGATTTATGAAACGAAACGTCCTTCTGAAGCCCTTGCGCTTTATAAAAAAGTTGTTGATTTGATTGGTCCAGAATGGTCAGTTCTTGTTAGAATTGTAGATTTGAACGAACGATTAGGAAATATTGAAGGAACAATTTCTACTGTTGAAGAATTACTAAACTTAAATCCGGCTGAATTGAGTTTGCAAAAAGTATTAATTGACGCTTACATTAAAACGAAAAAATATGACAAAGCTCTTAAAATGTTAGATGAAGCTCTGGCAAGTTTTCCTAATGATTTGAATCTAGTTGAGTTTAAAGGTATGACTCTTGCACAGAAAAATGAAATGCAAAAAGCAAGTGTTGAATATTTGAAGTTGATTAAGGATAAAACAATTCCATTTGAAAATAAGATTCGCGTTGGTCTTTCTTTTCTAACTTCCGCAGAAAAAGTTCCTGCTAATCTTAGTTTAGCCCAAAAAATATTTGAAGAAATTAACAGCGATACAACTGATTGGCAAGTGAAATCTTATTTAGGTGAAATTGAAATACGTAATAATAACATTAAAGATGCAATTGTATATTTTGAAGAAGCAACTAAACTTGCAGAGTGGAATCCGGATGTTTGGGTAAGAATGGGCGGTCTTTTATTTGATGCACGTAAATATGAGGAAACAATAATGTTTATGGATCAAGCAGCAGAGAAATTTCCTAACAATTTTCCAATTAATCTGATTTATGGGCTGGCTCTTTCACAACAGAATAATCATGAAAAAGCTGTAGAAATCCTAAAACGATCTCTAAACTTAAACCCTAATGATGCAAATGCGCTAGGTGCTCTCGGATATTCTCTTAATCAACTAAAAAAAGAAGAAGAAGCTTTACTCTTTCTTAACCGTGCACTTAAAAATGAACCAAATAATCTGCAAGTATTAAGTATTGTTGCTTTAATTCATGAGACAAATAAAAACTATTCACTCTCGGATTCACTTTATTCTCTGGCTTTGAAAATTGATTCTACAAATGTTTTGATTCTAAATAATTTGGCTTATTCTTGGGCAGATCGTGGAATTAAGCTAAATGAAGCTTTAGGTATGGCAAAAAAAGCCGTAGAAGCAGAACCAAAAAATTCATCATATTTAGATACAATAGGCTGGATATATTTTAAGCTTGGAGATTACAAGAAAGCCAAGCAAAACATTGAAGCAGCAGTTGATATCGAAAAAGATAATCCAACTTTATTAGATCATTTAGGAGATGTGTATTTTAAACTTGGAGATAAAAAGAAGGCAATTTCTAATTGGAAGAAAGCTTTTGAAAAAGATGCAAGCAAAACTGAAATTAAACTAAAAATTGAAAAAGGGGAATTGTGAAAAAATTACTCTTGATTTTCTATGCAGCTATACTTGTTTTTGCTGTTGGCTGTTCTGCAACTAAACCGCTTGAAGAAGAACAATCTATTTCTGCCGATAGAATTATTAAACGATTAGAAGCAAATCGGCGAAAAATTAAGTCGTTTGTTGGCAAAGGAACAATAACTGTAGCTACTAATGATTTAAATACACGCAGCAGCTTTCAAGTGGAAATTAAAAGACCGGATTCACTCAAAGTATCATTCTTTGGTCCGTTTGGAATTGATCTTGCTTATTCGTTAATCTCTCAAAAAGATTTTCAGTTCTACGATGTAATAAACAATAAATATTACAATGGTAAGATCCGACCTGGCATTATTAAAGACTTAATGAAAATAAACATTCCATATGATGAATTAATGGATGCAGTAACTGGCTCTGTTAATTTAACAAGCAAACTTAGAATAGAACCAAATGCAAATAAAAATGATGATGGAACTTACGAATTGATATATCCGGACACAGCAAACAGTATAATAAGTACAATTATTATTGATGCTGAAAACTTACGGATCAAAAAATATTTTATTTCAGACATAAATGGAAAAGTTTCTTATCAAGCTGATTACGATGGATTTAAAAAAGTAGATGATGTTTATTTGCCATTTAGTATAAGTATTAATGATAAGGCAAATAATCAGAAACTTAAAGTTGAATACAGAAATATTGAACTGAATAAGCTTACAGAAAAGTTAAAACTTGATATTCCGGATGATGCTCAAGTTAACGAATTATAAATATTTACTGTTGTTTTTATTTGTTTTTAATTCTGTATTTATTTGTCAGATTAAAGACAGTTTAAAACAGAAGAATAGACAGCTGCAAAACATTCGTGATGACATTACTAATCTTGAAAAAGAACTAAAATCTAAAACGAGAAAAGAAAGGGAATCTCTACAATCACTTGAAAATATAAACAAGCAAAATTTACTTCTTAATAAACTTATTAATAATCTGCTGGCTGAAGAAAAACAAAAAGTAGAAGCAATTGGGGGAATTGAACTTGATATTAATACAATTGAAAAACGAATTACAAACCTTAGAGAACAATACTCGCGCTACATAGTTTGGTTCTATAAAAATTCAGGATTATCAATGTGGCGATTCATTTTAGATTCAGAATCTTTCAACCAGGCATTGGTTCGTTATCAGTACTTAAAATACATTTCAAAGCAGAACAAAATAACACTAGATAAACTAACAGCTAGTAAAAATATGTTATCTCGTATGGTATCAAGCCTTGAAGTTGAGCGCAAACAAAAAGAAACTTTAGCCAATCAAAAACTTAAAGAACAAGATGCTCTTGAAAAGAAAGAAAAAGAAAAGAAAGAATTGATTTCTCTTCTTAAAAAAGATCAAAAGATGATATCTAATGAAATAAACTTAAAACGTAGAGCTGAGATTTTTATTAAGAATATGATTGCTAAATTGATTGAAGCCGATAGAGAGGCTAAAAAACTCGTGCTTGAACGTAAAGTGAAAAATGATAAAAAACCAATATCTGAAAAACTACCTCAAACATTTGACTATTCGTCTTTCCAAAATTTTTCGCAATTAAAAGGAAGTTTAGGTTGGCCGGTAAAACAGGGCAAAATCGTTCGTAAGTTTGGTGAAAACAAAAATGAAAAACTAAATACCATTACGCTCAATTACGGTATTGATATTAGCGTTAACAATAATCAAGATGTTTTAGTAGTTGCTGAGGGAATTGTTAGCGCTATTGATTGGATTCCCGGTTATGGAAGTATCGTTATTGTTACTCATAGAGATGATTTTAGAACCGTTTACGGTCATGTAGCAAGTATTACGGTAAAAGAGGGAGATAGAATAAAAGTTGGTACAGTGATTGGAAAAGTTAGCGAAAGTTTAGAAGGTAACATTCTTCACTTTGAAATATGGAATGAAAGAAATTATCAAGATCCAGAAAATTGGTTAGCATCAAGATAATGCTTATTATTTTCTATAAAGTCTTCAGCTAAATATTATTTTCTAAAAATCTCTTAAACTCTTCTACAGTTTCAAAATAATAATCGCTGTTCATTAACAAAACTTTGTCTTTAGCATAACTATCCCAAAGAACTGATGCTGCTTTTATTCCAGAACTGTGGGCTGCAATTATATCAGCCGGCGCATCTCCAATCATTAAAACTTTGTTCCTATCAAGATTAAAAGTTTCAATGAACATATCAACGCCTTCACTAGATGGTTTGAATTCTTTTACATCATCGCCAGTAACAACCAAATCAAAGAAATGGTAAACACCAATTTCTTTTAATGTGATTTCAGCAGAGTCTTTTCCTTTGCCAGTGTAGATGGATAGAGGAATGTTTTTAGATTTAATGAATTTTAGAACATCATACATTCCGGGATAAATATCGGCAAGTAAATGATGCTGAGAAGAGTAGAAATCAAAATAATCTTTACGTGCTTCATGATAATCATTTTTCATCCACTCTTTTAAAATTACATCTTCAGTTGGACCAAACATTGCAATAATCTCATCGCTCGTAACTTTTTTGTTCAAGTATTTTTGAGTTACATGATTAAATGAAGAAAAAATAAGTTCGTTTGTAGAAGTTAAAGTTCCATCAACGTCAAAAATAAATCCATCAAAATTTCTCAACATTACCTCAAACTAAAGATTGTAATTATTCCATTGTTAGCAAGAGCTGCAAATGTATTTTCTTTTATCTTGAAAAGTGTTTTCACTTTTGGTGAATCCAATTTTAGAATTTCTCTCAACAAAAATTTCTCGGTTGCTTCATAAATTATCCCATTGTAAACTATAAAAACCTTCTTGCTAAATTCGAAAAAGTGAAGTTGATTGGATTCAAGATTATTTCTCAGTTTGAAATCATCAATAACGGTTTCACTCTTTAATGAAAAAATAATTAGCTTTTCATTTTTTTGGATAATAAAGAGATTATTTTGACTGGGAGAATAAAAAAATATGGCATCTGTCTTGGCGTTTTCCATCCTCCAGTTTAATCTTCCAAGCAAAAAACTAATTGAATGTAAAATACCTTCGGAAGAAACAACAAAAATATCTTTCTCATCGGTTTGCAAGTCGGTTTTAGAAAAATTAGAAAGCTCATTGCCAATCCAACGCCAAATAAGTAATCCATTATTAGCATCAATACAATTTAAAGAGCCGTCACCGCGAGAAAAAACTAATTTATTATTGATCAAAATTGGCTTAGTAAATAAAGTGTCTTTCTGATCAATATTATTCCAATATTCTTGTAAAGATTCTAGATCGAGGCATGAAATTTTACCATTTGCCATACCAAAAACTAACGCACTTTTAGATTTTGTCTCCTTTGGTATCATAAGCTCCTTTGAACCAGTGTAATTAAAAGCAAATAAAGGAGTTGTAATACTATCTTCAGTTCCAATTGATTGAATTTGTGACCCAGTTTCAGAATCGTAGGTATTTATTTCATTATTGTCTGTAGCAACTACAATTGTATTTTTATTAATAACCGGCTGAACAAGAATGTTTCCGTCCGCCTTTTGCTCCCAAATTAAGTTTCCAGTCGAATCAATCAAACAAAAGCTACCGTCTTTAGAAAAGCTAAAAAATTTATTTTGTGAAAATAAAACAAATGATACGGTTGAATCTATTTGAATAGAATTTTCGATCTTGGCGCTAATTTGCATCGCCGGCGGAAGAGATTTTTTAACTACTTTCTTATTTTGGGCATTTATAGGAATATTTACGAATAGGCAAATAATTATGAGCAGAATGATTTTCATAGTTGTCCAATTGAATATTCCAAAATTACACAAATAGTCTCGCGAATCGAAATGTTGCTATTTTTTGCACCTAATATTCACGTAAATTGTAAAGCCAAGCTCATTTTCATATATTTTGCTCGCAAATATCAAAGAGTATATGAATAATATCCGCAATTTCTGCATAATTGCTCACATAGATCATGGTAAATCTACAATAGCAGATGGTCTGCTTGAGTTTACGCATACAATTTCGAAACGTGAAGCAAAGGAACAGCTATTAGATAGTTTAGATTTGGAACGGGAACGAGGCATTACTATCAAATCTCACGCAATCCAAATGAAGTATCAAGCAAGTGATGGAGAGAATTACACACTTAACTTAATTGATACTCCCGGACACGTAGATTTTTCCTACGAAGTATCCCGATCGCTTGCCGCTTGCGAAGGTGCTATTTTGGTTGTCGACGCTGCTCAAGGCGTTGAGGCACAAACTATTAGTAACCTTTATATGGCTATTGATGCCGGACTTGAGATAATTCCGGTTATGAATAAAGTTGATCTTCCGAGCGCAATGGTTGATGTTGTTAGTCATCAAATAATGGATTTAATAGGATGCAAGCAAGATGAAATTATTCTGGCAAGCGCAAAAACTCGTTTAGGCATTGATCTAATTCTAGAAGCAGTTGTAAAAAGAGTACCAGCCCCATCTGGTAATGAAAATGCTCCTCTTCAAGCACTCGTCTTCGATTCAATTTTTGATTCTTACCGCGGCGCTATTGCTTACGTAAGAATTGTGAATGGTGTGCTAAAAGAAAAAGATGAAATTAAGTTCTTCATTAATGATAAAAAGTTTTTAGCCGAAGAAGTTGGAACTTTGAAACTTGGAAGAATAAAAGGTACGGAATTACGCGCTGGAAATGTTGGCTATCTTATTGCAGGCATAAAAGAATTAAATGAAACAAAAGTTGGCGATACCGTAACACACTTAAGAAACGGCGCTGAAACTGCTTTGCCTGGTTACAAAGATATTTTACCTATGGTATTTAGCGGTTTATACCCAACCGATACAGATGATTACGAAAACTTACGTGAAGCCCTTGAGAAATACCGCTTAAACGATTCATCTTTAAGTTACGAACCGGAAACATCAGTTGCTCTTGGTTTTGGATTCCGATGTGGATTTCTTGGTATGCTGCATATGGAGATTGTTCAAGAAAGATTGGAACGCGAGTATGATCAATCTCTAGTTACCACTTTACCCAACGTTGAATATTGGGTTTACAAAAAGAACGGCGAAAAGATTATAGTTGATAATCCCGCAGATATGCCGCCGGTTGGCGAAATTGAAAGAGTTGAAGAGCCTTTTGTTAAAGCGCAGATAGTTACACCAAGTGATTATGTAGGCAACTTAATGCAGCTTGCCATGGATAAAAGAGGCATTTACAAAAATACAACTTACATAGATCCAACTCGTGCAGATTTGTCTTATGAGTTCCCTTTATCAGAAATTATTTTTGATTTTTATGATAAGCTAAAATCTATTTCACGCGGCTACGCATCTTTTGATTATGAATTCATCGGATATCGCGAATCTGATCTTGTAAAAATTGATATACTCCTTAACAACGAAAAAGTGGACGCACTTTCTATAATCGTACATGAAAAGAAATCTTATGATTGGGGAAGGAAAGTCTGCACAAAGTTGAAAGAACTAATTCCATCTCAAATGTTCGAAATTGCTGTTCAAGCGGCAATTGGTTCAAAAGTTATTTCCAGAACAAATATTAAAGCATTGCGTAAAAACGTTTTGGCTAAATGTTACGGTGGGGATATTTCAAGAAAAAGAAAACTTATTGAAAAACAAAAAGAAGGTAAAAAGCGTATGAAGCAAGTTGGAAATGTTGAAATTCCACAAGAAGCCTTTTTAGCCGTTCTACAAATTGAAGATTAATACAATAAAGGGATGATCCAAATTTGCATCCGATTATCAAATAATTTGAAATAATATTAAATGAAATTTTTTAAGAAAAAAGAAGAAAAACCGGAAAAAAAAGCTCAACCAAAAACACCATTACAAAAATTTTTGGATTTTTGGAAAAACCTTTTGTTTGCTGCAATAGCGGCTCTTTTAATTAAGACCTTTTTGATAGAAACTTCCCGCGTACCAACCGGCTCCATGGAAACTACTATAAAGATTGGGGATTTCTTATTTGTCAATAAGTTTTTATATGGATCTTCTTCTCCAAGAACAATTCCATTTACAAATATTGTTCTACCATATTTTCAGCTGCCGGCAATTAGAGAACCTGAGCGCGGTGATATTGTTGTTTTCGAATACCCTGGTGATAGAGATATGTTATATAATTACGATAGAAATGACCCTGAAAAAGGTGATTTAGTTGTTAATTATGTTAAACGTTGTATTGGAGTACCTGGTGATTCAATATCGATTAAAGATAAAGTTGTTTTTGTAAATGGCAAAGAAGGTAAACGCCCGGCAAATGTTCAATATATGAACAATTATGTAACACCTGCTGGTGTTCCTAATCCAAATATATTTCCTAAAGATGCTCCATTTAACGAAGATAATTATGGGCCAATTGTAGTTCCTAAAAAAGGTCAGATTATTAACTTAACTGTTGATAATGTTGAAACATGGAGGACACTGATTGATAGAGAATATAAAAATAATGTTGTTACAGTTGAAGGTGATAAAGTTCTTATAGAAGGGAAAGCTGTTAATACATATACAATCCAAAAAGATTATTACTTTATGATGGGTGATAATAGAGACGATAGTGCTGATAGTCGTTTTTGGGGATTTGTTTCTCGTGATAAAATTGTTGGACAAGCTTTTATGATTTATTGGTCATGGGATCCCGAGATTTCGTTTAGTGAAATTTTCAAATTACTTGGTACTGTTAGAATTAACAGAATTGCAAAAATTGTCCATTGATTTTTAACTTAATTATTGATTACTTCTAAGTGCAGTTGAAATTTTCTCTGCACTTTTTTTGTTTTACGACATATTAATTCCGAAAGGTGAAAAAATGAAAATTAGTACTTTTTACTTTGTACTATTTATACTTACTGCTAACATTTTTGCACAAACAAAATTTTATATTTATTTAAAAGATAAAGGGGTTCCGGAAACAGGTAAGCTGAATAAAACTTCGGCTTTGTATTTAGCCGCAGAAAAAGAGCTTACAATTGCTGCCATTGAAAGAAGAAAACAAGTAATGGGTGAAGATTACATAACTTATGAAGATTTACCAATTAATCCTTCTTATATAAAACAGTTAGAATCTTTTGGAGTTATTATTGAAAACAAACTCAAATGGTTTAATGCTGTTACAGCATATTTAAATATTGATCAAGAAAAAAGTATTAATTCATTACCTTATGTAATTAGAATTGAAAAAGTTAAGTCAACGCATCTTGTAGAACCAATAAATCAAAAAGAATCTACATTACAGAAAAACGCAAATATAAATTCTACTTCCGGTTTAAATTACGGACCTTCACTTAATCAAAATGCTCTTTCAGAAATTCCAGCAGTTCATGATCTAGGCATAACTGGTAAAGATGTACTTATTGGAATGCTTGATACTGGATTTCGATGGAAATCTCATCCGGCGTTGAAGAATTTAAAGATTTTAGCTGAAAGAGATTTTATTCAAAAAGATGATATTACTGAAAATCAAGCTGGTGATAGATCCGATCAAGATTCACACGGCACAAATTGCTTAGGCTTAATGTCTGGTTATGATCCTGGTAATTTGATTGGACCGGCTTTTGACGCCTCAATAATTTTAGCAAAGACCGAATATGTTCCAACGGAAACTAAGGCAGAAGAGGATAACTATGTTGCAGCGCTTATTTGGATGGAAAGCCAAGGTGTACATATTACTACAAGTTCACTTGGTTATAATCAGTTTGATGGAGGAATAGGAGATTATCCTTGGTCAAGTTTTGATGGAAAAACTACCATTACAGCAAAAGCTCTAAATTTATCTTTTGATAGAGGAGTAACTACATTTACTGCTGCCGGCAATGAAAGAAATAATAGTTGGGGCAAACTTGTTACACCAGGTGATGCATTAAATGTTATAACAGTTGGGGCAGTTGATTTTACAAATAGAATTGCATCCTTTAGCAGTCCAGGTCCAACATCTGATGGAAGAATTAAACCAGAAGTTGTAACTATGGGTGTCTCTGATTATGTTTCTAATACAAGTGGAAAGTACAATACAGGCAATGGTACTTCATACGCAACTCCAATTTCTGCGGGCATTGCTGGTTTGTTAAAATCTGCATGGCCACACCTTAATAATCAGCAAATAAGAAAAATATTTTTAGAATGCGGAGATAATACATCTGCACCAAACAATGATAGAGGTTGGGGATTAGTTTCAGCAAAGAGAGTTGTGTCTTATCCTAATCTAAAAAAAGAAAGCTCAAGTTATAGATTAAATAAAATATTCATAAATTCTGACGGAGTTTCTCCTTCGACAATAAAATTAAACTATCGTATCGGTAATGGTAATTTCCAATCAATATCGATGAATTTTGATGGTAAACTAAAATATGATTATTTATTACCAGGATCTGCAGATGGCTCACTGATAGAATTCTTTTTTACTTATAATAATTCTGCTGGTGTAGCAGTAAGAGAACCGCTGGAAAAGAATTATAAATTCATTTATGGGAATATGATTATTAGCAATATCACAGAACCAACAGACGATGGAATTATTCCCAGTAATTATTCATTGTACCAGAACTACCCAAACCCATTTAATCCAAGTACTACAATTAAATATAGTATAACTCAGCCGGGTTTAGTTCAATTAAAAATTTATAATTCACTAGGCGAAGTAGTATCAACAATAGTTAATGAGCATAAACATATTGGTAATTACAATGTTAAATTCTTGAATTACAATTTAGCAAGCGGAGTTTACTTTTATCGCTTAACAATTAATGAGTATTCTGATATAAAGAAAATGTTGATAGCTAAATAGACTTTTATGAAAAGAATAATACTGCCAAATCAAGAAAAGTATTTAGAAAAAGTACGAGCTAAGCAAGTAGATTTAACATTGCAGATGGAAGCTTATGCTATTAACAACACGATTCCAATTTTAAACTGGAATGCTGCAGATTTCCTCGAAGTTCTTATCCGAACTAAAGAACCTAAAAGAGTTTTGGAAATAGGAATGGCAATTGGTTATTCTTCTATTCGCATCGCTAGACAATTGAAAAAGAAATCAGTATTACACACAATTGAAAAAAGTAAAGTCAACATTAAACAAGCATTTCATTATTTTAATAAAGCAAAAGTAGTTGATGTAATTAAAATATTTGAAGGCGATGCTATCAAAATAATTCCAACGCTTAAAAAGAAATATGATTTTATTTTCCTTGATGCAGACAAACAAGATTATGAAAAGTTATTCAATCTTTCGCTGCCATTATTAAAAAAGAATGGAATAATTTTTATTGATAATCTACTCTGGCATGGTTACGTTGCTTCCAGTAAGGTTCCGCTCAAACAAAAAAAGTCAACTCAAATAATCCGGCAATTCAATAGTCAATTTATGAAGGAACCCAATCTTATAAGCACCATTATGCCAATTGGAGATGGCATTGGCATTGGTGTTAAGGTAAAAAAATGATAATTGATTCAGCAGAAAAAATCATAACAGATATTGAAGAAATATCCGGACGAGTATTAAAATCGAAAGAAGATTTTCGCATTGTTTTAGAAGCGTCACTAAAAAACAAAAAAATTGTTGAATTAAATGAGCTTGCATTTCAAGCAAAATTTGTAACTGGACTACTTAGTGTTATAAAAAAAAGAGAAGCAATTGTAGATGATGAATACTTTAAAAAGGTTGGTGAAGAGTTTAAACATGCTTACGAGAAAATAAACATAATTCTTCATGAGATATTGAAAGAATCTTCAGATTTTGTTAAAAACATATTTAATGAAAAATACTTCTCGCTTTCCCAAACTTCTCTTCAGAACCTAAACATTCTCTGCGAAGATTTATCATATTTGAAATTATATCTAAATGATTTAAAACAAAAAAAGGACTCGGAATAAAAACCGAATCCTTTCTCAATAAATAAAATATTGAACTATGTAGTTTTTTTCAAAGTTTCTGAGTATTTCTCAGCAACATCTTGAACAGATCTGCTCGAAATCAAATTATAGATCCTATTTCTAAGCTCCGCCCATTCATCATGTAACGGACATGGATTTTCTTCTTGACATTCTTTAAGACCAGTAACACATTTCAAATTGATAACCGGACCTTCTACTCTTTCAACTATCTCTAAAATTGAGCTTTTCTTTGCTAATTCTGTAATCTTAAATCCACCGCCTCTTCCTTTAAATGAATCAACATATCCGTATTTGGCCATTCTTTGCAGTATTTTGGCAAGATAATGGGCAGGAATATCTTCACTTTTTGCAATATCTGAAGACATAATTAATGAGTCTTTTTGCTGGCGTGCTAAAAAGAGTATTGCTCTTATTGCATACTCGCCGGTTTTAGTGTAAATCATTTTTTCCTCTTAGAATATGAAAACTTTATCAAAGATTTATAGGAGCCACTTATCTTTTATTAAAATTAAGTAAATCGGAACTTTATGTCAAGAATATGACTTCATTAAATGAAATTTGAAGTTAAATATGTGAATTCGTTCAATAAATAAATTTGTAGTTTGTTTTGAGAGGCTGATAATAGATTTTTTGAAAACATTTCGAAAATTGTATGTCTGAGTAAACAAGTCATCTTTGGCTTTTTCTCAAAATCATTTTTTACAATTATTAGCTGATATTTTGAAGCAAAATGATGAACTGTATTACTTAAATCAAAATCATAAGTTATCTCAATCTTATTATAGAGCTCTTTTTCTAATATTGTGGTTTTTTTTAAACATTCAAAAACGGAATCGTAATAGGCTTTTCCCAATGGTCCTACGCCCAATTTAGTGCCTCCATAGTAACGTATTACAATGGAAATCAAGTTAGTAACAGAAAAGTGATTTTGTGCGTTGAAGATTCTAATTCCGGCTGTACCACTTGGCTCACCGTCATCAGAATATTTAAAAGCACTATTCTGGAATTTATATGAGTAACAATGATGAGTAGCATCGTAGTACTGTTTTTTAATTTCGGAAAGAAATTGCAAAGATTCTTTTTCGTTTAAAGCCGGTTGGCAAATTGCAAAAAAGAGCGAGCCCTTTTCTTTGAACTTAAATTCGGATCGGTTTTCTATAGTTTTTATTTTCTCGGGTAAATTCATATGTGTAAAAAAAATTGCTTTTCTATTTTAGTTTGTCTAAAATAACCTTTCGAACTTTGGCAATCTACTTTAATGGAATCAAAAATTGTAATTCGCGGTGCTCGCGAACATAATCTTAAAAATATAGATCTGGAAATCCCGCGGGATTCTTTTGTAGTCATAACCGGTCTTTCGGGTTCGGGTAAATCTTCTTTGGCATTCGATACAATATATGCAGAAGGACAAAGGAGATATATTGAATCTCTCTCATCTTACGCAAGACAGTTTTTAGATCAATTAGAAAAACCCGATGTTGATTCTATAGATGGTTTAAGCCCAGCTATTTCGATCGAACAAAAATCGACTCACGGTAACCCACGCTCTACTGTTGGGACTGTTACTGAAATCTACGATTATCTTCGTTTGTTGTTTGCAAGGGTTGGACAGGTGAACTGTTACAGTTGCGGACGACCAGTAGTGAAACAATCATCGGATCAAATAATTGAAAATGTTTTGAAAGAATTTGACGATAAACGTGTAGTTGTTTTAGCTCCAGTTATTAGAGGCAGAAAAGGTCATTACCGAGAATTGTTTCAAGAAATTCTAAGAGATGGCTTCATTCGAGCGAGGATCGATGCTGAAATTCATGAACTGAATGATGAATTCAAAGTCGACCGTTACAAAACTCATGATATTGAAATAGTTGTTGATCGTTTAAAGGTAAATGAAAAAGCAAGTTCACGAGTTAGGGAATCAATTGAAGTTGCACTTAATTATGGAAACGGAAATGTAATTGTAAATGATGGATCGAAAGATTTTGTGTATAGCCGCAATTTTGCTTGTATAGATTGTGGAATTGGATTTGCAGAATTAGCTCCAAACTCGTTTTCTTTTAATTCACCATACGGCTCATGCCCAGATTGTGATGGTCTTGGAGAGAAGCGAGAGCTTGATATTAACTTAATTATACCCGACTGGAATAAAACAATAAACGAAGAAGGCATTACGGCAATTGGAAAGCCAAGAAGCACATGGTTTTTTAATCAGCTTCAAATTATTGCAGAAAAATTTGAATTTACTTACAACACAAAGCTTAAGGAATTATCAAAAGAGCAATTAGATGTTTTACTAAATGGAACAAAAGAAAAAATTGCATTTACTTATACTTATGGCGGTGGAAAACAAGTAACATACATGCACAAGTTTAATGGTGTATTGAAATATATTAGTCATTATTATGAAAATACTTCATCAAATAAAATACGCGAATGGGCTGAAGCGTTTATGGATACGATGACCTGCTCAACGTGCAAAGGTGGTCGGCTCAAGAAGGAGTCTTTAGCCGTTACATTAAATGAATTAAATATTTCTCAAGTAACAAGCCAATCAATTGCAAAAGCAAAAAAGTATTTTAATTCTCTAAAGCTAACTGATAGAGAAAAACTGATTGCAACACAAATTCTAAAAGAGATAACATCAAGATTAGATTTCTTGTTAAATGTTGGGTTAGATTACTTAACACTAGATCGATCAGCAAGAACACTTTCTGGAGGTGAATCTCAAAGAATTCGTTTAGCAACTCAAATAGGTTCACAGCTTGCCGGTGTTTTATATGTTCTTGATGAACCAAGTATTGGGTTGCATCAATCCGATAATGTTAAGCTTATTAATTCTTTAAAAAATTTACGTGATCTTGGCAATACTGTAATTGTTGTAGAACATGATAGAGAGACAATAGAAAGTTCAGATTATATTGTTGATCTTGGTCCAAAGGCTGGTGTGCACGGTGGAGAAGTCGTTGTTCATGGAAGTACTAAAAGTTTTCTGAAATCTAAAAATGGTAAACAATCTTTAACACTTGAGTACTTAAAGGACAAAAAACAAATTGAGTTTAATTCACAAAGACGTATTGGAAGCGGAAAATATATAGAGCTAAACAAAGCTAATGGAAATAATCTTAAAGAAGTTAATCTGAAAATCCTACTTGGCACTTTCATTGCCGTAACTGGTGTAAGCGGCTCCGGAAAATCTTCTTTGATAAATGAAACACTTGTTAAAATATTGATGAAGAAGATTTATAATTCGAAAGTTGTTCCGCTACCTTTTAAAGAAATTAAAGGACTTGAACACGTAGATAAAGTTATTGAAATTGATCAGTCTCCAATAGGCAGAACGCCAAGATCAAATCCAGCAACTTATACCGGATTATTTACTCACATAAGAGATTTATTTGCACAACTGCCTGAATCTAAAATGCGAGGTTATGCTGCGGGACGCTTTAGTTTTAATGTTAACGGCGGAAGGTGTGAAGAATGTGAAGGAGACGGCTTGAAGAAAATTGAAATGAATTTTCTTCCAAATGTTTATGTGCTCTGCGAAGTATGTAACGGCAAAAGATATAATAGTGAAACACTAGAGATACTTTACAAAACAAAATCAATTTCCGATATTCTTGATATGACTGTTGAAGAATCTGTTGGTTTTTTTGAGGACTATCCCGCTCTGCAAAGAAAAGTAAAAGCTTTGAACGATGTTGGACTTGGATACATAAAACTTGGTCAGCAGGCAACTACTTTAAGTGGCGGTGAAGCGCAACGAGTAAAACTTGCTACAGAATTGAGCAAAGTTCAAACCGGTAATACAATTTATATACTTGATGAACCGACAACCGGACTTCATTTTGAGGATGTGAATATTCTCTTGAAAGTATTAAATCAATTAGTTGAGAAAGGTAACACAGTAATTGTTGTAGAGCATAATCTCGATGTAATAAAAGTCGCAGATCATGTAATAGATCTTGGTCCGGGCGGCGGAGAATATGGTGGTAAAATAATTGCCTTCGGAACGCCGGAAGTTGTAGCAAATAATAAAGAAAGTATAACTGGTAAATTTTTATTGAAAGAGTTAGAAAGGAAAAAAATATGAAGACAACTGTAAATGAATTTAGATCTTACCGTTCTGAAATGAACGAAAGAATTCTAAACTCCGGCTTTAGAGATTTTAACAAATTCTTTGCTCTTGATAACAAAGCATATATTGATGGTGCTTTAAACGCTAAGACAAAAGAATTAATGGGACTAGTAGCTTCAATGGTTTTACGTTGTAATGATTGCATTCTTTATCACATTGATCGTTCTATACAAGAAGGAGCAACAGAACAAGAGTTATATGAATCTTATAATATATCACTGGTAGTTGGCGGATCTATTGTAATTCCTCATTTGCGTTATGCTATTGAAAAAATGGACGAACTTTTTGCTGAGAAAAAAAATGAAAGCAAAACTACTAATTCCTAAAAAGGTTGTTACTGTAAATAGTAACAATGAAGTATTTGAACAACATGCAGTTGAAGTAACAAATGGAATTATTACAAGGATTGACAAAATTAATAATTTTAAAATTGCCGATTATGAAGTTTTGAATTACACAAATTGTGTTTTAATTCCAGGATTTGTACAAACACACATTCATTTATGCCAAACGCTATTCCGTGGTTTTGCAGATGATCTAGAACTTCTAGATTGGCTTCAGAAAAGAATCTTTCCTTATGAGAATGCGCATGATAAAGAATCACTTAGAGTTTCTTCAAGGCTTGGCATTAATGATTTGTTAACGGGCGGAACAACAACATTGCTTGATATGGGCAGTCTCCGTCATCAAGAAATAATATTTGAAGAACTTGCAAGTTCTGGAATACGTGCAGTTGCCGGAAGTTGTATGATAGATCAAAATATGTTATTTCCAAGTTTCTGCGAGTCGATTGAATGGAATTTACAAGCAAGTTATGATTGGGCAAAAGCATTTCATAATTCAAACAATGGAAAACTTAAATATGGATTTGCTCCTCGTTTCGTACTTTCATGTACAGAAAAACTTCTAAAAGAGACTAAAGAAATGATGAAAGATTTTCCCGGATCAATACTTCATAGCCATTCATCCGAAAATAAAAAAGAAGTTGATACTGTTAGAGCAATGACTGGTAAAGAAAATGTTACTTATTTTGATTCTATCGGGTTGCTAGATGATCATACTGTTTTAGCTCATTGTATTCACTTGAATATGGAAGAAATAAAAACTCTTAAGAACAGAAATGTTAGAGTATCTCACTGCCCATCCTCGAATTTAAAGTTAGGATCTGGTATAGCAAATATTCCACATTTTATTAAGGATGGAATATTTGTTTCGTTAGGTGCTGATGGCGCTCCTTGCAATAATGGATTAAGTGCATTTACAGAAATGCGACACGCGGCATTAATCCAAAAACCAATACATGGTCCAACTTCAATGGATGCATTAAGTGTTTTTCGAATTGCAACAATTGAAGGCGCCAAAGCTTTACATTTGGATTCTGAAATTGGCAGTATAGAAGTTGGTAAGAGAGCCGACCTTGTTCTGCTTGATTTAGAAAAAGCAGATCAACCATTACAAATTGAGGAACAACAAATTTATTCTAGTATTGTGTATTCTGCTACAAAAGAAAATATTAAAGCAGTTTATTTGGAAGGTGAGTTAAAGGTTGAAAATGGAAAATCTGTTATTTATGATGAAGAAATGCTAATATCAAATGGTAAAAAAGAATTTCAAAAAATGTTAAGGAGGGTTAATTGAAAATAATTTTTGCTACGCAAAATAAAGGCAAAGCAAAAGAAGTTAAAAATCTATTTAAAGGCACCGGTGTTGAAGTTGTTTCACTTGCTGATTTAGGTGATAATATTGAAATAGAAGAAACTGGAACTACTTTTTATGAGAATGCATTTATCAAAGCTAAAGCGATTTATGAAATTTATAAAATGCCTGTTATTTCTGATGACTCCGGCTTGGCAATAGAGCAACTAAGTGAAAGACCAGGAGTATTTTCTGCACGATATGCCGGAGAAGGGTGTAGCTTTGAGGACAACAATAGAAAAGTTATTGAAGAATTAAAGGGCTATCCTCATCCGCACAGAGCTAAGTTTATTTCTCAAGCAATGTTTTATGATGGAAATGAAACAATTGCATTTGTTGGTGAATTGCATGGCAGAATAATTGATAAGCCAAGAGGTAAATTTGGTTTTGGCTACGACCCGATTTTTATTCCCGACGGATTTGTTCATACATTGGCAGAGTTAATGGTTGAAGAAAAAAACAATATAAGCCATCGTGGTAAATCTTTTGAAAAATTAAAAACCAGAATAATTGAGGTATTGAAGAAATAATTTAATATAGTGCAACTATTTAATTTTTATTCCCGCGTTACACTAAACCTAATGAAGTGTGACGATTTAATAGATAAAGTCATTGTTCTGCAAACTCAGCATGGCTTAACCGCAGTATTTCTGTGCACTCATTGAAATAACTGCAATTTATTTATAACACTAAAATAATTTTTTGTTACAATTTTAAGAGAATAAAATGGAATTATTTCTTCTTATAAGCTGGTTAATGATTATCAACGGGGCTCTTGGCGGGCAATATATTCTTAATTGGATGGGCAACCAGCCAAAATTTGTAGGTAATCAGCCGGTTGGTGTTTCAGCTGGCGTTATGACTTGGTGGCGCGAATTATCAAAATTAGTGTGGGCAATAATTGCTGTAACAATTGAAGTAATTCGTGGTAAAGAACTTAAATATTTATTGCCGGGTTCTGCTGCAATGATTACCATAATAATTTGCGCATTTACCGGAGTAATTGAAAATATTGGCTTTTTTTATTTGCCAAAATACTATTCACCACATCTTTACGCCCCGTATGTAAATGTTTATTTGGTAATGCTGCCTTTTCTTGGCAAGCTTTTATTCAAAGCTGTAATTAGAAAAGAACATTGGATAGGAATTTCTCTTGTTGTTATTGGTCTTGCAGTTCCTCATATACCCAGAATGTTGGGAAAAAGTATGAACCCAAACGAAGTCTTAGATTTTACAGCATTAATATGGATAATTATTATTAACTGCTGTTTATGCTCTCAACAAATTCTTAATAACAGAACTGTACAAATGGCAAAAAAGGGAATTGGTCCTAATGTGTTGGTCTTGTGGCGCGAAATATGGAAAATGACATTCATTTGGTCTGCACTAATTATTATTCCTCTTATAGGCAGCTATTTAAGTGTTAATTTCCCTCAAAGTGTTTCAGTAGATAAATTTGAAAAAAGAGTTCTCTCCAAAGTTAGTGATAGCCAAAAAATATTTTTACTTTCTTATTATGAAAAGTCCGGAAAAGATTATGTGGTTAATAAATCCGTTTCAGAAAATGATAAAACAAAAATAGAAACTATTCTTTCTGAATCTGGCTATAATCGTTTCTTCTCATTGTTTGAAGGAAGTATAATCCCTAAAAACTGGTGGCCGATTTTATTTGTTGTGCTTGCGGGATTAACCGGTTATTTCTATAGTTTTGGCTTCTTTAAGCTATCAAAGTTTGCCGCACATTATTGGGTGCCGTATACAAATATTTGGCTTGCTGTTTTGCCATTTGTAATGTTTTTGTTTGGTAAGGATGTAACAACCTTTCAAGTAATTGGCGCAGCTGTTACTTCACTTGGATTAATAGTGGGAGTTTCAGATCATAAAAAGAATACAGTTGAAGAAATTGAGAGGAAGTTTGGTTAAGAAATGATATAATAAATTGTTTGAAGAAGCTGTCTCATAAGTCATTAAATAGATATAGTCGCAAGCTTTAGCTTGCGAATTATTGCTGAAAGCGCAACTTAAAAGTTGAGGCTACTACTAAGTTTATACTTTTGAGACAACCACTTCTTTTTAACAACTAATTTTGATTTTTTATTTTTTCTAATTCTTCCCACCGCTCATAAAGAAATTTTACTTTTTCTTTAGCATCTTCAAGCTGTTTGTTAAGTTCAATTGTTTGGTTTGCATACTTAATATAAAAATCTGGTGAAGAAAATATCGCTTCAATTCTTACAACTTCTGCTTCTTCATTTAATATATTTTCTTCAATAGTCTCTAATTCTTTATTTTCTTTCCATGTAAGCTTTCTAACTTTTGGTTTTTCACGCGTATCTTCTTTTTTAATTTTCACTTGCTCGGTATTTGTCTCAGTAAGTCTTAGTTTCTTTTTCTGTACATAATAATCATAATCTCCTTCGCTATAGTATATTTCTCCATCACCTTCGAGCGCAATAATTCCGTTACAGACTCTATTTAAAAAATACCTGTCGTGGCTAACAACCACTACGCAGCCATCAAATGAAATTAATGCTTCTTCAAGAACTCGTAAAGTAGGAAGATCGAGATCGTTAGTCGGCTCATCAAGTAGTAAAAAATTGCCGCCGTTTTTTAAAATGCGCGCAAGAGTTAATCGACTTTTTTCTCCTCCGGAAAGTCTTCCTACCAAAGTATTTATTCTATCATCTGTAAAAAGAAAGCGTCGCAAATATGTCCATACACTTATTTGCTGTTTGCCAAACTTTACATAATCGTTACCTTCACCAATTGCTTTAATTACAGTATCGTCATCATTTAACAAAAGCCTGGATTGATCTACATAATTGAAATCCGTTTTTTCTCCTAAATCAATTTGCCCGTAAGTCGGCGAAATATCACCAAGAAGAATTTTTAACAAAGTAGTTTTTCCGGTACCGTTTTTACCAACTACTCCAATCCTTTTGTAATTAGGAAAAGCGTAATGAAAACTTTGGAAAAGTGTTTTTCCGCCAAGTACAATCCCAACATTTTTAAGCTCTAAAATTTTATTGCCAAGTTTTTCTGCCTCGGGAATTATCATTTCAACATCAAGTTCAACTTCTTTTATTTGTTGCTCTTGAACATCGTAAAAATTTTCTAAACGGCTTTTTGATTTTGTTCTTCTCGCACGCGGTCCGCGCATTACCCAATCAAGTTCTTTGCGTAAAAAATTCTGACGTTTCTTTTCTTCAATTTCTTTTACTGCTTGGCGTTGAGATTTATTAATCAAATATTCTGTGTAATTGCCTTGATGAGAATAAAATGTTCCGTGTGAAAGTTCTACAATTCTATTTGCTATTCGATCGAGAAAATACCGATCGTGCGTAACAAAAATACAAGTACCATTGTAATTGGCAAGATATTCTTCAATCCATTCAATCGAATCTGTATCAAGATGGTTTGTAGGTTCATCTAGAATTAATAAATCCGGGTGGGAAATTAGTGCGCGACAAAGTGCAACACGTCTTTTCTCGCCACCGGAAAGAGTAGCAACCATTCTTTCTTTTGCTGGTGCATTAAGAGATTTGATAAGCAGTTCAATATTTTTCTCAAGATTCCAGCCATCTAAATCGTCAATTTGAAGTTGTAGTTTTTCATGTTTTGGTGAATCAAATGGTGTGTTATGGTATTCTTCAATTAATTCACGAACTTTTTCTGCTCCATATAGAATGTTTGAATAAACATTCTTAGTCTCATCCAAAGTAAATTCTTGAGATAGAAAACCAATTATAAGCTCTCGCCGTTTTGCAACCTCACCGGAATCGCTAGGCATTAATCCGGATATTATTTTTAGGAAAGTAGATTTTCCCGCGCCGTTTCTGCCAACTAAACCTATCCTATCATGCTCGTGAATGCTAAGTGATGCTTTATCTAAAATAATCTGCTCGCCGAAGTGTACAACAAGTTCTTTAGCAGTAAGAATAACGGGTGTAATAGAATCTGCCATTTATTTCTCAGCAATTACTACTTGAACAAGCCCAAAAGTAAGGGAATGTTTTTTCACTTTTGCGAAACCGCAATCTGTGAAGATTTTTATAAGATCAATTTTTTTATCGAATTCTCCAACAGATTCTGGTAAGTAAGTATAAGCTTCTTGATCTTTAGAAATTATTCTTCCGATTAGAGGGAGAATTTTTTTGAAATAAAACATATAAAAGTTTCTTACAAATCTGTTTTCTGGTAGGCGAAACTCAAGTACAGTAGCCTTCCCATTATCTACAAGCACTCGATTGAATTCTTTGAATGCATTTGGAATATTGTAAAAATTTCTGACGCCAAATGCTACTGTAATATTTGTGAATGAATTATTGTGGAAAGGTAATTGCTCGGCAACTGTTTCTAGAATTCTTCCATTAATCCAGTCAACTTTTTTGCCGAAGAGCGAAAGCATATTGTATGATAAATCTCCGCCAAAGATTTTTTGCACACCGAAATTCTTAGCCGTAATAGCAAAATCTCCGGTTCCGCATGCTAAATCCAGCAAAACTGAATCTTTGTTCATTTTGGAAAGTGTTATAGCTTTCTTTCGCCAGTAAAAATCCACACCGGCACTTAGAAAATGATTCAAAAAATCATATCTATGAGATATTGAATCAAAAATTCTTTTTACTTGTAATTTTTTATTTGTGTCTTCCATTGGCACTAACTATTTTTTCTTTAGAATAATAGAGCAAAAATATGGATAAATATCTCAAAGCAATAAAACAAAATGTCTGCTCAATTTGTGTTGATTCTAATGAGCATGGCAGTTGCACTCTATCAGCAAAAGAAATTTGTGCAGTAGACTACTATTTGCCTTCAGTTGTTGAAATAGTTCACAGCATGGATACAGATGATACATCAAAATACCACGATCTTGTTAAAGCGAAAATCTGTACAAACTGTCGTGCTGAAGTTGATGGATATTGTTACTTGAACGATGATGCAAATTGTTCTTTGGATAGATATTTCTCTTTAATTGTTGAAACGATTAAAAAAGTTGATAAGAATTTACTCAACTAAAATTTTTTATAAGCTTTGTAAGCTCAATAAACTGATCAATTGTTAATTCTTCTGCTCTTCTAGTCAAATCGAATGGGAAAGTTGTAAAATCCAAATTGCCGAAAGCGTTGTTGCTAAGTGAATTCTTAAGTGTTTTTCTTCTGTTGCCGAAAGCAGCTTTTACAACTTTTATAAATAATTTTTCATCAATATCGCTTGGCATTGTTTTACCAAACTTGAAACTAACTATAGCAGAATCCACGGCTGGTTTAGGGTAAAAAACCGTTGGAGGAATTTTGAAACAAAACTCGGTATCGGCAAAGTAGTTGGTCAGGACAGATAAAATTCCATAATCTTTTGTTCTCGGCTTGCCCGTAATTCTTTTAGACACTTCAAATTGAACCATCATCAATGCATCGGAAACAAATTCACGTTCTTCAATCAGCTTGAAAATAATTGGAGAAGTTATGTTGTAAGGAATATTTCCTATAACTCGAAGTTTATTTCCTTTGGTCAATTCACTCAAATTGATTTCTAAAAAATCCGCGTTAATAAACTCAACTGTAGGAAAGCTCACCTTCAAATCGTCGATAACTCGGTTGTCAATTTCGATAGCTTTATAATTCTTAACAACGCGAGAAAGCAATGAAGTTAATGCTCCTTGTCCCGGACCAATTTCAACAACATTATCATTTTCTGATGGAGAAAACTGGGTTACAATTTTCTGAATGGTGTTCTTATCAACTAAATAATTTTGCCCGAAACGTTTTAATGGCTTAAGTTTTTCCACAGTTATCCATTATTTTCTTTCGCAATATAACTTTTACGTTGTTAAATTAGCTGTGCAATTTTACTTAATCAATAAAGCTTTATTTTTCCTAATAAAAGCTGAAAGAGTGATGCTATTCTTTTTTAGTTAATTGTTATTTTAGTTAGCGGCTTTATATTTGCACATCTATAAACTGAAATGAATTATTTACGTATTAATGTTATTCCTTGGTTATAGTCTATTGTTAATAAAGAATATATTGTTAAATAATTCATATAAATTTTAGGAGGATAGAGATGAAAAGGATATTTAGTTTAGTACTGTTAATAGCATCTCTACTGTCAGCGCAAAATGTAGAATATTTCCCCAGTGGGTTAAACATTAGTCCATTTACAGCAAATGTATTAGAACCGAAGCTCGGTTTTATATTCAAAACAGATGGTAATGAGCTTCGTCTTGATATAGGAAATACAATTGATCTTGCTTCTATAAAAACAAGCTCCGGTATTTTATCAGTTGGAGCAGATATGTTTACTTGGACTTTACTACGCAAAGAAGATAATTTCCACTTTCCCGTTGAAACTGTGGATTATTTATTCGGGTTGAATGTCGGAATAAAGAAATCTGCTCATGATTATTCTTTTGGCGCACGCATGAGAATTAGTCATATTAGCGCTCACTTTGTAGATGGACACTATGATAAAGAAAAAAAACAATGGAAGGACGGTCTTACTCCGCGTGTTTATTCGCGAGAGTTTGTAGAGCTAATGCCTTTTTATCAATACAAGCATTTAAGAATGTATGCTGGTTTTACATACTTATTTCACGTTGATCCGGAAGTTGATCAAAATGATATTTATCAGCTTGGATTTGATTATTTGAGAAAGGACTTTTTAGCCGATAATTTTTCACCTTTTATGGCTTACGATTTTAAAATATCTGGCTCGCTTAAAAGTAGACCAAATCATTCTTTCCATGCTGGAATAAAGTTTGGAAAAGCAAATGGAAGAGGACTTAGTTTATACTTTCATTATTATTCTGGATGGAGTATACACGGTGAGTATTTTGATTATAGAGAAAAATATTCCGGAATAGGGTTAAATTTGGATTTATAGAATGCTTAATAACAAGCCTTTATCGTTTACAAGAAAATTTATTTTCAACCTCAAGAACAATCCTATTATTAATCTTGTTCTTTTTCTTGTTACGTTGTTAACAACAACAATTGCAGGAGTTTATTGGACAACAAATATTACAGGACCAATTGAGTTCAGTCAACTTACACTTGGTCTTCCTTATGCTTTATCTATTTTACTAATACTAGGTGTGCATGAATTTGGACATTACTTTGCTGCTATCGCGCACAAAGTAAAAGCAACGCTTCCATTCTTTATTCCATTTCCGCCAATTCAAATGTTAAGTTTTGGAACGATGGGTGCGGTAATTAAAACAAAATCAATTGTTCCAGATAACAAAGCAATGTTTGATATTGGTGCTGGTGGTCCAATTGCGGGATTTTTAGTTTGTCTCGGAGTTTTGATTTATGGGTTTTTAAATTTACCATCGGTAGATTATATCTTAGCAATTCACCCGGATTATTATTCTCCGGAGTATGGAAAAAGTTCAATCAATTTTGCTTTTGGAGATTCTCTTCTTTTTGTAATATTGAGAGAACTGCTTACACAACCGGGGCAATTTGTTCCGCCAATGTCAGAAATTTATCATTATCCTTATTTATGTGCCGGCTGGTTTGGTCTTTTTGTTACTTCAATGAATCTCATTCCAGTTGGGCAATTAGATGGCGGGCATATAATTTATTCGATGTTCGGCGGTAAAAAACATGAAGCAATTGCAAGTATTTCATTAATTGCTCTTGTAATTTTAGGCGCAATTGGTATAATATCTTCGTCTCTGGCTTTAAATTTTTCTTTTGGGTGGAGTGGTTGGCTTTTTTGGGCTTTAATTTTGTATTTCGTTATAAAGGTTAAGCATTCTCCGGTAACATATTTTGAACCATTAGGCAAAGGAAGAATGGCTGTTGGCTATTTGACGATTATCATCTTTTTTCTTTCGTTTTCTCCAACTCCGTTTGTTCTTTCTTTCTAGTTCTAAAAATTAACCTTGCATTTTTCTAGTAACATACTTTAACTTTGTTCCAACAAAAGGAAAAAGTATAGAGAATTTGCTACCGTAATTAAATTGAACATAAAAAGGCAGTTTCTCTATGTATATTCTTTTTTCACACCTTAAAAAACAATTCTTAATTGATTCCATGAAAAGCTTACTTGCGTTGTTCTTTTTCTCTTTTTTGATTTCTGCTTGTGACAAAATCCCGGATAATATAGTTGATAATAGGTTTGTAGACTATAGAATACTTAAGATAGAATCTCCTTCAAACTTCGGCTATTCTAATCCGGATTCCCTTTTTACCGCCTCGCTATCAATTCAAAATAGCGGAAGTGTTGAAAAGGTTTGGCTTTCTGTTAAATCTGGTGATGGAAGCAGTTATATCAATAAACAAATACTTATGATTAAAGGCGGTACAGTACAAAACTCGACTTCTTTTACAGCAAAGGTTCCAATGAGTAAAAGAGTTTCAAGTGGAAAATACATTGTTGAGTTTTTTGTAAGCGACAATGTTCGTCCGACACCAGATAACGTAACAAAAGTTGGTGAGCAAGTATTATTCTATAACAATAATCAAACTAATTATGCACCGGTTATTTCTAATCTTGTTTTAGTTGATAATATTGCAAGAGAAACTCCTTTTACGTTCTCTATTAAAGTGGATGACCAAAATGGACTTGGAGATATTGCTCAAGTTACATTTAAACTTACACGTCCTGATGGTACAGTTGTTATTCCAAATCCTAATACACCAAATATCAATTATTTTTTAATGGTTGATAATGGTGATTCTGTTTTTGGAGATGCGAAAGCTGGCGATGGCATTTATTCTTTCAAAAATACTTTTGGTCCAACATCACAAACTGGAAAATGGGAGTTTGAATTTCAAGCTATGGATAAAAGTGGAGCAGCTAGTAATATCATCAAACAAATGATTGGGGTGAATTAATGAAATTCAGTAATAAAAACATTGTTAAGAAATTATCCGAGATCAAGAAAGAAATTTTGTTTTTTATTTTGGTTCTTGCCGGATTTGTTTCTTACTCAAATGCGCAAGGAATTCCAACCAATTATGGCTTTGAAAATAAATTAAGAAAAACAAGTGATCTTACTCCGGCAAGTAATACAATTGATAGAATATATATTCAAGGAAAGAACCATATTTGGTTAGGAACATCAAAGGGTTTAAGCAGATCAACAGATAATGGTTCCAGTTGGACGAATTATTACAATACAAAAGATTTTGGAACACAAAGTGTCTCAGCAGTTGCAGAAGGATTAGGCGCAATTTGGGCAGCTACATGGCATTTTGTTTCCGATGCAAGCGGAAACCCTGTGCCAAAAGGAACTGGTCTTCGGTATTCACAAGATAACGGAGAAACTTGGATAAAAATAGATCAACCGGTTGATTCTAATGCTGATACAATTACAACTTACGGTAATAATAAATTACGCACTTTACCAATTCCGGTTGGCGAAGGAAATTTCATTTACGATATAGCGTTCACTAAAAATACAATATGGATTGTCTCTTATTATGGCGGTGTTCGCAAATCAAGCGATATGGGAAAAACATGGAAAAGGGTTGTTCTTCCTCCTGATAAATTAGATGCAATTAAACCAACAGATGTCCTGAATTTTGAATTTTCTTCTTCTGCCGGTAAATTAGGCTATCAAAACAATTTGAATCATCGTGCGTTTTCAATTGTAGCTGCGGGTGATGATACCCTTTACGTTGGCACAGCAAATGGGATTAATAAAACAATAGATGCAAATTCTCAATATCCAAGTTGGGTAAAATTCAACCGCACAAATCAACAAAAACCAATTAGCGGTAATTTTGTTTTAGCTATAGATCGAAACGAAATTGATGGAACCATTTGGGCTGGCACTTGGAAAGCTGAAGGGCAGACTGAGTATTGGGCAGTTAGTTCTTCGGCAAATGGCGGTCAAACTTGGGATACATTTTTAACAAATGAAAAGGTTCGTGATTTTGGATTTAGATACTACACAAATGGAATAACAGATGTTTTTTCCGCTTCAGAATCCGGATTATATAGAAGTTCTAACAAAGGAATGACATGGATAAACGCCCCCAAAATTGTTGATAGTGAATCAAAGGTTGAATTACGACCGACTTTATTTTTAAGTGTTGAAAGCAACGTATTAAATACGAACTCAACTGAAATTTGGATTGGCACCAATGATGGCTTAGCAAAGGCACTTGAAACATCTACAAGCACTTGGTATGAAAAATGGAAAGTGTATTTTGCATCAAGTGGAACAATATCTGTGAGCGAAAGTTTTGCGTTTCCAAATCCCTATAATCCAAAATTAGATTTACTTAGAATAAAGTATAACCTAAACAAATCTTCTTCTATAAGCTTGAGAGTATTTGATTTTGGGATGAACTTAGTTAGAACTGTCTTACAAAATGCTCAACGCGGTGTTAACCCCGAACAGTTAGATTATTGGGATGGTAAAGATGATTTAGGTAAAGTAGTACCTAACGGTGTATACTTTTACCGTTTGGATATTGGTGATAACACTCCGCTGTTCGGTAAAATTTTGGTAATAATGTGAGGCGCACAATGAGAAAAATAATATTGATATTAATAGTTTTTTCAATTTCTGCATTAGCGCAGTCACAGTTTTCTGAAATAAGCACAAAAGCCGGTGCATTTAGCCGTTTAGGTTTTGGCGCTCGTGGTATTGGTATGGGCAACGCAATGTCTTCAATTAAAGAAGGTAACCTTGTTTCATATTATAATCCGGCACTTGCAGTTTTTCAAAAAGGCAATTCTTTTCAAACAACTTATTCATTTCTCTCTTTAGATAGACAGCTTAACTTTCTAAATTTTACAAGAAAGTTTGAGTTTGGTAAAAAAGAAATGCCCGATGGAACAGTTCAGCCAAGATCTACAGCCGGAATAAGTTTAGGTATAATTAACGCCGGTGTTAATAATATTGATGGGCGCGACAGTCAAGGAAAAAAGACAGAAGAATTATCCACTTCGGAAAATCAATTCTTTGTTGCAGTTGCAAACAAGTTTTCTGAAAAATTGTCAGTTGGAATAGCTTTCAAGTTTTATTACTACAAATTGTATGAAGATGTTACAACAAATGCTTTTGGAATTGATATCGGTGCTCTTTATTCAATTAATAACGCGATTACAATTTCGCTCGCTGTTTCAGATTTAAATACAAAATACAAATGGGATACCGGCAAAATATATGGTTCGAGCGGACTTACCAGCGAAGACAAATTTCCTTTAATGAAAAAAATTGGTTTTTCTTACAAGTTTGAAGAACCAAAACTGATTGCGTCAATAGAATATGAAAGCAGTAACTCGAGAGCAAGTTATTTGCGTGCTGGAGCCGAATACAATCTTTTCCAAGACCTATTCATTCGCACTGGTGTTGATAAGGTTAACTTAAATAATTTTGATATTCCGATTCGTCCTTCTTTCGGATTATCTTATTTTTACAAAGCTGGCACAATTGATTTAGGTTTTGATTACGCATTTGTAATAGAACCATATTCTGCCGGCGATCAACATGTAATTGGAATTAATGTGAATTTCTGATGAAAAAAATATATCTGATAATATTACTCGTTTCATTACAAACATTTGCTCAAAATGTAGGTGAGAGCGGATTAGCTTTTCTTAAACATGGTTTTGGCGCACGCAATATTGCTATGGGCGATTTTGGTGTTGCTTCTGCAAATGACTTAACAGCATTAAATTACAATCCGGCTTTACTTACAATGACAGAATATTCACAAATTGCATTTTCTCATAATTCTTTGTTCCAAGATTTGAGTTCCGAAGTATTTGGTGCAAGTTTCAAAGCATTTGGATTGCCTTTTGCAATTGGCGCTAATACAACAAACATTCAGAATATTGAAATTAGAACAAAACCTGGTGAAGCCGAAGGTACATTTAATGCACATTATTTCTTCGGAAGCATTTCATCTGCATATCGAATAAATTCTGATTTATCTTTCGGCGCAACGCTTAAGTACTTATATGAAAGTCTTTATAGTGATGAATCAACCGGATTAGCTTTTGATTTTGGATTAAGCTATAAAAATCTTGTTGAAGGATTAACATTAGGCGCTGCTTTAAAAAATCTTGGGTCTATGAGTTCGTTAAGAAGCGAATCAACGGAATTACCAAATGATTTAAGTGTTGGAGCCGCATACGATCTTTATTTAGGAAATATCCGTTTAACAACAGCCTTTGGAATTAGAAATTATTTGAAAGAAGAAAAATCTCATACACATTTTGGCGGTGAGTTTGCTTATAAAGAAAAATTCTTTGCACGATTTGGATATTTTAGTGGGTATGAATCTAAAAACTTAAGTACCGGTTTTGGAGTCAACTGGAATAGTCTAAACTTAGATTACGCTTATGTACCAGTTAAATTTGGGTTAGGTGATTCTCATATAATTAGTTTGACTTATACGTTTGATTAAATTTGAGTTATAGTTTTTTCAAAATAGTTAACTTTGCCGCATAAAAATCTTACTATAGAGCGCGATGGAAATAATTAAGTACACAGAAGAATGGAAAGAGAAGTGGGATGAGTTTGTTCTTACTTCAAATAATGGAACGATGTTTCATCTTCAGAAGTTTTATGATTATCACACTCCGGGCAAATTTAATTTTGATCATCTTATATTTTTAGATAATGGTAAGATTGTTGCTCTGCTTCCTGGAGCAATTAGGAATGGTGTTTTTGAATCTCCAATTGGTGCAAGTTATGGTTCAATTGTAACAAAAGATGTTAAGTTTTCTGAAACAATGGAAATAGTTTCTACTCTTAAAAATTATTGTAAGCAAATTGGGCTAAAAGAAATTCTTCTAACATCTGCACCAATGGTTTACGAAAGACATCAAAATCAAAATCTCGACTTTGCATTGCTCTGGCAAGGGTTTCATTATTCACTTCATTATATCTCAAGTGCAATTAAGCTAAATCAATATACTGATATTCTTGAAAGATTTGCTCCAACCACTCGGCGTAATGTTCGTAAGACAATTAACGATTTCAAACTGCGTGTAGAGATCAATGAGAAGTATGATGAATTTTATCCAATTCTTTTGGAAAATAAATCGCGGCACAATGTTAAACCCACTCATTCTTACGAAGATTTGTTAAAATTAAAGCAGCTATTGCCTGATAATCTAAAACTGTTTATGGTTTATTTAGAAGATAAACCAATTGGCGGCTCTTTGATGTTTGTAGCTAATAAAACAGTGGCTGTATGCTTTTATAATATGCTCTATTATCAATTTGAAAAGTACAAACCAATTCAACGTGTAATGTACGAAGTTGTTAAACATTACACAGAAGCTGGTTTCGAGTATGTTGATATTGGTGTTTCGCAGGATACTAAAGCCGAAAACCCGATGACTCCAAGTATGAGTTTAATTGATTTCAAAGAAAAATTTGATGCAAAAACAATAATGCGAAACACACTTCACATTACGTTGTAAAAAAATGACATCTAGAAAAAAAATCTGTTTAGTTTTCTTAGGAAATCCATCCAAAGATTCTCGTATTACAAACCTCAGTAATTCGCTTCGTCAAGATGGATTTAATGTTTCGGTAATCGGATTCGATTGGGTAACAGGTAATGAAAGCATTATCCAGAATGATTATAAAGTTTATCGAATCTTTAAGTCAAGGTTAAGTTTTTTATTCTATTTGCAGTATAATTTAGTTTTGATTAGAGAATTGATAAAAACTAATACAGATATTTACTTCGCTGAAGATTTCTATACATTGCCTATTGTTACAATTTTTGCCAAACTTAAATCAGCAAAAATATTCTATAACAGTAGAGAAATTTATTCTCACATAGGCGGATTGCACAGCAGACCATTTCTTCAAAAAATAATCACAGCAATTGAGAAAATCTTTATAAAAAAAGTTGAATTAGTGTTAACAACTGGAGAAATGGATTCTGAATTTTTAGAAAAATTGTATTCACTACCAAAAACTTCTGTTGTGCGCAACATTCCCCTCTTTCAAAAACCAATTGAAAAGTTCGACTTTAGAAAAAAGTTTAATATTTCAGATGATAAACTGATTCTTCTTTATCAAGGTGTAATAATTCCGGGAAGAGGAATAGGAAAGATAATTGAAGTTCTACCCGAAATTCCGCAAGCTGTTTTAATTATACTTGGTGATGGTGATCAGAAAGAGAATTACATAAATCTTGCGAAGGAATTTAACGTTGAAAATAGAGTAATATTTGCAGGCTCATTTAATCAAGAAGAGTTAATTAATTATACAGCATCAGGAGACGTTGGTCTTTCATTAATAGAGAACATAAGTATAAGCTATTATCATGCTCTGCCGAACAAACTATTTGAATATATAATGGCAGAACTTCCAGTGCTATCGAGTAATCTTCCGCAAATGAAAAAAATTGTGGAAACGTACAATGTTGGTGAAGTAATTGAACTTGAAAGCAAACTAGATTTGATTGATGTTTTAAATAAATGGTCAAGTAATAGAGATTTGTTGAGTGTATATAAAAAGAACTGTATTTTGGCTTCTAAAGAATTGAATTGGCAAATGGAATACGCGAGATTTAAAAGAGATTTATTTACTTATCTATGAATTTTTAACGGAAGAAATTTTTCCTATATTTCCGCCCCAAAATTTTTGCCAGGCTCTAATCGGCAAGTTAATACCCAACCCCGCTAGGTCCGGA
>CAZVYT010000011.1:0-72318 GCA_964631495.1 uncultured Melioribacter sp. | reverse complement strand
CCATCTGCTGTTCTTCTACTTACTTATTTATTTAACAATTAACAATTATAACTGGGACAAATATAGCAAATTTATTTTCAGAAGTAAGTAGATGTATAGAATGACAAACCCATGTTTAGAATACAGTTTAGTTACTCATCAAATTTGTAATAAACTTCATGTTTTTGCTTTGAGAGTTGGAAAAGATAATTTTTAGCACTGCTGTTAGAGGAACAGAAATGAACATTCCGACTATTCCCCACAAATATCCCCAAAGCAATAAGGAAAGTAAAATTACAAGCGGATTAAGACCAAGCCTGTCTCCGAATATTTTGGGCTCGATTATATTACCAATAATATTTTGAACAACAATTAAAACCAAAGTTACAAGAAGCGCGTACCCAAAAGATTCGTATTGAACAAGTGTCATCAATGCCGGCATAATTACAGAAATAACCGAGCCAATGTTGGGAATAAAATTAAGTATTACCGCAAATGCCGCCCAAATGACAAAGAATTCAACATCAAACGCCCAAAGTATAAATCCCATTACTAACCCAACCGAAAGGCTTATTAAAAATTTTGTTATTATATACTTTTGAACTTGTTCCGTTATGTCTTTAAATGTTCGCTGTAATGTTGCTTCGCGTTGTATTGTAATTGTGGCAAAATTTTGCTCTTCGATTACTGTTTCTTCTTCACTCAAAGAAACGTGCTTATGTTCTTTTTTCATCTTCTTCAATTCTCTTTCAACAAACCTAGAGCGAATTGCCTGCAATGTTTTTTCATGTCCGCTAGAAATAAAAATGAAAAAGAAGAGAACCAAAAAAACTGTTGTTACTATAGAAAGTGTTGATTCAAAAACACCTGTAGCTAATCCGGAGTAATCCATTTTCCTTAAAACACGCTCTAAATTAAAATGAGTGAGAGAATAATCACGCACTCCTAATGATTTTGCGGCATCGCTTACAATGCGGTTTAATTTTTGTTCATAAGCGGGAAATTGTTCACCAAATTGTAAAGTGGAATCTATAACAACACGGGATACACCATAAATTAAAAATGCCGTAAGCACAATATCTATAAATATTACTATTCCAAGTGGAATTTTAAGACGCTCTAAATAAGTATTTAGCGGTTCAAAAAAGAAAAACATGAAGTAAGCAACAACCAGTGGAATAAAGACGTGCTGAAGCTCTTTCAAAAATATGAAAACAATGAAAAGCCCAATAATTGAGACAAAAAATTTTACCGCCGGGTCAGTAAGTTGTCGCTTCATTTTATTCACAGAATATTACATCTATAAAATACCAAAATTTGATTTTATATCGGTAGGATTTTTATTTAATTTGGAATACACGATGGACACATAGGAGAACATATGCGGCATTCAATTGCAAAAGGATTTTCTTTCCTTTTCATAATAATATTTCTATTTCAACTATCAACAATTTCAGCCCAAGATTTGATAAAACAAAAGACACATCCAAAGTGGGCGAAAAATCTTTCTATTTATGAAGTTAATCTTAGACAATTTACAAAAGAAGGAACACTTAACGCGTTCACTACTCATTTACCGGCGCTTAAAAAAATGAATGTTGGAATTTTATGGTTTATGCCTGTTAGCCCAATTGGTGAATTGAATAGAAAAGGAAGTTTGGGAAGTTATTATTCAATAAAAGATTTTACTGCAATCAATCCGGAGTTTGGCACAATTGAAGACTTTAAAAAAGTTGTAAAAGAAGCTCATAAAATGGGCATGTATGTAATTATCGACTGGGTCGCAAATCATACAGCATGGGATCATGCGTGGATGAAAACTAATCCGGATTTTTATACAAAAGATAAAGACGGTAAGTTTATTTCACCATTTGATTGGAGCGATGTAGTTGATTTGAATTATGAAAACAAAGATTTATGGAATGCAATGCGTGACGCAATGAAGTTTTGGGTTGATGAATGCAACATTGATGGATTCCGCTGCGATGTTGCCGCAATGGTTCCGCTTGAATTTTGGAATTGGGTTATACCACAGCTTGAAGCTAAGAAGAAACTTTTTATGCTTGCAGAAGCGCACGAACCCGAATTACACGAAGCTTTTAATATGACTTACAGCTGGCAGCTTAAAGATTTGTTGGTTGGCTTAGCAAAAAACGAAAAAACTTCAGCAGATTTCTTTACTCATTTTGAAAAAGAAAAAACTGAATACCCTAAAGATGCCTTCCGAATGACATTTACATCCAATCATGATGAAAACAGCTGGCATGGAACCGATAAAGAACGGTTCGGCGATGCCGCAAAAACATTTGCTGTTTTATCCACCATAGTTCCGGGTATGCCTTTAGTTTATTCCGGTCAAGAAGCCGGACTTGACAAACGCTTACTATTCTTCGAAAAAGATCCAATTGAATGGACGCAAAGTGAAATGAGAGAATTATACACAAGATTGTTTGCTCTCAAGAAAAATAATAAAGCTTTGTGGAACGGGTCATCTGGCGGCATGTTTAGTAGAATAAATTCAACTAATGAATCTTTATTTGCATTTACCCGAGAGAAAGGGAAAAATAAAATAGTTGCTTTGTTTAATCTTTCGGCATCACCAATTGAAGTGATTATTGAAAACAATTCAATTGCCGGCGGTTATAAAGATTTTAATACGAACAAAACTTGTGTTGTAAAAAATAAATACTCTACTAAGCTTGAAGCTTGGGGTTATAAATTACTATATAAATAAAATTCAAGGTGAACTAAATGTTAAATAAATTATCATTCTTAATATTGTTAGTAACAGTCAGTCTTACATTAGCGCAAGATGACCTTAAAGAATCATCCTTGCTTAATGTTGGAGATAATCTTCCAAAGTTTACTGTAACAGCGCTTAGCGGTAATGCTTTATCTAGCGAATCCTTAGTTGGAAAAGTAACATTAATAAACTTTTGGGCAACTTGGTGTGGTCCTTGCAAAACCGAAATGCCATTTTTGCAAAAAGATATTTACGATGCGATAAAAGACAATAATTTTGTGCTTGTCGCAATTAGCCGCGGAGAAGAAACAGAAATAGTTAAAAAGTTTATCGATACATACAAATACACTTTTCCAATTTATTTAGATAAAGAAACAGTAGTATATAAATTGTTCGCTAGCAAATACATTCCCAGAAACTATGTAATTGGAAAAGATGGAAAAGTTAAATGGTCATCTGTGGGTTTTAAGAAAGAAGAATTTGAAGAAATGATTCACTTGATTAAGACTGAATTGAAGAAATAAATTTTTTAGCATTGCGGCTTTGTGTTTGCTGCACGCATAGCCGCTTAAATTTCATCATAATTTATTTACACTTCACTTTTTAATCTTTCTTTATAGACTTCAATATTTTTCTTTTGCTCTTCGTCTATTTCCGGAAAAGCAAGATTCATTTTACTTAGTGTATCAATTATTATTTCTGATACAACTAAACGTGTATACCATTTTTTATCAGCCGGAATAATGTACCATGGCGCATGTTTTGTTGAAGTTGAGCTTATTGCTTCTTCGTAGCATTTCATATAAGTATTCCAGTGTTTACGCTCTTCCAAATCACCGGCGGAAAACTTCCAGTTCTTTGTAGGATCTTCCAGCCTTTCTAAGAATCTTTTTGCCTGCTCTTCTTTTGAAACATTTAAAAATATTTTAATAATTCTCGTTCCATTCTCATATAAATATTTTTCAAAGTTCCGTATTTGCTCAAATCTGCTTTGCCAAACATCCTCGCTGTTTTTAATTTCATCCGGAAGTTGTTGCTTTTGCACAAGATTATGAACTCTAACTACCAATACTTCTTCATAATGCGAGCGATTGAAAATTCCAATCCTTCCACGCTCTGGTACAGCTTTTTGTATACGCCATAAAAATGCATGATCAAGTTCTTCGGCGGATGGTTGTTTAAAGCTATATACTTGTGTTCCTTGCGGATTAAGCCCGCTCATAACATGCTTAATTAAACTGTCTTTACCCGCTCCATCCATTGCTTGTATAACAATTAACAAAGAATATTTATTGTGAGCATACATCATTTCTTGCAGCTCTGCCATCTTTTCTATGTTTAGTTCTAGTTTTTCTTTGGCTTCTTCTTTGGTAATGTTTCCTTCAGTTTGGCAAGTTGAATAAGAGCTTAGTATCAAATCCTTGTTTTGTTCAACTCTATATAATTCTGTTATCATTATCACTCTCTAGTTTTCATAAATGAAAGATGCGGTATTTCCGCCAAACGTTTTTATGTAAGCTTTTTCAATTAACGTATCTATTGTTTTTGCGGTTATCATTTTATAAACCCAAATCAGCCATTCCTTATATGTAGTTTCTTCTCTGTACTGAGAGTTTAAGTACCATTTAACAAAAAGTGTTTGGCGGACTTCAAAGTAATTAATAATGTCTTGTGTTGCGGCATCGGTAAATAATTTTATTTTCTGCATTTCAGCTTTTGTTAAAAATGGAATTGTAGGTTTACCATTAACAACATAACCAGTTTTTTCAAATCCGCTTAAAATTTTCTCTGTTGGTTTGTAATTTGGATTTAGATTCATTTTTATCAATTCGTTTAATAAATAAATTTGATAAAGAGAATCGCTTTCAGTTGCCGATCTTCCAAAATAACTTGTTAGATCTGATGTTGCGTATGTAGCTAAATTGCGTTCATAAATAGTTGACGAAAAAGAAATCAGTTTAAATGCCGGATAATCATAATATTTTGTTTCGTAAAATTTTGGATTACTCTCTTTCATTCTGTTTTGAAGAAGACATAAATAATAATTTGCGTTTCCACGACTTGGGACAAATGCTTTTATAAACTGCTCTTGATATATTTTCATTTGCTCAAAATCATGAACAAATCCGCCAAGCACAAGCATTGATAGCTGCTCAAATGGTATTCTTTTTAATGCCGGAATTTGTTGATGGATTTCTTTGATCTTATTCAGCCGATCAATTGCAATTCCGCTCATTTCTGCGCCAAGAGAATCTGTTAATTTTTTCAGCGCTATTCCATTTTCTTCATCAAGCACAAATACTGTTGGAACAAAACTGCTGTCTTCAAATTTTTTTATTAACCCTTCTCCGAATAAAATATTTATTCTTTCATTCCAGATATTGTTTGGCATCTGAAAATGTTCTCTAATTTCTTGCGGAGTTTTTCTGTGATGAAGTAATATGAGAATTTCTTTTAAGTTGTCTTTTTCAAGATTTATTTCCGGAATAGTCTCATCAAAAGAAATTGTATGCGTGGAGTAATTTCCTTCTAGCAAATCGGGAACTTCCTTCTTGCCGCCGCAAGAAACAAATAGAATTATAACCAATACAATTATTAAGAAGTTTTTCATTGTTAGATTTTTGTTCCTATCATTAAAGACCAACCGTAGCTGGTATTTTTTCTTTCAATATTGATAATTCCGCTTTTATTAAACCACTCGCTCATTTCATTTTCGGTAAATGTGTCTCCGCATTTTGTACCGACAAGCATATTAAGAGCAAACACAGCGCCGCCTGCCGGTTCAGTTCTTGCTTCGTTCATTACCCAATCTTTAATAATTATTTGCCCGCCGCAGTTTAACGAATTTGCACACTTATTAATTAACTCAAGGTTTTGCTCGTAACTATTAATATGAACAATAGCTGAAAGAAGAATTAAATCATATCCGTTTCCAAAATCATCTTTAAGATAATCTCCTTCTTTGAACACAATTTTTTCTTTTTGCGAAAACGATTCAACATATTTTTTTGTCAGCGGAATTACATTTGGCAAATCAAAAATAACCGCGTTTAATTCCGGATTGCTCTCAATCATTCCCATTGCAAAAGCTCCGGAGCCGCCGCCAACATCTAACATTTTTTTTGCGATGGAAAGATCAATCATCATAGCTAATATTTTTGCTTCTTTCGCCGCCCGATAGTGCATTGCCGCAATAAAAGATTCCGTCCAATCATCATTGGCATTTTCTTCTTTATACACAGCGGTTCCTTCTTTAACCGCGCTGGTTAAGGTGCCCCAAGATTTCCAAAGCTCGTTTGTATGAAACAAACCGCCCATAAAATCATTTTTTCCCTTAACCAAGTATAAAGAAGATGCTTCGGAATTATAAAATTTTCCGCGTGTTTTTTTAACAAATCCAATTGAAACAAGCGCATTTAACAATCTATCTGTTGCGCGTTCATCTCCGTTAATTTGTTTTGCCACATCGGCTGCGGTAAGTAAATGTTTATCGAGAATTGAAAAGATATCTAACTCAACGGCTGTAAGAATAATTCTGCTTACTTGAAAGCCGTTAGCTAGTTCTCTTATTTTATTCGGATCAAGAACAATATTATTATTTGTATTCATGATGTTCCCTTATTGCTGTTTAGCAAAGAAACCGGAATGACAACTAAATTTTTCTAAATTCTTCTTCGAAATCCTTCGCCTAAAACTTCGTGAACATTATAAACAATAACAAACGCTCTCGGATCAACTTCCTTAACAATTTCTACCAACCGAGAAACTTCTCTAAGAGGAACAACTGTTAGAAGCATTTCTCTTTCTATATTTTTATAAACTCCTCGTGTATCAATAGCAGTAACGCCCCGCTCCATTTTTTTTGTAATTGCATCGGAGATTTCTTCAAACTTATCCGAAATAATATATGCAGCTCGCGCATAATCAAATCCATCTATTATTATATCTATTAATCGTGATGAAATGAAAAGCAGAAAGATTGCATAAAAAGAAAGCGAGAGTGCTGGTTTCTCCGGCGATAAATCTTTTAACTCAATTATGGTTCCGGCAAGAGCAATAACAAAGAAATCAATTATCATAATTGACTGTCCCGGCTTTATTGCATAACGTTTATGCATAATTGAAGCTACAATATCGGAACCGGCTGTTGTGCCTTTAAACTTGAAAATAATTCCGAGACCGACACCAAGTAAAACCGCGCCAATAAGAACCATAAACAAAAAATCATTTTTGTATAAATCTTGTACGGTAGCAGAGTTCTGAAGCTGTAAATATCTAAAACCGGGAATATCTCCACGGAACAGATCAATAAAAAATGAATTGAGCGAGAACCCGACAAAAGTTCTAACACCGAATTCTTTGCCAAGTTCTTTCATTCCCCAAAGAAAGAGTGGAATGTTAAGAATCCACATAAGAATACCAACCGATATTGTTCCTCCGGATAAATAATGCATTGCCATTGCAAGACCGCTTACTCCGCCGGGAACTACTTTAGCATCAACCAAAAAAACACCTATGCCAATTGCCATAATGGCAGAACCAACGGTAATGGCAAAATAATCTATTATTGGGTACTTCTTTAAAAACGAATTGCTCATTTTGCTTCTCTATTTTTTTAGTGCGTAAAAATAGTCAGTCGCAAGGCGTGTTCAAAACCGGGCAATGTTGAAATAAATAAAGATCTCGATCAAGAACAAGAGTTTGATCAAGAGTATATGTCTTTTTAGTTGTAACCAAATTGACTTGATTATTGAAACAGCTTGATCAAATAAGAGCGCAACCTAATTTATGGGATTACTAATTTTTACATCTTCCCTTGTTTGTAAAGGATTTGCGTTCTAACTCTCATCATCTGGCGTTCAATTATTAAATCGGCAAGCTGTTCGGGGATTGTAGTTCTGTCTTTGGAGTGAAGTATTTCTCTTACTTTTTTTTCGCTAACATCAATTCTATAAAGACTGTTTAGAAAGCGTTCGTAATCGCGAGACATTAATTCTTTTACTTTTTCTATTAATTGCTTTCGAATAATTTCAAGATTACTAACCGCCGGCAAAGTTTCTTTTTCCAAAGCAAAATCTTTGTGCAGCTTTTCTACAAGAGACGGGAAAATTTCTTCTTCTTTCACAATCTTCTTTCTTTGTTGGTTTAAAACTAAGAATCTCTAAACTAAAAGTCTGGAGATTCTTTTTTGTGAATATTTGTAAACTTAGTTCCTTGTCTTCGAATCTACTCAGACTGAAGGAACACAGATTAATACTTGTACTTAAGCCATTTAATAACTTCGCTCCATTTTGGTTTTTTACCGGTGCGTAAAATTCCAACACGATAAATTTTTCCCGCAACCGGAAAAATGAAAAAGATTGCAATAATATTAACAACTATACTAAGTGCGAGCTGCCAAATTGGAACTTCAACCATTGTCATTTTAACGGGCATAACCATTATAGAGGTAAATGGTAAAAGTGCTGTAACATTTGCAATTGGACTGTTCGGGTTTTGCATCATAGACATTGCAACAAAGAACGGAATCATAATCAACATCATAACTGGCCACATGCCGCTTTGTGCATCTTGCGGGTTATCGAAAATTGAACCGATCATTCCAAACAAGCTTAGGAATAGAAACAAACCAACGGCAAAGTTAACCATCAAGAATATTACTTGTGTTGCTTTAATGCTGACCATAATTTCAGCAGGAAGTAAATTAAGTGCAGGAGAAGCAATTGTAATAACAGTTGCAAACCAAATTCCCATTTGTATTAAAGCGGTTATTGCAGAACCAACTATTTTCCCGGTCATCATTTCTCTCGGGCTTACAGATGAAAGTATTACTTCAACTATTCGGCTTGATTTTTCTTCTATTACCGATTGAAGCAGCATCTGTCCGGAAACTAAAAGGCTAATGTAAAGCAAGAAAGCAAAAACGTAAGAGAGAACTAACCCTCCAAATCCTTCTTCTTTAATGCTTTCATCTTTGGAAACTTTGAACCCGTTAACTTCAACACCTTCACGCATAAATCTAAATTCTTCTGCGGAAAGCGCTTTGTTGTTAAAGTAAGTACTAACTAAAACATTATTTATTGGTCCTTGCAATCTGCGAGAAAGTGACATGTTGTTAGGAGATTTGGAGTAGTATTCCAGAATTTTGTTATTAAATACAGTATCGGGAACAAATACTACACCCGTTAACTTATCATCAAGCATTGCTGTTTTGTTTTTGTCTAAATGTTTTTTAAGTTCATCACGGTTCATTGTATAAAAATCAAAAGAAAATTTACCTTCTTGCATCAGTTTTGATTCCGGATTAGCAAGTTCTTTCTGAAATGCTTGAGTTAAATTTTGGTCTTGGCAAACAATATGTAATTTGGATGTTGCTTCATCAGTTACCAAAAGGGCTTGTACACCAGCAATTACAAACATAAAAACTGGAAATAACACAGTTGTAAGAATAAAAGATTTTGATAGCAGTTTTTCTCTTAACTCACGCTTAATAATACTAAGTATTCTATAATTTAACATTGGTGCCTCCATCTTCATGTCCTGCATACTCAATAAATATTTCTTGAAGTGAAATATCGTTTGCATCAAATTTTTTAACCAAAACATTTCTTTCAACCAGCATTTTAAGAAGTTCTTGTGTTTGGTTTTCTTTTTTTAATCTTATGCCTGTTGTATTTCCGTAGTTTGCCATTTTTTCTACAATCGGGTGTCCTTGCAAAAATGAAATATCGCCATCATAGCTTAGACTTACATTCTTTTGTGAATGTTTAGCTTTTATTTCATTCAAAGAACCTTTAAGAATAATTTTGCCGTGATCAATCATTGCAATATGATCGCACATCTTTTCTGCAAAATCCATTAAGTGTGTAGAAAAGATTATTACTTTTCCTTTGCTCTTCATTTCAAGAATAATATCTTTAAGAAGGTTTGTGTTTACCGGATCAAGTCCGCTGAATGGTTCATCAAGAATAATAAAATCGGGATCGTGAAGTATTGTGCCGATGAATTGAATCTTTTGCTGATTGCCTTTAGACAAATCTTCGACTTTAGATAATCGGCGGTCGTACAAATCAAATCTCTTTAAATACTCTTCTGCTTTCTTTTGAACCGATCTGCCGGTTTTACCTTTCAGTTCTGCAAAGTAAAGAAGAGTATCCATTACTTTCATTTTTTTATAAAGTCCGCGTTCTTCAGGTAAGTAACCAACCCTGTTCTTAAAATCTTGTCCAACTTTAGATCCTTTTAAAACAACATCGCCGCTATCAGGCAAATAAATACCCATCATCATTCTAATTGTGGTTGTTTTTCCGGCGCCGTTTCTTCCAATCAACCCGAATATTGAACCATCCGGAACTTCAAAGGAAGCGTTATCAACGGCAACAAGTTTATTAAATGTTTTAGTAAGATTTTTAACTTCGAGTGAATACATCTATTCTCCCTTTATGTGTTTTTCTTTTGCGCTGAAATATAACCAGAAAGAATTAAAAATTATTAAGTTCATGATCAAGAGTAAGATCAAGAGAATAAATTCTAAAATCTTACTCTTGTTAAAAACATATTACCAAATTTTCACAATTTTATCATCCGCAAGACGCATTTTATCTCCAGGCTTAACACCAAATGCATCAAAGAATTCGGGCATATTCATTAACGGACCGTTAACTCTTTGCACACTTGGTGAGTGAACATCTGTTTTAACTTGTGTTTTAAGATATTCATTGCGGGCGTTTGTTGCCCATACTTGCGCCCATCCTAAAAAGAATCTTTGAGATGGAGTAAAGCCATCTATCATTTCGTTTTTCTTATACTGTTCTGTTGTTTTAAATGCCGCATAAGAAACTGTTAATCCGCCAAGATCGCCAATATTTTCGCCAAGCGTTAAAGCACCGTTTACTTTAAATGTATCAACAACAACAAAGGTGTTGAAGAGATCAACAAGTTTTTTAGCGCGCGCTTGAAATTTATCGTTATCCTCTTTTGTCCACCAATCTTTAATATTTCCCTTTTCGTCAAACTTTCTTCCTTGGTCATCAAAGCCGTGAGAAATTTCGTGTCCAATTACCGCACCCATTGCGCCATAGTTTATTGCGTCATCCGCTTTTTGATTGAAGAATGGCGGCTGTAAAATTCCAGCGGGAAAAGTTATTTCGTTTTTTGTTGGACTGTATGATGCATTAACAGTTTGCGGACTCATAAACCATTCTTGTTTATCAACCTGTTTACCAAGTTTTGCAAGGTTTTGTTTTCTTGCCCAAACTCCAACTCGTTCTAAATTTTTAAAATAAGAATCACGCGCAATTTCAAGTTCGCTGTAATCTCTCCATTTATCGGGATAACCAATCTTTACGCCAAACGTGCTTAACTTAACCAACGCTTGTTTTTTGGTTTCTTCGCTCATCCATTGCAAGCCTTTGATACTTTCTCCCATTGCAATTAGCAAATTATCAACAACAGCTTTTGCTCTTTGTTTTGCTTCCGGCGGAAAGTTTTCTGCAACATAAATTTGACCCAGCAATTCACCCAAATTGCCATTAACTGATTGTACCATGCGTTTCCATCTTGGCTGCATAACTTTAGCGCCATTTAAAAACTTTTGTGTAAAATCGAATCTTTCGTTTACAAACGCAGAGCTCAATGAACTAGCAGAATTGCGCAGAATATTCCATTTTAAGTAAACCTTCCAATCATCAAGTGATACTTCGTCAACTGTTGGACCAAGTTTAGAGAAAAATTTCGGTTGACTAACAACTAACAAATCTAAATTTGGCAACCCTATTAACTCGAAAAATGTTTCCCAATCAAACGAACCGGAAATTTTTTTCAAATTTTCAAGAGTCATTTTGTTGTATGTTTTTAACGGATCTCTGTTTTCTAAACGAGTATTTGAAGCCGCTGCAAGTTTTCCTTCTAAACTCATTACAATTTTAGAATAGTCCGCCGCACTTTCCGGTGTTGTTTCAATAAGCTTAAATAAATTTTCAATATGAGTAGAGTATTTATTACGGATTTCTTTTGAGCGAGTATCGTCTTTTGTGTAGTATTCAACATCCGGTAATCCTAAGCCGCCTTGAGATAAATAAGCCGTATACATTTCACTTTTCTTTGCATCAATAGAAACACCGAAGTTAAATATCAGACTGTTTCCGTTTACATATTCACTTGCCAGGTATTTAATCAATTCTTTTTTACTTTTTATTGCGTCTATCTTTTTCAAATCCGGAATAATCGGCTTATAACCCATTTTTTCGTTTTTTACAGAATCCATCGCAACGGCATAAAAATCACCAATCTTTTGTTTTGCAGTTCCCTTTCCCCATGTTTGAATAGCCGCGGCATCTTCAATAATTTTTCTAAGAATTAAATTGTTTTGTTCGGCTAGAATTGTAAAAGATGCCCATCTAACCTGGTCATCAGGAATAGGATTATTCTTTACCCATCCTCCAACAGCAAATTGATAAAAATCTTGAGTAGGATTTGCTGTTCTATCCAAATTTTTAAGATCAAATCCATTATTGGATTGTGCAGAAATTGTTCCATTTAGAACCAAAAACGAATAAACAATTAAAAATAAAGCTGAAAGCCACCACAAACCTCGTTTTTTTTGCATATATCTCTCCTCTGATGAATATTAATATTGAATAAATTAGACGAAGAAATGGTTTGTTTTGTTTTGCTATAAATTACAAAACAGAAGTTTTTTTGTGAAATGAGAAACCGCACCAGCTTATTACCGATGCGGTTTCAAGGAGTAATGCGCAAATGAAAATTATAATCCGCTGTTTACATTAACATCAACTTGTTCTGTACTACGGCGGCGGAAGTTGTTGAAGTTATAACTTAACGAAAGATTGAAAACCGGTGCTTCGGGTCTAACATTTAAATTAGATGTAAAACCAACTCCGCTTGAAATCATATTAAACTGTGTTTGACCGAACAAGTTTTGTGCGCTCAGCGTTGCAATTAATTTTTTGTCGAATAATTCTTGTCTAAAAGTTGCGCCAATTATTGCAAAAGGTTTCATTTCTCCTTGTGATGTAACATTCTTCGGGAAATAATTTGCGAAGAATTGAAATCTTGTTGCCGCTGAAAGCATTAATGTGGCGTTAAGTCTTGTATCCCACTTGAAATGGTTTTGTTCAACAATACCAAACTCTGGCTTTTCTTGTAAACTAAAGTTGTAAAGATTAACTGAAGGATCAAATTTAAACCACGGAGCAAAAGTTATGTTTGCGGAAATTTCTGCGCCAATGGAAGTTGTGTTTAATACGTTCTGTGGAATAAGATTAATTTTACCGGTGTTATCAAGTAATTGCAGCTGTTCAACTCCATCGCTGGTTTTTCTTAAATATGTTTGTGTAGTTAGATAAACACCATTAAAAGATTTTTGATAATTCAACTCAACCGAATGTGTAAAAGATGGCAACAAGTATGGATTGCCACCGGTTGTTGTGTATGTATCAGAAAAATATGAAAAAGGATTTAACTGCTGATCAAACGGTCTTTGAATTCTTCTGCTGTAACTAAATTGTATTTGCTGATCATCAGATAACTTTTTAGAAATGTTTAGACTCGGAAACAAATGCAATTTCTGATAGGTGAAATTCTCTTTAGTTGTAATTTGATCAAGTTTTCTATCAGTGTATTCTAAACGAAGTCCCGCTTGATAGTCCAAACCTAATAACTGATCTGTGTATGTTGTGTAAGTAGAATAAATATTGTTCCGGAAATCAAAGTTATTAGAAAACGCTTTATTAATTATCCATTGCTGAGACGTATTATTATAATCTTTGCTAATTATTTCCATTTCTTTGAAAAACAAATTTGTTTGCAATCCAGCTTCAAAAGTATTTTTTTCGGCAAGATTATGTTTATAGTTAAGCTTAATTCTAGAATCGATTCTAGAAGTATTGTTTTCTCTACCGCGCAAAGCCGCACTGCTTGTTCCACCAGCTAACGAAGTATTTTCATTTGTTATTTGATCAGATGGAAGTCTTAATGTTGTGAAAGTTGCTTCAAAATAAAGATCATTTACTTTTGGAGTAAAAATATTTGTTACATTAAAAACACTATTAAAGTATTCTGCAGTTATGTTATTTTTATCTCTTGTAGAAGTAGTATTTCCAGCCGAAGAACTATTTAGAGCTCTCGCAATATTGTTAGTTAAGACATTCATATTCATATCAACATAACCGTAAGAGCCGGTTATACCAACAGTCAGTTTGTTACTGAAAAATCTATCAAAACCAAAACGAGCGGTGTATGCATCTCTTTTTTGATGAAGTTCCGCAGTAGAAAATATTCCGGTTGTACCAAATTGAAATCTATCTATGGAAATATCTTGAACATTATTAAAGCGGCGCGCATCTCCGCCAACAGTTATGTTATAGTCTTCGTTTCGGTAACTAAAATTAAAATCGCCGTTATACTTATCTCTTGAACCGACACCGCTGTTAATCATTCCGCTTGTACTTGTTAGATTAGTTTTCTTTGTAACGATGTTAATAATTCCCGCCATTCCTTCTGCATCATATTTTGCTGAAGGGTTAGTAATAATTTCAATGTTATCAATAATGTTAGCCGGAATTTGACGAAGCGCGTCTGTTCCTTGTAAAACACTTGGTCTTCCATCAACCATAACAGTAAAACTTCCACTGCCGCGTAAAGTTAAATTTCCATTAGCATCAACTTGAACCGACGGTTGATTCTGGAGAACATCAACTGCTGTTCCGCCGGTTGCAGCAAGGTTTTGACTAACATTAACAACCTTTTTATCAATCTTAAATTCTACCGCGCTTCTTTCACCTACAACTTGAGATTCTTTTAGCTGCACGGCATCCGATTGTAATTTGATTTCTTTTAGATTCACAATTGGGTTGCTTTCCGAAACATCAACATCTGCTAATTCTAATTTCTTAAATCCGACAAATGTTATATTCAATTTATAATTTCCGCTTGGAATTCCGCGAAGAGCGAATTCGCCATTTTTATCAGAGGCAATTCCACTTACCATTTGAGAACTCTGTTTTGACAAGAGAACAACGCTTGCGTATTCAATTGGAGTGTTAGATCCGGCATCAACAACTTTACCAACTACCACACCTTGATTTACCGGTTTTGCTGTTGTATTGAGTGCCACTTGCTGCCCGGTTTGTGCAATTGCATTCCCAATTATTAATAAAGTAAATAATAATGTATAAATCTTTTTCATATTCTCTTTCTCGTTTGTTTGATATTAGGACGAAGATTTATTCGAAAAGTTTCATGGAGATTATTATTTGCACAAAAAGAAAAGACGGATTTTTAAAAACAAAACCTTGCTACGTATATGTAGAAATATAAACGATGTGATTTACTTTAGTTTATTTTTCCAGAATTGAATTTGTTTTATTACTTCGGTGGGAGAAGTGCTTCCAAGCGATAGTTTATTTTTTACACTAGTTCTTGATGTAAGTAAAGAATAAATGTCTTCTTCAAATTTAGTTGAGAATTGTTTGTATTGCGCAATAGACAGCTCATTTAGTTTTTTGTTCTGATCAACACACGAAGCCACAATTTCACCAATTATGTGATGGGCTTTTCTAAAAGGAACTTGCTTGCGCACAAGATAATCAACAAGATCCGTTGCAAGAAGTAAATCGCCATCCAATTCTTTTTCAAAACGTTTTTTATCAAACACCGCATTCTTTAAAAGTTCCGAAGCCATATTTAGACAATCTTTTGTTGTATCCACAGCTTCAAGTAAATGAAATTTATCCTCTTGCATGTCACGGTTATACGCAAGCGGAAGTGATTTCATAATTGTAAGAATTGCAAACAAAGAGCCATATACCCGCCCAACTTTTCCACGAATTAATTCTGCAATATCCGGATTTTTCTTTTGCGGCATTAAACTGCTTCCGGTAGCAAATGAATCGTCTATCTTTGCAAATGAAATTTCTATTGAACTCCAGAAAACCATTTCTTCCGAAAAGCGGCTCAAATGCATCATTAAAGTTGAACAAATGCCAACCAATTCAATTACAACATCACGGTCGGAAACAGCATCAAGTGAATTAACAATAACACCATTCATTCCGAGAAGTTTTGCAGAATACTCTCGGTCAATTGGCAGAGATGTTCCGGCGAGCGCGGCTGCGCCTAAAGGCGAAATGTTTGCTCGTTTCATACAATCATTCAAACGTTCAACATCACGCTGCAACATCGAAATATAAGCTATCAAATGATGCGCAAACAAAAGCGGCTGTGCGCGTTGCAAATGAGTATAACCACTTATAATTGTGTTTTTATGTTGATGAGCTTGTTTAAGCAAAGTAAGCTGAAATGCTTTTGTTAGCTTAATTAGATTAGTAATTTCTTTACGCATATATAACCGCTCATCAAGAGCAACCTGGTCGTTTCTGCTGCGAGCAGTATGCAGCCGCTTGCCGCGCTCCCCTATCTTTTCAACCAACCTTTCTTCTATTACCGAATGAATGTCTTCTTTCTGCCAGTCTAACTTTAATTTACCATTACTTATTTCAATTCTAATCTCTTCAAGAGCTTTAATTATTGCGCTTCCATCGCTTGAAGAAACTATTTTTTGTTTCATCAGCATCTTTACGTGAGCTTTGCTGCCATCAATATCTTCATTGTAAAGCTTGCCATCAACATCAACAGAAGATGAAAACTTTAAAGCGTTCTTATCAAAACTTTTTTTAAATCGGCTGTTCCAAATTGCCATCTTTATTCCAGTATTTTAGTTTAACTAATTACTTGTCTAAGCCACTACTCTTTTTTGAGCGCTTGCTTTTTGCATAACTCTGTTAATTGTTTTGTATGGCAATCCATATATCTTAATAAAACCTTCCGATGCTTTGTGATCGAATTGATCTGCTGCTGTGTATGTTGCAAGCTCCGGATCATATAAAGAATATGGCGAAGTTCTTCCGGAAATTATTGTGTTGCCTTTGTAAAGTTTCAGCTTTATTGTTCCGGTAACATTCTCTTGTGTTTTATCAACAAACACTTGCAATGCTTCTCTCAAAGGCGAAAACCACAAGCCATTATATATTAATGTTGCATATTCTTGTGAAATGTGTGTTTTGTAATGCGCAACCGCTTTATCCAATGTTATTCTTTCAAGTTCTTTATGAGCCGAGTGTAAAATTATTCCGGCTGGTGCTTCATATACTTCACGAGATTTTATTCCAACCAATCGGTTTTCAATCATATCAATTCTTCCTATCGCATTTCTTCCACCAATTTTGTTCAATTCTTTAACTAACAAAACACTATCCATAGACACGCCATTTACCGCAATAGGAATTCCTTTTTCGAAATCTATAGTAACATATTCCGGTTCATCTGGTGCTTCTTCCGGCGATACTGTATGTTGATAAGCATCTGCGGGCGGCTCAATCATCGGGTCTTCCAGAACGCCGCATTCTATAGCCGTTCCCCAAATGTTTTCATCAATTGAATATGGATTTTCTTTTGTTACCAATACGGGAATGTTGTGTTTTGCTGCGTAATCAATTTCTTCTTCACGGCTTTTGAATTCCCAAGTTCTAAGCGGAGCTAAGTTTTCTAAATCCGGTGCAAGAGCGCCAACAGCAACTTCAAAGCGTACTTGATCATTTCCTTTTCCTGTACAGCCATGCGCAACCATATTTGCGCCTTCTTTTCTTGCAATTTTAACAAGCGTCTTTGCAAGAAGCGGTCTGCCAAGAGAACAAGCCATCGGATATGATTCTTCATACATAGCGCCGGCGCGTAATGCCGGGAAAGCATATTCTTCAATAAATTCTTTTTTAAGATCTTCAACATATGCTTTAGATGCCCCGGAGTTTATAGCTTTTTCTTCCAGACCGATTAACTCTTTTGTTTGTCCTAAATTTCCAGTAAAGGTTATTATTTCTGCATCATAATTTTCTTTAAGCCATTTAACCATTACGGATGTATCTAATCCGCCAGAATAAGCAACAACAATTTTATTTTTTGTCATTATATGATTCCTAAAATACTTTTTATTTGATGAATAGTTTTTTCAATTGATTTTACTGATTTGGGTATAACAATGATTGTATCGTCACCCGCTAAAGTTCCAATGCTTTCCGATATTGTGCTTTTATCTAAAAACAAAGCTACTCCCTGAGCTCTTCCGGGAAATGTTTTTACAACAATCAACGCTTCATTATGCGTAATTGAAATGACTTCTTCAGCTACATGAAGTGTTAATGTATGTTCATTACCACTTGCGCTAATTTTGTATGTAGCTCCCTTAATAGTTGGAACGCGGGCAACACCAAGCTCCGATAAATCACGAGATAAAGTTGCTTGTGTTACTTTAATTCCATTATGCTTTAAAACTTTTACTAGTTGTTTCTGGTTATAAATATCTTGTGAAGTAAGAATTGCCTTAATTATAGCATGTCTTTTGTGAATATCTTCTAATTTCTTACTCATAACTTCCTCAATTATTTTTGATTACTTTAATTTATTCGCTTACTATTTCTGTACCAATACCTTCTTTTGTAAATATTTCCAATAACAATGCATGGTCTACTCTCCCATCAATTATGTGAACCTTTTGAACACCGGAATCGAGAGCCGAAAGTGCAGATTCAACTTTTGGAATCATCCCTCCGCTTATTGTTCCATTGGCAATATATTTTTCCGCTTCACTTTGTGTTAGATGTGAAGCAAGCTTTCCGTTTATTTTAACTCCGTCAATATCAGTAAGGTAAACTAATTTTGTTGCGCTTAATGAAGCTGCAATTGGACCGGCGGCTATGTCTGCATTTATGTTATAGATTATTCCCTCTTCATCCAGGCCAATCGGAGCAATTACGGGTAAATAACCATCATTTAATAGATTTCTAATAAAAGATGAGTTAACATCTTTCACTTCACCAACAAAGCCTAAGTCTTTATTAAGCTGCTTAACGGTAATCAGGTTTGCATCAATTCCACTAACACCAACTGCTCTTCCTCCATGAATATTTATACGTCTTACAATATCTTTATTAATTAAACCGCCTAAAACCATTTGTACAACATCTCTCATGCTTTCATCTGTGTATCGCTGCCCGTTTACAAATTTTGTTTTTAAGTTTAGTTTTTCTGCTAGATAAGTAATTTCTTTTCCGCCTCCATGAACTACAACCACATTAATTCCTATTTTTCTTAATAGAGTTACATCTTGAGCAACTGAAGCTTTTAAGTTTTCATCGGTCATAACTGCGCCGCCATACTTAATTACAAAAGTTGTTTTCTCAAACTGTTGAATGAAGGGAAGAGCTTCAATTAGAACATCTTCTTTTCTAAAAATTGGGTTAGTCAAGTTCTATAGCTCCCATTTATCTTAACATATTCTTCTGAGAAATCACAAGTCCAGCAAGTTGCGTTTCCTTCGCCGCAATGTAGTTCTAACAGCAAATTTATTTTCGTTGATTTAAGAGACTGGTTTGCTATTGCGTTGGGCAGCATAACAAAATAGTTCTGTTTCAAAATTGGAACATCATTTATAGTTATTTCAAATTTATCTGGTTCAAAATCAATTCCAGAATAACCGACCGCTGCAAGAATTCTTCCCCAGTTCGCGTCCTCGCCGTGAATTGCAGTTTTAACTAAGGGTGATAGCGCCACTGTACGTGCTGCTTTTTCTGCATCATCATCTGTTAACGCGCCGGTAACTGTTATTTCTATTAACTTAGTTGCGCCTTCTCCATCTTTTACAATATCAATAGAAAGTCGTTTTAGTAATTCAAAAAGTTCTTGTTCAAAGAAAAAGTATTCTTTAGTTCCCTCTTTAATTTCTATTCCGCTTGTTCCGTTAGCCAGCATTATCACCATATCGTTAGTGCTTGTATCGCCATCTACAACTATTCTGTTAAAAGTTTTATCATTTGTATTCTTCAATAGTTGTTGAAGTGTTGCATTATCTATTGCCGCATCCGTTGTAATAAACCCAAGCATTGTTGCCATGTTTGGATGAATCATTCCGCTGCCCTTTGCTATTCCTCCAATATTTACTTCGGCACCATTTATCAAAAATGATGTTTGATGCGACTTAACAAATGTGTCTGTTGTCATAATAGCTTCTGCTGATGAAAGAAATTCACTTTCACTTACTTCACTTGCTGCTTTTCTTATTCCAGAAACAACTTTTTCCATCGGCAACTTTTCACCAATAACTCCGGTTGAAGAAACAAATACTTCTTCCGGATTAATGCCAAGCGCTGAGGCTGTTTCCTTTATCATTGTTAGCGCATCTTGAAATCCTTTTTCTCCAGTACATGCGTTTGCATTTCCACTATTGCATACAATTGCTCTAAAAGTTTCACTCTTCAATAAATTTTCTTTACAGACAAGAACCGGTGCGGCTTGTACTTTGTTCATAGTAAACACACCAGCTGCCGATGCGGGCACATCTGAAACAATTAAAGCTAAATCTTTCTTAACTTTTTTAATTCCACAGTGTATTCCAACCGACTTAAATCCTTTTGGCGTTGTTATTCCACTTTTCATTATGTGCACGAAACTTTTTTCTTTAAACATTTCAATAAACCTTCTGTTTGTTCCAATCCGAACATTATGTTCATGTTTTGAATTGCCTGTCCGGCTGCTCCTTTTACCAAATTATCAATTGTCGAAAAAACTATTAAAGTATCATTTTCAACAAGAGTCCAGCTAATGTCACAAAAATTTGTGTAATGAACATCCTTTAGCTCCGGAATTTCCGGTGCGATTAATCTTATAAATGGCTTATCGTAATAAGCACCTTCAAAAGCACTCGTAATCTCTTTCTCAGTTATTCCGTTCTGAACCTTTGCGTGTATGGTTGTATATATTCCTCTTGTTGCCGGCAGCAAATGAGGAACAAATGAAAATTGTGTTTCTTTATATGCATACTTTTTTAAGTACTGTTTTATTTCCGGAATGTGCTGATGGCTGCCGACCTTATAAGCGCGAACGCTTTCATTCACTTCGCTGTAAAGCATACTGTGGGCTAATGTTTTTCCGGCACCGCTTGTTCCGCTATAAGAAACTATATTAATATTGTTCGTTTCAATTACATCTTCTTTTAACAATGGAATTAGTGACAGCAGAATACTTGTTGGATAGCAGCCAGGATTGGCAATTAATTTTGAGCTTGCGATTTCGGTTTCGTTCCATTCGCTTAAACCGTATACCGCCTCTCCAAGCAAGTTGATAGCCGAGTGCTCATGCTTGTAATACTTTGCATAATCCGTAACACTGCTTAATCTAAAATCTCCACCAAGATCTATAATCTTAACATTTGTTTCGTAAGCTTCTGCAATTACTTTAATTGATTGACCGGAAGGAAGCGCAACAAACACTATATCAAGTTCGCCTAGTACTTCCTTGCTAAACTCTTCAATTTCATGTGTAATCATTCCACGAAGAGATGTATGAACTTGTTCAATTCTGCTTCCAACAGTTGAATGCCCAAACAGTTTTACAATTTGTGCTTCCGGATGATTAAGCAGCAATTTGATTAGCTCAACACCAGAGTAACCTGCAGCACCAACTATTCCGATTTTTACCAATTCCAAGCCTTAAATAATTTGGGGTATAATTATACACAATTGCGAATAATTATACAAATGTCTGATGGTTATAATATTTCACCAACTTTTGTTTATTTAAGAGTTTTGTATTTTCGTTAAGGCTGTTTTGGGTAAAACAAGAAGAGGGAAAATGTTTTTTGATCAAAACATTTTCCGTTAACTTATTACTAATTCTCAGGCGGGTTTATATCTGGTATATATTCTAAAATATCACCAGGCTGGCAATCCAGAGCTTTGCAAATTGCTTCTAGTGTAGAAAACCTTACCGCGCGCGCTTTTTCTGTTTTGAGCACGGAAAGATTTGCCATTGTAATTCCAACTTTTTCGGCAAGTTCTGTCAGCGACATCTTTCGCTTAGCCATCATTACGTCTAAGTTTATTCTAATCATCGAGTCCTCACACTGTTAAATCGTTTTCTTCTTTTAGTTTCCTTCCTTCGCTGAATACATCTGCCAGAATTATAAGAAGCATTCCGGCAAAGAAATATGGATTTATAATTCCGCCGGATAAACCGGGCATATGAGAAGGTATCACCTTCATTCCATCAACAACTAAGTCTTTTGGCAAAGAAGTTATCACAGCATATTGAATCATTTTTATAACGTAAGGAATAATTATGCATAACGCGCCAAGCGTATACATTATGGTTTTGTTTTCCTTGGCAAAGAAATTCTTATCGTAAATATTTTTAAGAAGTTTTCTTAATAAATAAATTCCATAGGTAATCGAACCAAAAGCAAACAGGGGAATTAGCGCACTCATTATTTCATTCAATCTGCTTGTATGGAAAATTGTAAGCTCACCCCAAATTGGAAAGATAGAGTAGTTTGCGTCCGCAATCCGTTTTACCTCCGAAGTTGGTAATTCCAAACGCACAACAAGTCCTAGCCAAGTTGGCATTGACTGCCCACTAAAAATAAAAAGCAGTGGAATTATTATTGAAAGCGCCGTTAGCAACCCAATTGCACCAAGAAGAACGCTTAGTGCGCTGTAGCTGCCGGATACTTTGAAGTTGCTGATAACTTTGTTTTTCATATTCACTCCTTTTAAGAACTTGTTCAAATCTAATAAGATAAATTCTGTTTGTCAAGATATATTTATTGTTTATCAATAAATTTATGCCGTATGGCGTGAATTGTTATTTCAGAGTGATTAGTCTATTTTTGAGTTGTCTTTCTATTATCAGGAGAAAAAAATGAAAAAGAATATTCTATTAGTATTGATTGGCAAGAGAAAAGAAGAGGCTGTAAAAGTTCAGCAAATTTTAACCGGCTGGGGATGTTTAATTAAAACACGATTAGGAATTCATGACGGTGTGCTGGATAACTGTTCAGATTCCGGATTGTTGATTTTAGAAATGGTTGGCAGCGATGAACAGAATCAAGAAATTGCGCGCAAGCTTTCCGTTCTGCCAGGTGTTTCTTCTAAGTTGGTTGAGCTGGTGGTAGAGTAAAAAGAATAGAACGCTGATCTGTTATGATTATTATGATCTATCAAAATAAATCTTAATCATCATAATTAATCCGCGTTCGTCTTTTATCTTTTTAGCCTCGTTAATATTTTGGGATTTGTCAGTTCGCTAATTGCGTCGCTGGCAATCCATCTTGCAGATTTAGAATCAAGCGCTTGAATTTCTTTAGCAAGTTTAAGCGCTTCTTCATTTAAATATTTGCTTCGCTTTCCAATTTGACGCAGCGCCCAATTAACAGCTTTCTTCACAAAATTTCTATCATCGGTAGAGTGCTTTTTTATCAGAGGAAAGAATTCTAAAAACTCTTCGTCATCTCTAGTTTTATGATGAACTGCAACGAAGCACATTAAAGAAAATCCGGCGCGGCGAACAAACTCATCTTTCTTTTCACACCACTCAAATATTTTCTCAATTGCGTATGGAGTTTTTCTAAACAAATTGCTGCAAGTGCCATCGCAAATATCCCATGAATTAAAATCGCGAACCCATTTATTCATTTGCGCTTTTGTAACAAGTTTTGGATCATCAATCATGCTTGCGACATGCCGCGCTTCATGGTAACCGCTATCCCACAGCTCAAGTGCATGCTCGTGATTCTTGCCAATAATTTTTGCAAGTGAGCGCATAACCGGAACGTTCACACCAAATGCTTTATCAACATTAATTCCGTAGCGAGCCATTCCTTTTCTGTTATACTCGCTACCATGCTTCTTCAATTCATTAATTATTTGTGTTACAGTCATTTTATAAGCAGCATTTTCCTCGTTTTAGAAACGCCATTGAACGACAACTTGTAAAGATACAATCCTGAAGAAATTGTAAAGTGTTGAATGTTGAATGTAGAGCTATATGATCCGGCTTGTTGATATTCACTTACAAGCGTTTTTAATTCTCTGCCTAATTCATCATAAACTTTTAGATTTACAAAACCACTTATTGGCAAATGATAATCAATTTTGGTTTCGGGATTGAAAGGATTTGGATAATTCTGTGCTAAACTAAATTGACTTGGCAAAGAGTTTTGATCATTGATATTTGTTGCGAGATTAATTTTATACTCAGGAGAAATAGAAACAATGCCCGATCCGTTTCTTGCCACACCCTTAAAAACAACCTCGCCTAACGAAGATGATGTTATCGCTAGTGAATCACCTTGTAAAGAAAAAGAAGCATTGGAATTTTTACTAACAAAGCTAATAGAAGTAACATTCTTTACAGTGCCATAAAACAAACTCATTGGAACTTTTATTGTTTTTCCGACTTGATACACCAACCATTGTTTCACGGGCGGCTTCCAATCTACATCAGAATAATTTGTTGGCAATGTTTTGTTTATCCAATCGTAACGCTGTATAACCCAAGCTTTTAGATAGGTTAATTCATCATTATAATTAGAGAATCTATTTTTGTTTGGCCAGATATAAACTCCGGTATTAAATAAGTCTGTCCATTTGGCAAAATTTCTATTTCGTGCTTCAATTAAATATAAAGCTTGGTCATCTAAAAATTTTAAAAGAATAGAAGAGTCGAAAACTGTTTGTTTAATAGAGTGCCAGCGTTTAGCTAGTTTATTAAAAATTACAGGATCGTTGAAAATTTTCTTAATCCAAAATGGAGGGCTAACACTTCCTTCCCAAGGATTTAATTGCGCAACCCATCCACTTGCCAGCCAACCATCTCCATAATCTGCAAGTCCAAACGCTAAATCATAATCCCACATTGGTCCAAAAACTAATTTTCCATTCTTGCTATCTCTGTCTTTATATAAGTAAGTGCTTAATCTATATGCGTCAGTTGCTTTTGTAAACTCACTGGCTAAAATGTAATCCACAAGCGCGTCTACGTCCACATAGTCGTAATAACCTTCAAATGGGTCTGTATAAGTTGCTTTCGAAAGTGAAGTTTCAAACTTACCCACATAATCTTTTATGTATGCCAATTGTGCAGTCTGAAGATCATTCTCGTTTGGAACACCAATTATATAATTTATAGGTGACGGTTGTTTGGGAACTAACGGATAAACCGAAGGGTAGTTTGAAACAAAAAACTTATCGCCGGGATCAATTCTATCAATATGAATTATATAGCCGCCCGTAACTGCATCGCCGGAAACATCTGTTGTTTCCATTTTAGTAATATTAACACGGTTTTTATCGCGTTTAATTTTTTCTTGCAGAATATAAATTCCCATATACTGGTTATTGAGTATTAACTCGAAGAATTTTGTTCTTGTTGCATATCTGCCAAGAGCATTTCCTATTTTGTAAGCTAGTACATTCCTCAGTAAAGTTTTATCAGTATAATTTGCATTAAAAATCCAATCGCTTTCTGTTGGTAAACCAAGTATAGGTGCATCCAAATCATTTCCGGCAGCATCTCTTAGTTCAACGCTGTATTGTTTTTTGGGAAACATTTGAGAGCTGTGTCCGCGGACTTCAATTCCTATTTGACCATTGTAATTATTAAAGGGATCGTTTACATTATTTCGGGTTCCTTCACCGTTAAATATAATTCCCAATGTTGCTGTTATTTTTGGTTCATCTGGAATTGTCTTTCCGTTTGTATTTATAACGAATATAGGTAGATTAGATGAAGTTAATGTTACTTGAGCATCTACTGTTGCAAAAAAGAATAGAATTAAAATTAGAACAAGCGGCTTCTTCATTCATCCTTCAAATTGATTTTACAATTTTTCTAAAACTTTAGATTAAATATGTTTCTTTATTTCTTTTTGTAAACTCTAACATAATCGACTTCCATTTTCTGTGGAAACACTGCGGCGTCAATTCCTTGCGCTCCGCCCCAATCGCCACCCACAGCCAAATTAAGAATTAAATGAAAGTCTTTATAGAACGGCCAATACTCCCAGCCTCTTTGTTCGTTTACAGATGTAAAGTAATGTTTATCATCAACAAAAACTTTTATAGAGTCTTTGTTCCATTCTAAAATATAATTATGAAACGCGCCAACTGCGTCTGAAATATTTATTGTTCCCGTTTTTTGTGTTCCGTTTCTATGATTATACTTATTACAATGTATAGAACCATGTATTACGTTTGGATTGTAACCGACATGTTCCATAATATCAATTTCGCCATTATCCGGCCAGCTTCCATTACCAAGATTCCAAACAGTGGGTAGCATCCAAATAGCCGGCCAAGTCCCGCGTCCATAAGGAACTTTTGCTCTAATTTCAAAACGTCCGTAAGTCCAATCGCCCCGGTTTTTTGTTATTAAACGAGCCGATGTGAACGAACTGCCTTCAAAATTTTCTAACTTAGCTTCAATTATCAATTTGCCGTTTTCAACGCGTGCGTTTTCTTTTCTTGAATTTGTATAGTATTGAAGCTCGCGATTACCCCATCCGTGCCCGCCAACATCATATCCCCACTTTTTAGAATCTGGTAAACCGGTGTAACTAAACTCATCTGCCCAAACCAAATCATAACCGGCGAGCTCAGGAGTTTCAGATTTTTTTTCCGGTTCGGTTGTTTGAGATGAGCAGTTAATTGCAAACAATATTCCTAAAATCATAAAAGTAAAAAATATTTTTTTCATGTTATTTCCGTTAAATAATTATCTCGTTTACAGAAAAATGCGTGCATAAATCATACCACTGCCATTTTTAAAATGAATTCGTTTTTAAGGATTTATTGTGGTTCTTAAACCAATTTGGCTAAAATATTATTAGAATAATAAAAACTCGGTTATTAGAATAATAACATGTTATTTCGAGAAAATGCTATCCATCAAATCGCGGATTAATTGCGTTATTATAGATAGAGCCGAAAGTAAAGGAAACACCAACTGATAAGTTGTATGAATATTGTGTTTTTATTTCTTTACGATGAAGCAAAACTTCTTCTAATTTTGCATCACCTTTTGGGATAGTAATTTGATTATTTATTTTTGAATAGCTGCCCCGAATATCTATAGATAAACCCCTAACAAGCTTAAGAGAAACAAAACCATCTGCACCCAATGAATATAAATTCATATCGTGTAAATAATTAGAACCACGAAAGCCCGCTCCAACATTTCCCCATTGTTCAATAAGCTCAAGAGAAATATTCATGGATTGACTAAACAAATTTTCGCTTGACTTAAAATAAATAGTTTCTTTTTCATATTCGTTTAATCTAGAATTAATCCTGTATTCAACTTTTAACTGTCTTTGATTAGCTTCCTCATAAGGGAAATAATTATATTCTATACCTGGAGAAGCGCTTAAACCAAGTTTAATGTTGCTGAAAGTAGATTTATTTGCCGAACCCCAAATTCCCCATGACCAATGATCATTAATTGAAAAAATAAATGATGTATAAAAATTTTGATTTCTTGAAATGCTTGTAATTTTATAGTCTCCGTAATCATAGTTACTTTCGTTATATGAGTTGCTCAACCAAAAATTAATTTTACTTTCTGCAGTAACGCGGTTTGCGGAAAGCGATCCTTCGAAATTGTTAGTGTTACTTGTTTGCTGTCCGTTAAATGCAGTTCTCAAACTTGTTCTAAAAACCCAAAAATTCCAATTGTCGTTTTCCATTAGACTATTTGAGGTTGAAGTATTGTTACCAGTGTATGATATTTTCATTTGGCTCGCAGCTTTGGATCGGTAAACATAACGAGCCAATCCTGTTTTAAGCGCATCGGACATTTTTACTCTTGTTTGATTTTCCGTTTCTGTTTGATTCGTTACATATTTAACCGTGTCGTTAATTCCCCTAAACACTTTTAAACCAAAAAACAAAAGTGAATATTCCCTTCCGCCGGAACCGGTTCTTTGATCTATAAAAAGAATGTGAACATCAGCGTCTTTTCTATCAACAACATAATTTACAACTGGTATTTGCTCTTTGATATAATTTTTATCGCAACGGCAATCCAAGTAAACATTTGGTGCGCCATCTTTAATAACATTTTGTGTTTGAGCAAAAATAATTTGAGTGCAAAAAACGAACAAGAAAAAATAAAATATTCTATGCATGAGCCTTTCCTAATGAAGAAATAATTTACGGGCGTTAAATTACGAGAATCGGTAATGAATAGCAGTGAAAAAAATAGGTCGCTTCTTAAGTCGTTTCTGTGTCACACAAAACCAAAGCAAAGTTCGATATTAATCGGATTTGTCAGCCTTCAACCAGTTCCGGCTGACAAATTTAGGCTATTGAAAATGCAATATTTTTTTAATCGCTGAATGTAATAGACATTCCACCGCCGCCAGAGCTGCCAAAACGCGGATTTACTGCATTATTAAATATCGATCCAAATGAGTATGAAATGCCAACATATGCATAATAATTATAGGATGTTTCCAATTGCTTCCTTCTTAACAATACCTCTTCTCTTGTTGCGCCTACAAATGGAAGAGTAATTTGCTTTCCAATTTTTGAGTAATCTGCAAAAAAGTTTAATGAAAATCCCTTAAACAATCTAAGATTGGCTGATGAAAAAACTCCATAACTTATATTTACAAAATCATCCAAATAATTTCTGGTATCCATTCCAACGCTAATACTTCCCCAAGGTCTTATTAAAGAGAGTGTAAGACCCAAACTATGTTCAAACAGATTCTCTTTCTTTTTAAAGTAAAATGTTTCTTCAACATATTTATTGTATAAGCCGGATATTTTATATTCAACTCTAAGTTGTCTTTCATTCGATTCGCTGTATGGGAAAAAATTATATTCAATGCCTGGTGATAGCCTAACGCCGAAATCAATATTATTATATGTAGATGTATTGGCTCCAAGCCAAACTCCCCAAGACCAATTGTTATCAATTGCTTTAACAAGAGAAGCATTAGCATATTGACTCCGCCTAGAATCTAAATATGATTCTTCGCCATTTTCTGTTTCGTATTTAAACTCACTTTCATTATAGCTGTTTGATAACGAGAAATTCAATTTCAAGTCTTCTGTAGTTCTATTAGCAGAAACCGAAGTGTTAATGCTAAGATATTTGTAGCTTTTTTCACCATTAAAGTTTCCGCTTGTGCTTATTCTAAACAGCCAAAAATCCCAAGGATCTTCTTCTTTCGTTGTTGAATTTCCACTCTGCGGGGACTTGAAAGAAATATTCATCAAATCGGCCACCTTGGATTTGTATACATACTTAACTAACCCCAACTTCAGAGCTTTTACTAATTTCTCGCGCGTTTGATCTTGCGTATCGGTTCCGAATGTTGTGTAATTAATTGTGTCTTTAATATTTGCATAATCATTTTGACCAATAAAATAAAGCTTGTAATCGAATCCATTTGAGCCGGTTCTTTGTGAAGTAGAAAGAACATGTACATCAGCATCGCTTCTATCACGCACATAATTAACAATTGAAATTTGCTCTTTGATAAAATTCATATCACAATTATTACAATCAATATAAATTTTTGGTGCGCCTTCTTTAATACTTTGGTTTGTTTGCGCGGTTATTGTTGAGCAAAATATTCCCGCAAGAATGAACAGAAAAAACAATTGCTTACCCATACAACTCCTGGTTTGTTGTTGTTAGTTTATATTAGAACTACCTGATTTTCAATACAATAAACGATGCACATTAAGTTTTATTGTGTGCTAACAAATAGACGGTCTAAAACGGTTTTTGTTACTCTTTAGATTAGCTTTTTCAGTAAAGCTATTTGCCCGCCATGATAAACATTGTGCTCCATCAAACCAACCAACATTTCTCTATAGCTGATCCCAGTTCCCAATGCTGGATTTCGATCTTTTCCTACTTGCTCTTCTAATTTTTCAATTGAAAGAGAAGCAACAAGTTTCTCTATTCTTGCATGTTCTTTAAATATTTTTTGAACAATATTATTCCATTCATCTTTATCAAGTTTTTCGATTATTTGCCAATCTCCTCTTTGTGGAGCTTGGGGTTTGTTACCAACTAATCGGCTTGCAACCTCTTCGTTCCAGGCAAGCATGTGTAAAGCTATTTCTGCAATTGAGTGAGAATTAGCGCTTATTCGTTTAACCGCTCTAAAACTACCAACTCCTTCAAATATAGATTTTAAAGAAGACCCATACCAAGGATCTCCATCAATCACTTTTTTAAGCTCGGTTATTAATTTGTTTATTACCAAGTTCATCTGTACAGCCCAATGAATTGCATAAAAAAATCCGGCAGAGGCCGGATAAATATTCAATTATTTATTTTTTATTTCAATTAGTATTTCCCGCAATTCTGCTTTAGTAAAAGGTTTAGATATATAATAATCACAACCAGCGGCAAGAAACTCTTCCTTGTCGCCTTTCATAGCAAATGCAGTTTGCGCAATTATTGGCAAATTTTCTTTGCCTTTCATCTTTCTTATTTCAGAAGTTACATGCAGTCCGTTCTTACCTCTTCCAAGATTAATATCCATTAACACTGCCAAGTAATCATTTTCTTTTACTTTAATAATAGCTTCGTCGAAAGTGGCCGCATAATCAAAAACAAACATATCTTGTAAAAAAAAGCTCAATACATCTTGTGTTATTAAATCATCTTCTACTATAAGCAGTTTATTGTTTGTACCATTAAGCGTTTCTTTACTTTTGCTTTTTTGAGTTTCTGATTTAATTAAACTTCTGTTACTAATCGTAATTGTATCAACAGGAGTATTAATTTCTAGATTGGGTCGTGTGTCATTATTCAATCGGAATGCCTCCCAGCTTGTACGGAAATAAAAGATTGATTTTAAAAACGAATACCATAACACCCGTAATTATTTTATAAGTATTATGATTTATTTATGGTAGAAATTATCGTATTATTTTTTTTTAGTCAATCAAAATATTCGGTTAACGGTTGGGAACTAAGATGCGGAGTCTTATAAATAATAGATGCTGTCTCAAAAGCTAATACATAGTTACAACCGCAATCTTTAGCTTGCATTATATAAGCAGAATAGCAACTCAATAATTTTGCTTACACAAATAAATATACTTTTTGAGACAGCTTCTATATGATATTATTTATTACATATTTACTATTGTCATTAAATAAAACCAAGCAGATGAATCTTTTCCACGTTTTTCATTAAATATTTCACCTGGAGAAAAGTAACCGAAGCCGGTTTCAAAGCCCACATTATCAGAATACTTGTAGTTTGCAACTAAGTTTATTTCATTACCAAACTCGTTTGTCTTAGAACCATTCTTTAATGTATAATCCTGAGTAGAATTAAATATGTGGAAAATCAAATTTAGTCTTAGCCTTTCAGTTGCATTTATTCCTGCCTTAGCAATTATATCCATTATGCCCACGTTATATGTATGAGCCGGAATGTCAGTAAAGTAGTCCATAAAGCCAAGAAATTTATGTCCCGTTCCATAAACTGTATTAAATGTCTTGGTCTTGTTATCAAGTAAATTATCATCACCGCTGTAATAATCAATTCCGGCGCCTATCATTGGTTTAGTATAATGATTAAATGTGTATCCTGCGTTTAAGGATATTAAATAAGAAGAGACTTCATATTTTTTTAAAGCTTGAGTATAATCGCCACTTTGGTATATATATTCTGCTTCATGAGTAAACCCTTCAATTTCACCTTTGCTATAAAAACCTAATGAATAACGATTTAAATTCGTAGATGGAACTCCTCTCTGAAGTAAAAAGAAGGGATTAAAACTATGCTTATTAAACGGTTTTATCTCAGCAAAAACTCCATACAAAGTTTGATCTAAAGTATCGCCCGCTGCAAGCTTTTCTGCTTCTTTCATAACGAGAACGTCTGCGTTGAAATTTTCGGAATTATAGTTTAACGTAATTCCATTAAAGCTTCTTCCAACATTTGTCCAGTTGGAAGATCCAAGAACTCTTTCATTATTATAAAGCAGTTCCATTCTTCCAACTTTTACACTTATTGGTGTTTCAAACATGTTACTCAACACAAAATAAGCTTGATGCAGATCAACATTTTTCATATCGGCAACAGTGCTTGTTTCGGTTCCCCAAATTCTTGAGTCTTGTAACTGAATAAACGCATTGAAATTATTTGAAGTAAATCCAGCATTCAGTCTGGTTCTCATATATGTTAAGTTACTTGCCGCTCTTGCAGAATTAAAATCTCTGTCATCCATTTCGAATCTTGGTCTAATTTGCCCGGAGATTTTAAATGTTTGTTGAGCATAAACAGAAAAAGATGTTATAAGTAATAAAAAGAGTGCAAATAGTTTTTTCATTTCGTTATCCAAATGTTATTAATATTGTTTAAGTGTGCCTTGTCTTTCTTTAGCTTTTTTATCCCATTCAACAGTTGTTGTTTTTAATAAATCGGCTTTATCTGCTTTAGCTTTTTGAACATCAAACCCAATAACCTTTTGGGCTTTCTCTTTTGTTGAAATATCCGGAAGAGCAACCGGATAACCTGCGCCAACTTTTATTAAAACTCTTGTAAGTTCTTTTCGCGCTTGTTCGGATTTATGTAAAGAAGTTCCCAAAACTCTTAACGCTTCAACCGGTGCATGAAATCCTAACCCGTTTGCTGCCGCAACCCAATCCCATCTCCATTGAGCATGTCTTATTAATTTCAATGCTTCTTTCATATCAACTTCTTTAGCGCCTTTATCCCATGCCGCTTTTGCTTCTAAGTGGGCTGCCGCCAAAGATTTTTCTGCTAATCTTCTTAATTCTTCAATTCTATCTTGTCTATCATAAACATCACGTAAAAGATTTTCTGTTTTTTCTCTATGACAAACCTGGCAGCTATTTTCTATGTTGTTCAACGGACTTTGAATATGATGATCTGTGAATTTAACTCCACCTTCTGATTTATATGGCATATGACAATCTGTACACGAAACTCCTCTCTTAGCGTGTATACCAGTCATAAATAATTCATAATCCGGATGCTGTGCTTTAAGCATTGGTGCTTTACTTATTTTATGTTCCCAATCCTTAAATTCAATTTCGTCAAAATATTTTTCCATATCATCCGCACTAAAGCCTTTATCCCAAGGAAAAGTTAAGTAATTAGCGCCTTCAACTTTTTTCTTATCAAAATAATATTCAACATGGCACTGTGCACAAACTAAAGAACGCATTTCGTTATGTGAAAAATCACTCATTTTTTTACCCTGTCTTTCAAACGCTTCAACCAGCGCCGGTCGAGTAATTCTTAGCTTCATAGTTTTAGGATCATGACAGTCTTGGCAGCCAATAGGGTTTACATAATCATGTCCTTTTTCTTTCCATGTTCCTTTATAGAAATTTACTAAGCCATCTTTTGAAATCACTCTTGGAACATCCGTGCTTTTGCATGCCCAACAAGTATTTGGTTGCGGACTTTCAACATTTCCACCGGTTCTTAATGTGTTTCTAATATCTTTTATGGCATAAGCATGCCCTCTTCCTTGCTTATAATCTTTTGCAAAACCATAACCCGCCCAAAGAATTACTAACTCTGGATATTTTTCTAAATAATCAACAGTTGCACTTCCGCCATGTTTACTTGCATATGTTGTATCTAAAGTTTTTAAATATGTCTCATATTCTCTTGGATAATTTTCGCCCCAAACTTCATTGCGTGGTTCCCAATCTGAAATTGGTTTTACTTGTTGAAGAGTTAATGTTTCGCTTCTTCTTTCAACAATAGAGGAAGCTAAAAGTCCAACTAGAAATACCACTATGACTGTTACCCCGAAAATAATCCAGCCGAGTATTGGTTTTTCTTTAATTCTTTCTTGAATTGTTTTCATCGTTACCTCTTTTAGTTTCTTAATTTTCTTCTTTTATAAATTTTAATTTAACCTTACTACATTTTTTACGGAACTCTTACATACGGAGTTGAAGATAAGCTATGCACCTTTCCGTGTGGTGTTTCGCGATGACAATCCCAGCAAAATTTTTCTGTTTGATCTTCTACATTATTGTTGTTAATTGACCGCAATGCTATTGGATGAATTTGATTGGTGTGACATCTTATACAATTCTCTTGAACTGCTTTTTTACCCGCATCTTTAATCCTTATTACTTGCGGCTCCCACTTCATTGTAAAGTAAGTTGCGTGCCTCACTCCATCATTTGCTTTAAACCAGTATTTTCTTACTAAGTTATCTTGAGGAACGTGGCAATCATTGCAAGTAGCAACTTTTCCATGGCTTCCTCTTTCCCATGTAGCATATTGTGGATTCATAACATGGCAGTTAACACATGTCTTGGGATCATCTGATAGATATGATATTGCATTTGAGATATAAAAGATATAGAAGCCGAGCCCAAAGAATATTCCTAGCATAATTATAACCGGAAATATCCAGCTGTCTGGCGGAATAAACCGCAAAACAATTTTTTTTAGAAATTTAGTTTTAGCGGATTGGTTTTCTTCCATACTCCACTCCTTTTTTTGATTCTTCGTTTAGTTTTTCTATGTCAGAAGTACTTCTTGGATGCCCGATAGAATTTATATTTTTATACAGTTCTTTATACATCTGTTTTGGTACCTTGTTATGCCAATTATCTGTTATCATTCCAAACCCAGTTATTGCTACAAATAAAATAACTATTCCTAGAGCAACTTTTTTCTTATTTAGTTTTTTGTCTGTTACAATTAGCTTTAGATCCAGCGTATCTTTAACCGGACAGGCATCAACACAATTTAAACAGCTCGTGCATTCATCAGAATAAACAACACGTACTTTATCTACCTTAATAAATGATGGGCATGCTTTTGCGCATAGTTCACAATCAATACAACTTTCCGTGTTCCTTTTGATTTTAGCAGGGCTCAATAAACTTGTAATACCTAACAACGCCCCGTATGGACACAAATATCTGCACCAAAAATTTCTATATACTATTGAAAAGAGAAATAGAATCCCTATAACAATAAGAGAGAACTGAGAGATATTAGCAAAAAATTGATACATTTTAACATCTGCTAATATATTGTACTCACCTCCTAAAAAATACTCCAATGCTAAGCTCGTCATAGAAAATATTGAAAATGAAAAAAAGAATAGAAGTAAATACTTTAGAGAACGCAAAAAGTAATCGAGATATTTCCAAATTTTTATTCTTCTCTTAAATATTTTCTTGTGAATTTTTTCTCCAAAGTCTCCAATTAACTCTGAGAGAAATCCAACAGGACACATCCAACTGCAAAATGATTTTCCAAAGGCGAGCGACATACCCACAATCGCAAGGAAAATAAAAAATCCTGCTGGGTGAACTGGATGAATAGTTCCACTTAAAATAAAATAATAAACACTCATTAGCGCACTAATAGGAAGAAACCCTTCTACGCCTGGCGGTCTTGCGCTAAATTCTGCCGCACCACCAGATTCTAAGTAATTTACAAATTGCGAAAACTCGACACCTATCCAAATACAAAGTAGCGCAAATATTGTTTGTACAATAAAACGTGTTTTTTGAATTGGCTTTTCTGTGTTCTTTTTGATCTTTCCTATCGTTTCCATAATATGACTTTCTACATTAATCGGATAAATGTTTCTGATTAAAAATAAAAAGATATTTAAGTATTGTCAAACAGAAAATAGAGTCCGATTAAAATAATTTACTTGCTTTTTTTCAAAAAATGGCATAGTTTTAATCAGAATAAAAATTCTTTTTATAAGGAAGCGACACATGTTGAGAAAAATAATTCAAATAGAAGAAGAAAAATGTGATGGCTGTGGTGCTTGTGTGCCAGAGTGCCATGAAGGTGCTTTACAAATAATAGATGGCAAAGCAAGATTAATAAGCGATTTGTTTTGCGATGGACTGGGCGCTTGTTTGGGTCATTGCCCAACCGGAGCTTTAAAAATTGTAGAGCGAGAAGCTGAACCATACGACGAACGAAAAGTTATGGATTACATTGTTAAAGGCGGACCAAATGTTATAAAAGCTCACCTAAAACACTTACGCGATCACAAAGAATTTGAGTTTCTTACTCAAGCAATAGATTACTTGAATGACCATAATATTGCTATTCCGGTGCTTGAAGAAAAAGAGGAAGAAAAACAACACTCGGTTTGCGGATGCTCTGGCTCTCAAGAACAAAGTTTTGAAACTACCGAAGTTGATGAAGCTGGACAAAGACAATCACATTTAACACAGTGGCCAATACAAATGCATTTGGTAATGCCAACTGCCGCCTATTATAAAAATTCCGATTTACTTTTAGCCGCTGATTGCTGTGCATTCTCATATGGAGATTTTCATAAAGATTTTATGAAAGGAAAATCCGTTGCAATTGCCTGCCCAAAACTTGACACCAATAAACAAGTTTACCTCGATAAACTAATAACTATGATAAATGATGCAGATTTAAAATCAATTACAGTTGTTATAATGCAAGTACCATGTTGCAGCGGTCTGGCTCAGTTAGCACAGCAAGCTGTTGAACACTCCGGAAAGAATATTCCAGTTACCGTTGCGGTTATTGGTGTGCAGGGTGATCTATTAAAGAGGGTTGAATTATAGAATTGGATAATAAAAATTTTTACAACACTGCTTCTTCTTTTTACGATCAAATGACAAATTTTGAAAGTAATTTAAAGAACCGTAAAGAAGCGTTTGAAAAACTTTTTCCTATTCCTGGTGTAGCAGCCGATCTTGGTTGCGGAACTGGTGTTGATTCTATCGCACTTGCATCAAATGGACATTCTGTATATGGTTTTGACCCTTCTCCATTGATGTTAGAAGCCGCAATTGCTAATTCAGCTAAGCATTCCAAAGGAATTGAATATGTAGAAAGCAATATTCTTTCAATTCCTCTTAAATTTAATAGTCAATTCGATTTTGCAATATCTCTTGGAAATACTTTTGCAAATGTTGAAGGAACAACTATTTATTCTACCGTTCAAAGACTCTATGATATATTAAAAACCGGCGGAAAGTGTTTAATACATATTTTGAATTATGAATTGATATGGGAACAAAAAGAAAGAATAGTAAGCATTAAGCCAGATCAGGAAAATTATTTCGTTCGTTTTTATGATTTTATAAACGGGCAAATAAATTTTAACATACTTCGCTTTTCAAAAAACGATACATCAAATTATTCTTTTCTAACAACTCAAGTCTATAGTTATAAAAAAGATTTGTTGGTAAAAGTTTTTTCTTCGGTTGGCTTTACTAACATTAATTTGTTTTCGAATTTTGGCATGGAGCCGTTTGATATAACCAAAGATAAAGATTTGTACTTATTATGCGAGAAAAAATAAGCGGAAGAATAACTTCCACTCTATATTAATTTAAGCTTGTTTTTTGTTTTATCCATCAAATCTTCTAGTGTTTCTTCGCTTAACATATTAAGAGCTTCTTCTCTTAGCTTTCCCCATTTATTATGAACTGGACAAGGAGTTTCATGTGAGCATCCTGGAAAACCAAGAACACAATTTTTAAACAGATCCATACCATCAATTGCTTCAACAATGTCTATTAGTTTTATCTCAATCGGTTTTTTACCTAAATAAAAACCACCATTTTTTCCTTTTCGAGAGCCAACTATTCCACTAGGAGTTAGCATTTGTAACACTTTTGATACAAATTCTTTTGGCACTTTTAATTCATTAGAAATATCGGTTGCGTTAAAAACTTGATCTTCTTTTGTTGATAAAAATAGAACGGCTTGAAGTGCCAATTCGCACGCTTTAGAAAAAATAACAGTCATAGTACACAGTTTTTTATTTTTAATATAAAGTATTTCTTAATTCAATTGAAGTACTTTCTTAGTGTAAATTAAAATATGTGATGTGGACACCAGAAATGAGACTGTTTCAAAGCTAAAATGTATTTGTAGTTTTATAAGCAGCCTCGCAATTTAAAAGCTGCGTCAACACCAATAAATATATTTTTGAAACATCCTCAAATATTTAATTTAGCGAGCTGACGGGAAGATTTTCTGAATTAATTACGAGTTGATGAACTTTAACTCGAACTACTCCTTTACGAAGTATGCCTAAAGATTTTGCTGTGCCTTTAGAAAGATCTAGGTCTCGTCCATCTATGTATGGACCTCTATCATTAATTCTAACAATTGTTGATTTGCCGTTTTTTGTGTTGGTTATTTGCAAAAGAGTACCAAACGGCAAAGACTTGTGAGCGGCCGTAAACGCAAGTTGATTATATATTTCACCGTTTGCGGTTGTTTTCCCATGAAATCTTGGACCATACCACGAAGCGGTCATTGTTCCAATTTCGTTTAGTTCTACGGTTGCCAAATTAGGTTCTGCATCTTTACTAACACTTACTTTTGGCATGCCATTGTTTTCACTTGCAGAAGTATCGCCTAGATTAATTAAGCCGGCTGATACAACAACAAGAATAATAACTGTTAATATTTTTATGTAACGCAAAAAAATCTCTGATTTAGTTTATGAATATTTCTTAAAGGAAAAGAGACCCGACTTACAGGTTGTACTAAATTTTTAAGCAGGTCGCGAACCGATTGTTGGTTCTGATCTGATTTTCATACTGAGTCAAAATTGGTTCAATATGAAAATCGAATGAGTGAAAAAGTATTTGAGTTCTGGAAAGGAAAAAATGGTGTTTCGTTTTATCACTGATATGATTTGAATTTGTGTTTTCGGCTATAAATGTGACCGCCAAACCATTTTTAATAAATGTTGGATTAGCAGATGTTTTTCCTTTGCTTATATCAGCACCGAATGATGTTATAACAAAGGCGGCGGCTAAAAACCCGAGACAATATGTTAAAGTTTTAATTTTCACAACTATAATATAAATTGTCGAATATCGACGGGTTTAATTTAGGCATTTTAGGTTAAGCAGACAAAGAATGATGGGTGCTAAATCACACAAGAAAATAAAAATATGCGAAAATAGCTTGTTTTTGCATATACTGAAAAAATTTTTCTCTGCTGTTAATCTGAGAAAATTTGTTGAGAAGCTTATTCTGCGAGAGGATTACAATTTTAAACTAATAAATCTTAAAGCATCGTGATTTTTACTAAACTAACATCGTCTTCGAAATTTCCGGCAGTATAATTGTACATCTCTTTCTTAATTTGTTCAATGCTTTCGGTAGAAGAATTCAATTTGGATAAAAACTCAACAAATCCTTCTTCGTTATACATCTCACCGGCAGAGTTTCTTGCTTCAGTAATCCCATCGGTTACAAGGAATAACTCATTTCCGCTTTCAAGCTGTAGTTCATGGTCTTCATATTCACCGGATTGACTAAACCCTAATAAAAGTCCTTTAGACACCATGCTTTTAACTCCGTTACTGGATTTGAAGAACAAAGGCAGATCGCCTGCACCTGAGTACTTAATTGTATTACTCTTTTTATTGATTATGATTATGGAAAGAGTAATAAAAACTTCAGCAATTCGTTCATCTTTAAAGACGGATTCGTTCACTTTGTTAAGAATGTCGCTTGGCTTATAATCTTTAGCAGATTCTAAAACAAAACGAGTTGCGCTGCGTACATAACCGGCATATGCAACGGCAAAATACCAAGCACCCCATCTTTTACCCATTGTATCGCCAAGCACTACAACTAAATTATCTTCATCTATTCTAATGTAATCAATAAAATCTCCGCCTGGCACATTATTGTGTGGTTGATGCCAATGAGAAATCTCGTAGCCATCAAACTTTGGAAATTCATCTGGAACAACTGTAACGCCCATTGAGTCGGCCGCTTTTTGTACTTCATCAACAACTTTGGATCTTTCTTTCTCAAGAGTTTTTAGAATTGCAGATACTTTTGCAATTACAACTTTTGGGCTTGAGGTTTTTATAATATAATCTTCTATCTCTAAATCATAGCCTTGAAGAATATCGTCTTCATCACCTTTTGCGGTTAAGAACACAAATGGAATTCTCTTTAGCTCGGCGTTTTCCAATAATTTTCTTCTGAACTCAAAGCCATCTACTTCAGGCATCATGATATCGCTAATAATTAAGTCGGGAGAAATTTTCTCTGCAGTTTCATAACCTTCTCTTCCGTTAGCGGCATGTGTAACTTCGTAGCCGGCTTTTGATAAATTATATTGGAATAACTTTGCGATGTTTAGTTCGTCTTCAACAAGAAGTATTCTGTTTGGTGTTTTGCTATCTGCCACTTAAATCTCCGGTGTTTCGAGTATCTTATCTTAAAATGTAATTTTACTTGCTATTTTGAAAACTTCTAATTGCTTCTTGTAATTCAGTGAATGTTTCGAACACACGAAATAAACGAGTAAGTTCGAACATTGCTCTAACCGGTGGTTTAAACCCAACAAGCTTAAGGTCTCCTCCCTGCTTTACCACTTTCTTAAGAGTGCCTACTATAACACCTAAAAAGGTTGAATCAATAAATTCAACGGCGGTTAAATCCACTATAATTTTTGTATATCCGGCATTAATCTTCGGTACGATTTTATCCTTTAGGTCTTCAGCTTCTCTAATTGTCGCGCGGTCGAGATTAATAATTTCAACCAAAACATCATCAATTACTTCTTCAATTATTGCCATAATATGATCCGTTGTTTATAGAACTCAGTTTTTGGATGAGTCTATTTTATATTTTTCCATCAATCTATAAAGAGTTGCTCTTCCAATTTTTAGTTTCCTTGCCGCTTCAACAATGTTGCTTCCGGTAACTTTTAGAGAATGACGAATAGCTTCTTCCTTAAGTTTTTCAAAAGGAATTACCGGTGAGTCATCTCCAAACAAAACGCCGCTTCCGCTGAAGCTTGATGACCCAATCTGATTTGTAATAGCCTGAGGAAGTATATCAACATCTATTGTTTCGCCATCTGTAAGAATTATACACCGCTCAAGTAAGTTTTCAAGTTCTCGAATATTACCTGGCCAATCATAATCGTATAAATATTTAAGCGCAGTTTTTGTTACTCCCTTAATTTCCTTGCCCAGCTTTTCATTGAATGTTTTAACAAAGTGATTTATCAAAACAACTATATCTGCTTTACGCTCTCTTAGAGGAGGAATTTGAATTGGGAAAGAACTTAATCTATAATACAAGTCTTCGCGAAACTGCTTGTTATCAACTGCTGTCTTTAAGTCTTTATTTGTGGCAGAAATAATTCTGACGTCGGTTTTGAAAACTTCGTTGCCTCCAACTCTTTCAAATTCTTTAAGCTGAATTACTCTTAGAATCTTAGCTTGAAGAGACATTTCCATTTCCCCAATTTCATCTAGAAAAATTGAACCGCCTTTTGCCAGTTCAAACTTTCCAATTTTTCTCTGATGCGCGCCTGTAAAAGCACCTTTCTCATGCCCAAACAATTCACTTTCCAGAAGCTCTCTTGGTATGGAAGCACAATTAACAACTACAAAGGGAGCGGTTTTTCGTTTTCCGTTGTAGTGGATTGCTTGCGCAACAAGTTCTTTTCCAGTACCACTTTCTCCAGTAATTAATACCGTAATATCATTATCAAGTACTTTAGAAATCATTCTAAAGGCATCTTGCATTTTTTTATCTGCGGAAATGATATTATCGAAACTATACTCTTTTTTAAGATTTTCTTTTAGTTTTTCAACTTCTCTTTCAAGGTCATAGTTTTTTATAGCATTTCTAATTGCCGGCTCAAGTCTATTTTTATCTACTGGTTTTGGAAAATAATCGAAAGCACCAAGGCGAACAGATTCCAAAGCTACTTCAACGCTACCTTGTGCGGATAGCATTATAACAGGAATATTTTGAATGCGCTGTTTAATCTTTCCCAGTACCTCGTTTCCATTAATATCCGGAAGCATAATATCGAGCAACACCAAATCCGGGCTTTCAGAAATGCTGTTAAGAACATCAGCTCCATTAGTAAATGTTTTTACATTATAACCCCATTGGTTTTTAACCCAGTGAGAAAGCATTTTAAGAATTGACTCTTCGTCATCAACAATAAAAATTAGTTTTTCCATATCTCTCGGCTGTTATTACTTTGGTAATCGAATAATAAATGTTGTTCCTTTATCCTCTTCAGAGCGAACTTTAATAAACCCTTTATGAAGATCAATAATTTGTTTTGTGCTAACTAAACCAAACCCGGCTCCGGTTAATTGTGCGCCTGGTCTTGTAACTTTGCCAAACTTTTGAAACAAGTTTGGTAAATCTCTTTCCGGTATTCCAATTCCAGTATCAGAAATTGCAACTTCAATTTCTTTTCCAAAATCATGAATAAAGACAGAAATTCTTCCGCCGGAATTTGTAAACTTAACTGCATTGGATAGAATGTTTGAAAAAACTTTTTTTAATCGTTCTCGGTCAGCGCTTATTATTATTTCACGATTTAAAAATTCTTTTGAAAGAATAAGGTTTTTATCTTTTATGCTTTGCTCAAAGCCGAGAATTACTTTTTCCAATATGTCTGTTAAATCAACATTATCTTTTTGTAATTCTTCTTCACCGCTTTCAAGCTTAGAAAAATCAAGCAAGTCATTAATTAGCTTTGCCAGCCTTCTGCCTTCGGTAAGAATAATATTGCTAAATTCTTTAAGCGTATCTTTCGAAATATCTAGATCAAAATAAATTGTTTCTGCAAAGCCAACTATTGATGCTAGTGGTGTACGAAGTTCGTGAGAAACATTTGAGATAAACTCACTTTTAAGTTTATTAAGTTCTTCCAAAACCGTAATCTTATGCCTAGCTCGTTCTCTTTCTATGGAAATTATTCTATTAGCTTCTATTAGCTTTGCATTAAGCTCTTTAATTTTGTGTTCATCACTTTTTCTGCGAGTAATATTTCTGCCAATACTTAACATACCACTAACAATACCATCGGCTAATACTGGGCGCGCATGAATTTCAAAAAGCACGCTTTTATCAAAGCGGTCTAGGATGTTTACTTCAAAAATTGTTATTCCGCTCGATTCCAATATTTTTGTAAACGCTTCAGCAACTTTTCTTTCATCTTCTTTGTCTACAAACTCTAAGAAGTGTCTGCCTATCATTTCTTCCGGCGTGTAACCTAAAGTAGATGCGCCGCTTTTATTTACCATGCTTAAGTAACCAAACCCGTTTAGAATAAAGATTAAATCGTCTGCTGTATCGATAAGCATTCTAAATCGTTCTTCGGAGTTTGTAAGCTTAAGCTGAGTGTTTTTTTCATCCGTAATTTCTTGAATGATACCAACTATTCTGCTAACTACACCGTTTTTATAAATTGGCGCGCCTGTATGGCGCACCCAATGTTCTTTTCCAAATCTGTCGCGCATCTTATATTCTACAGATACTTCTTTGCCATTTCGAAGTGAATAAATAAATTCTTTAAAGTTTTTAAAATGGCCGGGAACGATTGAGCGAAGCAGTTTATTCTTGTTTTTATAAATCTCTTCTGGTGAATATCCAAATACTGTTCTTACTGCTTCCGAGACAAAATTATAATCAGATCCATCCGGGCTTGTTGAATAAAGTACGGTTGTAATAGAACTTATAGTTTCGTTATAAATGTTTTGGACTTCTCTTTCCTTTGTAACTTCAACAAAGAAACTAAATACGAAAAACTCTTTTGCTTTTTTCTGAATAAAGGAATTTACTTGAAACCATTTTTCCGAACCGTCTTCGGACTTTACTTTAATTTCAAAATTCGTGATGTTTTCTTTTTCTTTTGCCGCTAGAATAAAGGGCAATTCATCATAAGTGATAAGTTTGTTGTTCGAGGAAATAAATTTTTCTTCTTTGAAAAATTCATAAGAGATTTTATTCTGTTTGATTCCAAAATTTTCGGATAGTGCTTTATTTGCTTTGATAAAGCTAAAAGAGGAATTAGTAATCAAAATTGGCGTTGCTGTTGCTAAAATATCGCCATACTCAAAAATCTCTTTTTTAGATTTATTGTTTCCTTTTGAGGCAATTTTAGATTTTGATGTTGCGTTTTTCTTAGTGTTTTTGGGTTTCATCTTAAAATTGGCTGATATTTTGAGACGAAGATAATAAATTCAATTGATATTATAACTAACGAATTCTCTTTAAAATTTTAAACCAAATTGTAAAACAAAAACATAACGCGGCAGAAAAAAGCCAATAGCCGCTGTGTTTATCTAGCTCAATAAGTCCCACTCCAATTAATGGACCTGCAATTGTTCCTATTCCATACATCATTATATAATAACCGTTAGCTTGAGCAACAAAAACTTTTTCAACATTTTCAATTGTGTGGTTCAACCCAACAGTATAAAATGCTGGAACTATACCGCCAATAATAAAAAATACTACTAATAAGAAATAATAATTTGTGCTTACTATTGGTAAAGTAAAAAACAATCCCAACGAAAGCGCGATATACAACAACAAATTAAATTTAGAAACCTTATCGGAGAGAGTGCTTAATAAATAACCTAGAATTATTCCACCTATTACAAACGAGGCAAGAAAAAATGCTACTTCATTGCTGCTAAACCCGTTACGCAATCCATATATTGGAAGAGCAACAATTACTGATGATTCGAATAATCCATAAACTAACGATGACACTAAACCAATCAAAGGAATTTTCTTAATAGATAGCTTTGCAATTGTTTTGTTGGTTAACTCTGTTTTAATTGGTTCAAACAAAGCAAATTGCACAAAAAGAACAATAAACATGATAGACGCTCCAATAACAAACGGAACCCAATCGCCAAGTTTTATAGTCCAAATCAGCAGTGTGCCAAGAGCAATTCCAACAGAAAGTAAAACTACATAAAGACCAATATTTTTTCCCCTATTAGTTTCGTTACTGTAATTATTTATTGTTACTTCTGTGGCTACAAACACAAGCGTGCCGCCAATTCCCATAATAAATTTAACTGCGTACAATAATGGATAAATATACCAAAACACATGAAGAAGCGCGCCCAGCATCCAGACTAATAAGCCATATAGCAAAGTTGTTCTAACATTGTATTTATCGATAAGCCTTCCAGCTGCACCCGAAAATAAAACAACACTAAAATAACCAATGGTTGCAGATGTTCCGGATATCCAGCTTGGTGCATTATTTTGTTCGAGTAAAACAACGGTTACCGGAGTAATTAAACCAAACCCAATTCCACCAACACCTATGCCAATCAATGCTAAAACAAAATTTTTATTCATGCTTAGAGAAAAAGTTGTATTCAAAAATAATTAAACATTATTTATTATTATTGCGCACATAAAGTTAAGGACGAAATGTTAAAAAATAAGAAACCGGAACTTTTGGCTCCGGCTGGAAACTGGGCGATGCTAAATTCGGCAATAAATAGTGGTGCCGATGCAGTCTACTTTGGAGTGAAACAATTAAACATGCGTGCCGCTGCCGGCAATTTTGATAAATCGGAACTGGGAGAAATTGTAAAATATTGCTCCGAAAAAAACATTGATACTCATCTTACACTTAACACTATAGTATATGAAAATGAATTAGATGAATTAGATGAAATTGTTAAAACAGCAAAACAAGCCGGCATAACACTAATAATTTGTTGGGATATGTCGGTAATTCAAAAGTGTTTAGAACATCAAATGCCGTTTTGCATTAGCACACAAGCGTCTATTTCAAACTCGGCTTCTGTGAAGTTTTTTAAAAATCTTGGCGCTTCACGAGTTGTACTTGCCAGAGAATGTACTTTGGAAAAAATACGCGAAATAAAAAGTAAGTCGGAAATTGAAATAGAAACTTTTGTACATGGGGCAATGTGTGTTGCTGTCAGCGGAAGATGTTTTATGAGTCATGACCTATTTGGGAAAAGTGCAAACCGAGGAGAGTGCCTTCAGCCATGCAGACGCGAGTTTGAAGTTATAGATAAAGATGAGAACGGCTCGTTAGTTCTTGGCGAAGATTATGTTATGTCTCCAAAAGATTTATGCACAATTGAAATCATTGATAAATTAATTGAAGCCGGAATAGATTCTTTTAAAATAGAAGGAAGAAAACGCGCGCCCGAATACATAGCAAAAGTGGTTTCTATATACCGTCAAGCAATCGATCTATATTTTGAAGATAAACTGACGGATGAAATTAAACAGCATTTTGTAGATGAACTAAAAAAAGTATACAACCGCGGTTTTTCAACCGGATTTTATTTAGGAACTCCAACTTCTCAAGATTTTGCAAATATTTACGGAAGCGCCGCCACTACAAAGAAATCTTATGTCGGAAAAGTTGTTAATTATTACAAAAAAAGTAACGTTGTTTCTGTTAAGCTGGAAGCTGATGTTATTAGTACTGGAGAAACAATTTACATAATTGGTAATACTACAGGAACCGTAGAATTGAAACTGAACGAATTGATGTTGGATGAAAACAAAATTTCTACTGGTGAAAAGGGAAAGGAAGTAACTTTTGTTTGTAATGAATTGGTTAGGCCAAACGATAGAATATATAAAGTTATAACTATAAAAGAATAATTACTTCCAAGTAAGTTTTGGTTTTCCGGAATTAAAACTATCAACCGCTTCGGTCAAATTTGGAAAGATTTTAAAAACTTTGTCCATTCGAGTTAGAACAAAAACTAAAGAAGGCATTTCTTTATTATACACTAATCTCAAATCGCCATTAAGCGAATTAACTTTTTTTAACAAGGCAACCATTGCTCCAAGAAAAGTAGAATCAATATATTCACAAATGCTAAGATCAATTACAAGTTTGCTTGTACCGGAGGAAATAATTTCTGTTGTAAAATCTTTAAAATTAACTGCTTTTGCTAAAGTTGCCCTTGTTAAATAAACATGAACAACGCCAATATCACTAATTTTTTCTGACTTAAAATCCATTCTTTAACTTGAAACCCATCTTTGTTTATTTGGTTTGAAAATATATACAATAATACGTTTAATATAAAACTTAAGAATTTAGTACTGAAATCTGATATTGTATTGTTTGTTGCTTTAAAAAGAAGAAGGCGAAGGATATTCTTAAACTTTTTTCCCTTCGCCAATCTTAAGGACGGAGTCCGTTGTGTGTGTGCTATAATAGTTGCAAGGTACGTGCCAAGAAATGAAGTTTATTTTTTCATCAAAATTAAAGTTTTTATCAACTTTTTAAAGAAAAATATTTGGTGAGTACGAATATTTTTCGCAATTGCCGAATAATCTGCGTCATCTTAGTGGAATTGAGAGCCCGATACCAATTGATTTTTCGCTGGTTAAATTATTTATTGGTTCGCTTAATTGAGCTTCTGGCAAAGAGTTGTTGAAAAAATGCATGTCTATTTGAGAATAAATCCACAATGCGGCAAATGAAACAATTAATGAATTTCTAATTTTATAAGACGAGTTATAAGATGAATATTTATTTTCAACCAAATTTTTATTGGTTTCTAAAAGATATGAATCTTGTTTTTTGTTTGTATCGAAAATAAAGTAAATCATTGCCGCCAAATTTGCACTTGAAAGGGTTCCAAAAACGATTCCCTTTGTAGTAAACCCTTGAGAGTATTGCCCCCAGCCAGGCAGAAAAACATTTTTAATAGCTGCATTTTTAATTTTATTTTCTCTTTCGGCGGCAAGGCTGATGATCTTCGCTATGTCTTCCGGTGATGTAGCCTGTGTTGGGTTTTGACGGAAATACTCAGCTTTAACTTCATTAAAAATCAAAAGAACTTTTGGAGAAACTTTTCTTACATCTGGCATATATGTTTTTTTTATGCCAAGAATGTTTTCAAAACTTGTGCGAGCAAGACTTTCGTTGCCAAGCGCGTAAAGAGAAACGCCGCGCATAAAAAATAGATCAATACGTGTAGAATCCGCAAGTTCTTTGCTATTTATTAAATCATTAGAAAGCTGAATAACTTTTTCATAATCATATTCTTCGTAGCAAAGCTTTTTAATTCGCTCTATAATATTTTCTTGAGCAGACAATATTGTTGTGAGTGCGAATAGAATTATTAACAAACGTTTCATCATTTTATCAACAACATTTTTATTGTTTTAATGAACCCATCCGCTTGCATCCGAGCAAAATAAACTCCAGAAGGTAATTGACTGCTACCAAATGAAAATTCTTTTTTATGATAACCGGGCTGTTTGTATTCATTGACCAAAGTTGCAACTTTATTTCCCAGCACATCATAAACTATTAATAAAACATTACTTGGTTTAGAAAGTTGATAACTAATAGTTGTATTCGGATTAAAGGGATTTGGATAGTTTTGATCTAATTTGAACTCAACAGGAATTGTGTTTTCTTTTACACCGGTTTGAATGCTTAAAAGCGCTTCAACAAAAGGAACAACTTTTTGAGAGGAGTCTCTTCCTCCAAATACCGCTATAATTCCCTTGTAATCAACAGCCATTGGATTATTTCTAGCATATTTAAGAGAAGGAAGTTTTGATATACTTAAAGACCCATCTGCATAAACAATAATTTCTTCGGCAGTTCTTAGAGCTTCGCTCGCCTCGTTATAACCGGCAATTAAAAAACCTTTTCTATGAATAGAGCTATACACGGCAGCTCCACCAGCTCTTTTTTCAAGAAGTTTAACGCTAAGAATTTCTCCTTTTTGTGCGGGAACAACAAATTTCTGTATTCTATCAATTACTCCATTAAAAGCGCCGCCAAATACATAAATATTATTATTGACCAAAAAAGTCATTTGTTCTCTTGGTTTATCCTCAGAAACAAAATCATAATTCCATGTTATATTTTTAGTGTTTAGATTATAAGAAGCTATATAAGATATTTTTCCGCCTGCCGATGGTGAACCACCGAACATATACAGATTATCTCCAACAACATAGCCGGTAGCAAATGATCTCCCAAAATCAACATTAACATCATAAATACTTGGTGTTAGTTTTGTGTTTATATTCCAAATTTCTAGAGTTGTCTTTGTGATAGAGGTATCGTGTGCGCCGCCAAAATAGACTATGTTTCCGTTCCATATTCCAGCTACAAATTGTCTACGCGGTTGAAGCATACGACCAACCATCTTCCAACTGTCTGCTTCGGCATCATATTCTTGAATCCAGTCAACGGTTTTATGTAGAGAGTCTGAATAACCTCCTAAGATGTATACCTTTGTGCCTCCAGAATTTAAGTCATATACAGCCTGTCCGCCAGAAACCGGAAAAGGCATTTTGCGGGGCGCAAGTTTCCAATAAGGAGTTTGGCTATGCAAAACATTTGCATAAAAAACCATGCACAAAGCAATAATAAATAGTTTTTTCATTTTTACTGCGCTCTTTTGTGTAGATTGTCAATTATCATACCATCTACTTCTTAAATTTATAACTAAATATTAGTGTGTCCCCTTTACTTACGTTAATTGTTGTATCAACATCTTTATTTGATGAATTTCTAAGTGTAATTCTTCTAATACCAGGCTTAAGCGGTATCATTCTTAGTACCGGCGGGCACTCGCCTCTTTTACTGCCATCAATGTAGATTTGTGCTTCCGGACGAACATCGAAGGTTACAAAGGCAACTTGGTTTGTAAAATCGACTCTTATTAAAGTCTCTTGTTTAGCATCAATTTTAACTTTTTCTGTATATGAGGAAAAATCATCGTTTTCAAATTTTACATTGTATTCGCCAACAGGCAGATATATAACTTTTGAAAGCGCTTCAGGATAAACTTCTCCTTCAATTACAACTCTTGTACCTACCACGGCACGAACCCGCAGCCAGCCATTTCCAACTACTTTTTCTGTTTGCAATTCTTGCAAGTTAGGTTTCTGTTCATTTTGATTGGTTAGCTGGTTATCAGTTTTCTGAGTGTCGATTAACGGTTTTTTCAAATCTTCTGAGTCTTTTTGATCACTCCTATTCGGCAAATCTTCGGAAGGTTGTTTTTTTGTCTGTTGATATGTTGAATCACCGAAACTAATATTTTGACCGGACTCTTTATTAACTGAATCAAAAACCCTTAATGCAATTAGAGCAATAACAATTACAACAACAGTTGTAATTGCTGCAATTGTCTTCATTCGGTTTTTGTACATTCTAGATTCTTCGGCGTTTAGAACCATTGTTGGTTGTTCTATAGAAACACCAAGGTCATCTAAAGCTTCAAGCGCAGTTGCGTATCTATCCTTAGCATTTTTTCTTATAAGGTGATATATAACATCTTTAATTTCTTGTTCTTGTTCATCCAACCCTTTTGAAATATTCTCTTCATCGAAAGCCATTATTTCGTTTAGCGTTAGGCTAACGTTTTCTTTTAATAAAGGATTCTTTCCCGTATACATTTCATACAAAACAATACCGGCAGAGAATAAATCACTTTGAGCATTTAATTTTGCCCCGCGTACTTGTTCCGGACTCATATAGCTCGGCGTTCCAACAATTGAGTAGGGATTTGTTACAAAATTATCTTCCGCGGAAAGCGCTAACCCGAAATCGCCAATTTTAAGATTAAGGCCGTTGTCAACAAAAATATTTTCGGGTTTAATATCACGATGAATTATTTGAAACAGGTGGGCATAGTACAAGCCTTTTAACAACTGAACCATTAAATGTTTTTTCTGTTCGTTGTTAATTTGTTCTTTCTTAAAAAGATTTCTTAAAGAAAATCCCTCTATGTATTCAAAAGAAATGTAAAAGAACTCTTTGAACATTCCGAAATCGAGAACTTTTATTACATAAGGATTATCTAACTTGGCTAAAATTTTTGCTTCGCGTTTAAATCTTTCTACAAGGGCTTGATCAGATATTTTTTCTGTATTGAGAACTTTTAAAATAATTTTTTTACTTAAGTAAATATGGTTTGCAAGAAAAACAGCAGCGTGTTCATCTTTCTTGAGAACTTCGATTATCTGAAATTTTTCGAATAGAATTTCTGAACTTAAGCCCGTAATCATTGAATGCCGAGCTCCTTAAGCTTAAGTTGAATCCATCGAACAGAAACATCGAGAGATTTTGCTGTTAAAGTTCTGTTTCCGCTAAATTGTTCAAGCCTTTTCTTCAAAAGTAAAATTTCAAACTCGCCGAGTGTTCCGTTAAAATTTTCTAGACTTCTTTCATCTTCAATAATAACATTGTCTACGGATATTTTATCTGTGTCCGAAAGAATTAATGCACGTTGAATTACATTCATTAGTTGGCGAATGTTGCCCGGCCAAAAATATCCTTCCAGTTTTTTTACGGCGGCAGAGTCTATTGTAATATGTTGCTTAGAAATTTTATTAATAAAATGTCGCGCAAGTAACGGAATGTCTTCGCGGCGCTCTCGCAACGGCGGCATTTTTATTGGAAAAACATTAAGTCGGTAAAACAAATCTTCTCTAAATGCACCTTCTTTAACCAACTGTTGCAAATCTTTATTTGTTGCCGCAAGAATTCGAACATCAACTTTTTTAACCTTTACATCGCCAAGGCGAATTATTTCTCGGTTTTCTAACACTCGTAGAAGTTTTGCTTGAAGCGCTGGTGAAATATCTGCTATCTCATCAAGAAAAAACGTTCCGCCATCGGCTGCTTCTAGTAATCCTTGTTTATCAGTATTGGCTCCTGTAAATGCACCTTTTTTATAACCGAACAATTCACTCTCAAGAAGATTATCGGGAATTGAGCCGCAGAATTGCGCAAGGAATGGTTTATCTTTTCTTTTACTTAATTCATGAATAGCTTTTGCGGCAACTTCTTTTCCGGTTCCGCTTTCTCCAGTTATTAAAACAGTTGCATCTGTTTGAGCAACTTTGTGAATCAAGAGAGCAAGGTTTCTCATTGTTTGACTGTCGCCGATCATCTCTGGTACTGTTTCAGTAGATTGAAGGCGATTAATCAAAATTTGATTTTCTTTTTCCAGCTCTTCCAGTTTGATAATTCTATCGAGCGCAAGGGAAACCAAGTTCGAAAAGAAATTCATAAAGAGAAGATTCTCTTCTGTAAACTCTCTTCTATCAAGTTGGCTATCTGCAATTATAATTCCCCAAACTTTCTCTTCACGAATAATTGGAACGCCGATCACAGATTTTATTCTATGTATTTGTACGCTTTCAAATTGCGAAAGATTCGGGTCGCTCATAACATCGTGATAAAGAAGCGGTTTTTTTTCTTTAATAACTTTTTGCAAGATGCCGGATGAAAATTGATGAAGATCCGTAATGCTTTCGTTAGAAATTTTTCTTGCAGTAATTATGGAAAAAGAGTCTGTTAAATCAAAATAGCGTACAAATAGTCCACGCTCTGCGTTGATTACTTTAATAACAATATCAATCGCATCTTCAATTAAACTTTCTTGTCTTTTAGCGCTGTTTAGAATTTCGGTAAACTCATAAAGAGATTCGAACTCATTCTTCGACAGATTTTTAATGTGGTTTATATTTTCCGCTATAAAATTTTTCATTGTCCTCAGTTGCTATTGCACAGTAAATGTTGCTGGTTTAGCAGAAGCACGATTTCTAAAATCATCTTCACACCAAATAATCCAGAAATAATCTCCTTTTGGTAAAGTTGTGTTAACATTAAACGAGATTAAATCCTTGGAAAATCTATTACTTCTCCAAACTAAAGTAGCCGGTATTTCGTCGGTATAAATTTCAATGTAATATCTATAGTTATATTCAAGATTAATATTTTGCCAACGCAATGTTGGCTGAGACCCAACAACAGTTCCTAGTATTGGAGAAGAATATTTCATATCAAACTGTTGTGAGATAACTCTTTTCAACTGTGCCGGACCCAGTGTAAACTTTTTACCATTAACATCTTTAACAACTATATCAAAATTGCGCCCAATTACTTCGTCTATGTAACTAACATTCAGTTCGGCAGTATTTAGCTCTCTCTGAAAACTTTTCGTGGAAATATTGTAATCAAGTGGTATATATACATTAATAGGGCTGCACTGAATGAACACACTGTCTATATCATTTTCTTCATCAGAAACTTTTGCCTCAATATTCAATTTTTTGGTTTTGAATTCATCCGGAAATTTGTTTGTAACAACTGAATAAATATCAATTGTATTTAAAATTGGAATCGAATTAAGGCGAGATTCTTTAAGATCTATAGTGTTTTGTATACCCCATCGCACATAAACTGAATCTTTAGAATAACCAGCTTTTTCAAAGTATAAGAAGCCGTCGTTCATCTGCACGTTCGGTATTGTGTAACCGCCTTTGGAATCGGTTTCTTTAACAATGTTTTGGTTCTTCCAATGAACTTTAACACCGCTTAAAGCAGCCGGAGATTTAGCTTTTAATACAACTCCTGTTAAGGTTCCGGTTTTGTATTCAATAGATGCATTTACTATTCGTGTTTTACCACTTTCCCACGAAACTGTAATAGAGTCTTTTTTAAATCCTTCTTTTTCAAGAATCAACATACTGCTTTTAATAGGTATATTAGAAAATTTATAATTGCCCTCGGCATCTGTTTGCGCAACTGTTGTTATTCCCTTCCAATGAACAAAAACACCAGGCACACCAACAGTTGGTCTATCTGCATAGTTAATTTTTCCTTGTAAATCTCCATGAGAATCTTTCATTGAAAAATCATCAATGGTTTTTACTTTAACATCTTTCCACTGAACAACAATTGAATCTTTTTTATAACTATCTCTCTCAAAATAAATTTTTCCGTTTTGTATAGGTACATTAGAGAATTTATATTTGCCATCGCCAGAGGTAATAAATGTTGTTGTTAAAGTTCCGCTCCATTTAACGGCGGCTTTTTCTAAAGGTTGTAAGCTCGAATTTAATACTCTACCTTCGATATCGCCTAAATTGTAAGCAATAGTTCTTCTTTCGAGATGAATTGCTTTTTGATCTTTCCATTCAACTAATAGAGAATCTGTTTTAAAACCTTCTTTTTCAAAATAGATCCATCCATTTATTAAAGGAACGGCATCTATTAAGAAGTAACCGGCACCGTCTGTTTTTATTGTAATTCTTTGATTTTTCCAAAATACTTTTGCGTTTGGAATTGGGGTTTGATCAGACGTGTATAAAAAGCCATCAATATTTCCGATAGTTGACGAAAGTTCTAGTCCAATTTTTACATAATTTTTATTCTGCCAATCAACAAAACGTGTTTCTTTTGATAAACCAGGCTTTTCGAAATGAAGATTACCATTTATTCTTGGGATGTCTGTAATTCTATAATATCCATTAGTATCGGTTTTAACAGAAACATTTTGATTTTCCCAAGTAACCACAACATTAGCAATTGCTCTTTTAGGAAGTTCTGATGTGAATACATTTCCATCGAGTTCGGCAAATTTATATTCCACTCCTTGCGGATCAAAAGGATTAAGGCGCGGCGCATCACATGAAAGCAATACGCTTGCTAGAAAAAGCAAAAACACACCACGAAAAATTTTCATACGGACTCGTATTATGGAAAAATATCCGGTTTTTATCATCCTAAAAATAGCAAAAACGAAATACTTAAAGCTAATATGCAGAGATTTTTGCTAATTATAAACTTAAAAATAAATTCCCGGTGGCATAAAGCATAGCTTTTCCGCTAATTTTGACTCTATTACCTAAATCTTCACATAACAGTTCGCCTACTCTGTTTGAAACCTGAAGTGCACGAAAATTTTTCTTACCAAGTTTTTCTGCCCAATAAGGAATCAAGACAGTATGTGCAGATCCGGTTACGGGATCTTCGTTTATGCCCTGGTTCGGAGCGAACATTCGTGAGACAAAATCAACTGTTTTTCCTATAGATGAAATTATTACCCCATGCGAGTGTATTTGTTTAAAAAGCTCAAAATTTGGTTTCAAGTCTTTAACATATTCTTCATTTTCTAAAACTATTAGAATGTAGTTTCCACCTTCTAAAACCTCAAGCGGCTCAATTTTTACAGCTGTTCTTATTAAATCGGTTGTTTCAATTTTTACCGGTTTGTTTGATGGAAAATTTAGAGAGAGAAGCTCACCTTCTCTATCAACTATTAATTCTCCACTCATAGACATGAATTTTATTTGGGCTGCTTCTTTTTCAATAAAATTGAAAATTACAAAAGCAGAAGCCAAGGTCGCGTGCCCGCATAAACTTACTTCTGCAACGGGAGTCATCCAACGTATGTGATAGTGTGTTCCTTCCTTAACAAAATAAGCCGTTTCAGAAAGATTATTTTCCATCGCAATGTTTTGCATCGTTTCATCATCAAGCCATTTTTCTAATGGAACAACAGCTGCCGGATTTCCGCCAAACAGTTTACTTGTGAAAGCATCTACTTGGTAAAATTGTAAATTCATTATCTCTCCTTCTTTATAATAATCTTGATCATGATCTTACTCTTATTGTGTTATAAACGAATTAAGGATTTGATTAAGAGTAAGATTACAATTTTGTGAAATACATTTTCTTATGTAAAAATGGCACAACAGCTACTTTTAATCCTTCAACATAAAGTTCTTTTCTGTTCATAATACCGTTTGTAAAATAACCTATTGCACCATGGTTTTGTTTTGTGTTTTCTTGATTTTGAATTTCGTCCATCACTTCTCCAAGTTCAATTCCGCTCAACAATTTTTCTGTTACTATGGCGGGTAATTCAAATTGTGGCGAAGAACCGAAGCCGATGTTTCCATCTTTATCTGCAACACACATGCAGCCAAACGCAAACCATTTATCGTAAAGTTTTACGATTCCACCTTCAATCCCTATAAAAAACTCTGCGCCATAATTATTTGTTTCATTTTCTTTTATCAATGCTAAAACGCGGTTCTTAGCGCCAATAAAAGTTTCATCGCCAATGGGTTGATTTGAAACTAACGAATCCACATCAATTCCAACAACTTCAATTTCTTCAAAGTAATTTTGGAATGCTTCTTCTACAGAATTTATTTTTACCGGATTCTTTGAGCCAACTAGTATTTTCATTTTGTCATGCCGAAAGTTTTTTATTGGAACTATTACATTACCACAATTTTGTTTTTCTTTCCATCAACCTTTCGGGTTTTTCTGCTTGAACGAAGCCATATTTTGAATAGAGTTTATGGGCGTCTTTAGTTGCAAGCCGCCATGTTTTAATTTTAATTAGTTCAGGGTGAGCAAAAATAAAATCCAATAAATGTTTAGCAAGACCTTGAGAGCGGTATTCTTCTAAAATAAAAACATCGCATAGATACGCATTTATTGCATAGTCGGTTACAACTCTTGCAAATCCTATTTGTTTTTGTGAACAATAAACACCAAAACAGAATGAGTTATCAATTGCTTTCTTTACGAAATCAATTGTTATTCCTTCATTCCAATAAGATCGCGTTAGATAACTATGAACTACTTCCAGTTGAAGAAGATTCTTATCATCGCTGATTAAAATGTTTTCCGAAATTGTTTTATCCACTTAATTACTTTGTCGAAATAACAAGCATTTCAAAATCTTCTGTTGTCAATTTATCACTTCGGCTGAATGCGCCGAGTTTTGCGCCAAAGATTTCAATGGTTTTAAAACCGATAGACTTTAAAAGCCAAGTTATTTCCGAAGGCACATAATATCTTTCGTTGCACTTTAAAATTTTCTTAACGCCGGAATCATCAACCGCTTCATAAAGCGAATGATCGCGGAATGTCATTAGATCGAAAGTATTTTCTTGCGAACGGTTCTCTCTATCTGTCTGATTGATAAACTCTTTTACAGAATGAAATAGAGGAAACAATCCATTAAGTGTAGTAAATATTAATTTTCCATCTGGCTTAATTGATTTGTAAGCGTTTTGCAAAATCTTAAAATTCATTTCATCGGTTTCCATTAAAGGGAAAGCGCCTTCGCAAATCATAATTCCTAAGTCAAACTCAAATTCATAATCAAAATCGCGCGCGTCTTTTCTTTCACAAACAAAATCAACTCCACAAGCTTTTGCTTTTTCTCTTGCTTTAGCAAGCTGATCTTCTGACAAATCAAATCCTTTAACTTTATACCCGCGCTTAAGCAGTTCTATTGAATGACGTCCGGTTCCGCACCCAATATCTAATATTTTTTTCGTTTTATCGTAATTGATTTCACGTTCTATAAAATCAACTTCTATAGCAGTACCAGTTATAAACACTTCTTTATCATAAGTGTTAGCATAATTAATAAATAATTCTTCGTACCATTGTTTCATTTTTATCTCGCTTGTTAATTCTTTGCTAAATAATTTTTTGAAAGCTTCATAGTTCCAAACCACTCTATTGCCGCAACTATTGAAGGAAGCGCAGAGGAAACGTGTTTTCCTCCCGGAATCGTTATTAATTCAACATTCACACCTTTTGTTAAAAAATAATTTTTGGCTTGTAGAGAATTTTCATAAGGAACATACTCGTCTGCATCACCGTGATAGAGACGCATTGGAGCGATTGGCTTCCAATTAAGTAAACTATTTGTTGTAAACGCGGCAGTAAGATTTGTTTCGGTACCTGCCAAGTAGTTTTTTGCAAAGTTTTGGTTAATTAATTTAGTTAAGTCGCTTGTTAACTGAGAATTAATTTCATCTGTTGTATAATTACCGTTGAACAGAGTTAAAAGTTTTTCTGAATATGGCGAATTAAAAAATGTATTGAGATTATTCCAACCGTAAACATCATTGTAAGCAACCAAAAAGTAAGCTAAGTATGCCGGTTGATTATACGTCTGCCCTTGCAATATTTTTTTTGCTGTCATATTCAAATCATAAGCGCCTGCCATTGGAGCAACAGCAGTTAGCGGAAATTCACTTTTATAATTCAGCTCAATTTCTCTTTGTGCTGCCATGGTTACATAACCGCCTTCAGAGTAACCGGCTAAAAAGATTTGTCCATTTAACGCAATACTGTTTTTGCCGGCAAACTCTTTTCCAGCACGAATTATATCAATAACCGGATCTGCAGATGATTTAGCAATGTGGTAAGGATGAATAACATTGGATTCGCCAAGACCGATGTAATCTGGCGCCAAAGCAAAGTAGCCAAGCGCTGCGGCAATTAATCCTTCCGGCGCGCTTAGTGCATTTACCGAGCCCACGTTTGTGCGTTTTGTTTGAGTGCCATGCTGCACGCTTATTAGTGAAAGATTCGTTTTTCCTTTTGGAATAAATAGCGCTCCGGAAACAGTAATTACGTTTCCTTTTGAATCAACCGTTCTGTAAATAAGTTTAAAGTAATCAACATCAAAAAGAATTTTATTTTTTAAACTTTCGCCGCCAGGAATTGCGCTCAAAATTGTTTGCAGTAACGGTGCCGTGAATGAACCACCGTTTGTAGAGCTAACTAATTGACCACGCGCAGGAGTTATTATTGGTTCTACAGGATCATTGCTTTTACACGTTGCAAGAAAAAACGATAGCGCAATAATTAGTACTAAAATAAATTTATTGTTTTTACTAAAAATCATTCTGGTTTAGCTCCTTTTATAAATGCTGCTAAAGATGGAATTGTTCAAAGAAATAAACAAAACTAAAAATATCACAATACAAAGCTTTTCTTCTCTTTCCTTTCAATTAATAAAGAACTTGTTGCCAACAAAAACTGTTATACTGTAAATTATTAAAAGTTTATTCACTGTACAAAATCAATAGGATTCTAATATGAAACTATCTCGCAAAGATTTTTTGAAAACCGGCGCACTTTTAAGCGGCGGTTTTTTCTTTGGCTCATCAAAACTATTTGCAAGTCTTCAAACACAGACTTACGGCTTCAAGGAACTAAGAAATAATATTGGGATTTTTACCGAGCGCGGCGGTACAATTGGCTGGTATGCAACTAATGATGCAGTTGTTGTTATTGATTCTCAATATCCCGAAACAGCAAAAAATTTAATTGCCGCTTTACAGCAAAAGACTTCTCACAAGATTGATGTTCTATTCAACACGCACCATCATGGTGATCACACTCAAGGAAATATTATATTGAAAGATTATGCTGAGAAAATTGTTGCTCACGAAAACTGTAAAACCTTTCAGGAGAAGAACGACAAAAAAGATCCGGCAAAACCGCAAGCTTACGCAACCGCTACTTTTACAAACACTTGGAGCGAAACGATTGGTAAAGAAAAAGTAACAGCCAAATATTTCGGTCCGGCTCACACCGGTGGTGATTCTGTAATTCATTTTGAAGAAGCTAATATTGCTCACCTTGGTGATTTAGTTTTCAACCAGACTTTTCCTTTTATAGACTCCAATGGCGGCGGCTCAATTAAATCATGGTACGAAACATTAGGAAAGATTGTAAAACATTACCCTAAAGACACTCTGTTTATTTTTGGTCATGCAATTAACAATGATCTCTTAACGGGAAATGTCAACGATCTTTTATCGATGCAAAAATATCTTGGCGCGTTGGCCGAGTTTGTTGATGGTGAAATTCAAACGGGTAAATCGAAAGAAGAAATTGCAGCTGCGGCAGAAATTCCGGGCTTCGCACATCTTAAAGAACGCTGGCAAGGCGCACGCAAAATGAATCTCGAAAAAGCTTATGAAGAACTTGCTAAAAAGTAGGAAAAAGAAAGCCGCCCCGATTCACCAGGACGGCTTTGCTTTAGCTTTGCGGCTATTTAGTTAATAAAAGCTTTATTGATTTGTTAAACCCGCTTGCTTGTATTGTGGCTATGTAAACACCGCTTGTTATCTCTCGACTTCGCTCGAGATGACGCGCGTTAAATTGTACTTTGTAATAACCGGCGCTTTTTTGTTCGTTTACTAATGTTGCTACTTCTTTGCCTATTATATCATATACTTTTATTGTTACCATTCCATCTTTTGGTAGTTGATAGTTTATTGTTGTTGTTGGGTTGAACGGATTTGGATGGTTGCTGATTGAATAATTTGTAGGTACTTCTTTTTCTGTATTTATCAGAGTAGATTCATCCGATTGCATTAATGTCTGCAAACCATAAACTTGAGTATTTGCTCCTCCGGTAGACCATGAGCCCTCTACTGTATAATATGCTGTTAGTCCATATTCCAGCCAAGTATTTTGTCTCCATGGTTTTAAGATGTATTCATTATCGGTATATGTTTGCACACCGCTGTTAACATTTGCGATTATCTGATCCGCACTCCAGCCGTTATTATATTCTCTTCTGTGGATTCTATATTGAGTAACGTTAGAATTTGGGTTATCAGTCCAATTGATAACAATAGGCATATTAAGAGTTGTTCCAAAAGAAATTGCCGGATTAACAGCTTGTATTCTATAAACCGCGGTATAAGTATCGTGTTGCGAGGCTGTAACAGTAGCAAAGTTTTGTCCCGAAGAACTACTTTTCCACAAATTTTGGAAAGCGTGTTCAATGCCGTTAACAACAAAATAACCTTCTGCAGAAGGAGAAATAGTATTTTGCTCTACAACATTTGCAGTTACAGAAGAGTTATAAGTATTACCATTTAAGTAAATATGATGATCAGGATTAGATAAAGTAATACTACACAACTTTTTCATATCTGAAGACAAAGTTACACCATTATCGCCCGAGCCGACTGTGTATGATAAGCTGCTTGATGTTGCTCCATAAATATTAGCACTACCATTTTTCCAATTGCTGTTGTTTGTTCCGCTTGTATTCCAGATCATCCAATAATTATTATTTGATTGTTCGATTGAACTAACCGATACAGATTCATTTGGAAATTTATTAACTTTATTAGCAGTTCCGTTTACACTAACTTGATTGCCCTCTAAATTGATTACTCCACCCGGAAAATTATTAGCCGCATATATTGTAAACTTAGTAGTAAATGTAATCTCTTGTTCGGCCCTAATATAATAACCAGATTCTCCTAACCGCATTTCCCAATATTCTAATTTCCATGTATGCGAACCCGGGTCAACTTCAAAATAATTTGGTATATAAGAGGAACCTTGCGTAGAATATGTTTGAGAACCACCCAATATAAGTTTTACATAATTACTAATAACTACTACTGGGCTTGGTGTATATGAGTATCCGTAACTTAAGTATACTCCAACTTTGCTACTGTTGCCTGTTGAAGTATAGGTGTTTCCATTTGTTGGGTTTGAAAAGGAAATACTTTGTGCCAGAATAAATGAATTAATTAACACAACAATCAAAACAACTATTTTAAGATTTTTCATAACTACCTCTTTAAAATGTTTTTTATATATTGGTTTATGCAAATAAAAACACCGATGCTAAGCATCAGGTAAGGTGAGAAGCCTATTGTTTTTTATTTGTGTTTTGAGAGGGTGTTGCGAGCACCCTCTTTTGTTTTTCTCTTTCCTCCTATTTCAATTTTCCATGTATAATGTAGTTTTTGCTATCGCGTCCATAATACATTAAGAATACTTCGTTTTCAAATATGATCCCAAGTATATCACGTACATCTGTTCCGCTATGAATAGTTTCATAGTTTGTTCCATTAAAGTGCTTTATTCCATCTCCGCTCCCAATAAAAAAATCATTTCTGCTTCTTCCGCATATTATATTACCATAAATATTTGTATTGCTGTTGTCTTTCCATAAAACTAATTGTTTGTTTTCATACCTATATATTTTAGAATTCATTGTAGCAAAGATTTCGTTACCAAGTTTGGTTACTCTACACCAGCCTCGCTCGGAAAGCATTTCTTTCAAATCTTTTCCATCCCAGCAATACAATCTAGCTGTAAAAATGGTATTCTCGAATGTTGTACCGCTTATAACCAACACTCCTGACTTAGGGTCAATTTCAACAAATTCTAAACCAACTTTTACCGTTGGCATATTTTCAAACTTCCAATTAGAACCATTGTAATGTGCTATTATTGCTTTGTAGTTTAGGGTAGTATTGTTTTGTGTCGCCCCTACAGCATATATATTATTAAAAGCGGTTCCCGTCAAACCTTCAAAACCAACAAAATGATATCCATCTATTTTGTATTCACCAAACTTTGCCCAATTATTACCATTGTATTTCCAGATTGTGCTATTGAAATTACCAAGCCATACTTCATTATCAGAATTACCCCAAATGGCGGTTGGTTGTACATATCTTGGTATAGAATCACAACGCCATTGCTTACCGTTAAAATGCCATATCTGTGTTGCAGAATAACTGCTGGAGCCTACTGCCCAAATATTCTGTGGAGTACTACCCCAGATATCTGTTAGATGAAGGCTTTCGTTACCAGGTTTTATTTCTGTTACATCCCACACATAATCTCTTCTGCCAGGTGTTGGTTCGGGGTTGGTTATGCTTTCTTTGCAAGAAGAGGCAACAATAAAAACACTAACCATTATTAGTAAAAATGCAAACTTCTTCTGTTTCATAATACTACTCCTTTTGAACATGGATAAATATATCTACTAATAACAAAAAAACTATTAGTACAATTACCAATTTTTTCACCTTTTTTTGCCCAAAACTGCAAAAAACATTTGTAATGATACCCTAATGCTTCAAGTTGTGATTTTTTTTTTTTCAATTACAAGAGTTAGTAATAAAATAATGCAAACAAAAAAAGCTGTTACCCATTTTTGAGCAACAGCTTTCAATTTTTTCTACAGAAGTTGTTTTATTTAACGAGCATCATCTTCTTCACTTCTGAATAGTTGCCCGAAGTTAATCTGTAGAAATAAACACCAGAAGTTAGTGAAGAGCCAAGAGTGTTGAACGTAGAGTTATATGTTCCGGCTTGTTTGTGTTCATTTACTAATATGGCAACTTCATTTCCCAATGCACCATAAACTTTTAGTGTTACAAATCCGGCTGTAGGAATTTGATAACTAATTGTTGTTTCCGGATTAAACGGATTTGGATAATTCTGGTTTAACGCATAGCCGGTTGGTATTTCATTTTTACTTTCTACATCAGTTGTAGAATTATTTTTCGGCATTGTTAAATCAACCGAGGCATTAAACGCACTCTTTGCATAATCAATTACCGCGCTGGTGTTTGAAGCCGAAGCAAATCCAAGTTTATCAGTAGAAATATCAAATACACCAACACTCAAATCAGTAATTTCATAAGCGCCGGCAGCATCACTAATAGAGTAAGAACTTTCATCACCGTTTTGAGATTCCGCATAAACAATTACTCCATCCAGCGGATTGCCGTTTGCTTCTTTAATCTTACCCGAGATTTTTCCTCCGCCACCAACACGAACATCTTTAACACAAACAAGCAATCCTTTTAATGTTTCTTCATTCTTAAGTACAACTTGCTCGGCAAGCTTTGATTCTTTTACTCCGCATTCTTTAGAATTATAGTAAGCCGGCATATACTCTTTTATTGGCAGTGCTTGTATATAATAGATTCCGTTAGCAACTTTTTCAAAAACAAACTCGCCATTGTTATCTGAGTTTGTGCTTCTAACTGTGCTAAAACCAATAGGTTTGTTTTGACCATCAACCCTAACGGAAATTAATGCAACTTTAGATAGAACTGCGACACCGGCAGCGCTAACAACTTTTCCGGCAATAATTCCTTTTGCAACCGGAAGCGGGGTTAATTTAAAATCTACTCCTGTTTGTTCTGATTTCAGCTCAATCTTTTTTGCTTCTAAAACATTGGCTGTTTCTTTGTAATACTGAAGATTGTAGCCTTCAGCAAAACTTGAAAAAATGTAAACATTGTTTATTGGCAGAGATGCTTTGTAGTTGCCATCTCTATCAGTAACTGCTTTAAACGCAACATTGGTAAACATTCCCAAGTTAGCAGTTTGGAAACTTTCGGGTTGCCCTAAACCATTATAAGAAACAGTACCGCTTGCAGATGGAATAGCCTGTGAAATTATAACATAAGCATTTGCAATTGGCTTTAATTCAACATTAGTAACTTTTCCGGTTACTGTAGCAAAAACCGGAGTTGGCACAATAAACTTCTTCATTTTGAAATCTATCGTAACTTGGTTTTTGTCAGCAACTTTTATTGCCGTTGCTTTATCAATTGATGGCGCATCCGGATACCAAACGGTTTGATACAACTCGGTTGGTCTAATATTTGATTTTTCCAACGCCTGTCTTGCGGAAACGTAATACTCGCCGCCAACAACTTTTTCAAATATATAAGAACCATCTGCCTTTGTGTAGGCGGTATAATATGATGAGTAAGAATCTTTTTGCGAGACTGTTATTTTCTTATATAAAGTAACCGCAATATTAACAAGCGGTTTTGCTTCTTCATTTACAACAACGCCGGCAACTGTTCCGTAAAAATCCACAACCCAAAACTTCAAATATTCAGTGGCAACTTTATTTGCGCCAGACTTAACAATTATTTCTGCTAAATATTCACCGGCTTTAGTTGGTGTCCATGCAATTTTTCCAGTAGCCGCGTCAATTGTCATTCCTTCCGGAAATTTTCCAAAACTATAGTTCGGGTTTTGAATTGCAAGCGCGCGTATTTTTTCACTTACCTGATAATTAAAAACTTCTCCTGTTGTAAGAGTAAATGAATTACTTAAAGAAATTATTATTGGCGGCTCAATTGGTTTTGCTGTTTTCTTTAATGAAAAATTTATTTCGTGTTTTGGGTTTGTTTGATTAACATTAATTTCTTTTGCTAGTTTGATATCTGCAGTGTTTTCAAAAAACGTGGTGGCGTAAGTTGCTGTTGGGTCAGTTTTATCATACCGAAGCTCAGCACTTATGACATAAATGCCATTTTCAATTCTTGGAAAACTATACACTCCATTAACATCGGTTTCTGCTTTAATTATTGGAGCAAAATAATCCGGCTTTCCGGCAGAAGTATATTTTTTGTAGAGAACAACTAATGCAGCTGAAAGCGGTTTATTATCCGTGTTGACAACTTTACCAGAAATAGTGCCAAACGATTCTACTACTAATAATTTAATTACAGCAGAACCGACTTTTTTTGTTTGAAAATTAATTGCAAATTCGGCAACATAAGTTCCAATTTTAGTCGGCTTCCATGTTACAATTCCTTTTTCTTTATCAACCTTCATTCCTTCTGGTCCGTTAAGAAGAACATATTCAAGAGGAAGCATCGTGGCGGGAAGCTTAACTTCAATTTTGTGTTCAAAATCTTTGTTTACTTCAATTACAGAATAGTAATTGTATGTTGTAGAATTAAGATTTGTGTCTTGCGCTCTAATTGTAGTAATGAATAACGCAATCACAGTTAACAGAATAACTGAGAGTACTTTTTTCATTTTGATCTCCATCTATTATATTCAAACGAAATCTACTTTGTTTAAAGAATGATTACAAGCCATTTTATTTGGCTTTGCTATGTGTCAAAGCGTAAAAGGACTATTGGTTTTATATGGGTTTGTAGTATTTGGTTTTAAATTTTATTGAACTTTTGCCCGAACGCAGTTCAAACAGAATTTAGTGTACTGCTTCTTAACCTTAAATCAGATTCTTGGTTAGTGCTGGAAAGCGATTGCTACGAAGTCTTTTTGAAACATAAAAATAAAATATCAAACATCAACCCTTTCCGCGCAATAACAAACTCTATTTACATAAGAATCTTAAGTATTAATAAAAATTAACACTTTAATTTCCCTCCATTATTTTCATGTCTTTCTCTTTTCCTTTCTGCCACCATTCATTAGGAATTACCCTCCAATTTTCTGTTGTTTTGGGTGTGTACACTTTTTTCTTCTCAAGCCATTTTATTGCATAGTACCTTAAGTCCTTATCGGTTGAAGTAATTATTCTTTTATTAATTTCTTCTTTGGGAATGCCGGCTCCGCTAATTAAATGATTGCCTCCGCCATTGCCTCTATAAGAATTAATTGCAACAGTATATGTTTTGTTTTCATCGAACGACGAGCCATCGCTCATAGACGAAATATTTACTCTGCTTCCAACCGGTTTAGAAACATCAACTGTGTAATTAATTCCCGCAGCACAATCAAAATTATAAAACTGTTCTTTAAGCCGAGGCGCACGATTGCGGGTATCATATTTAATTTTACCGGATTCATCAAAATCAAAAAGTAAAAGATGATCATCTGCATTCTTCATTGTATTAAACCAAAGCCCGTATGAAAACTCAAGATAATTTTTTATTTCCTGTCCTGTTAACTTAGTTGTGTAAAGAAGGTTTTCGTAACGATATAACTTGAAAAGCGTTCCAACTGTTACTTCTCCTTTCTTAATTTTTGTGTTTAATGTTAACGGAGCTGTAAAAGATATTTGCGCACCTGTAATATCCATTTGTAAGTCGTGCACAAAATCAACAAACGAATTATCTTCAAATAAAGAAAGTGCCGAATTTAATTCATCTGTAAACGTGCCGATTGTTCTTGAAACATATTTTTTAACTTCTTCAAATTGTGGATTAAACTTTTTCAAAAATTCTTCATCCGGAGAAAAGTTTTTTACTTGAACAATTTCACCCGATATTTCTTTATTCCATACTTTCTTTGTTTTATCGAACGTTAAAACGCAGTTTGCTACAGCAACATCTCTTCCGCTGCTTGTGCCTCCAAGTATTAAAACTTCCTCACCAATTGAATTTTTTTCTTTATAGTTCCATCCTCTGTGATCATGTCCAACAAAAATTATATCAAAACCCGGCACTCTTTGAGCAACTAACTTTGAAGCATTTTCATTTTTTTCTTGATCCGCCGTTTGGTTATTATATGTGTAATCAACACCGCTATGAAATAAACCTATCATTAAATCGGGTTTTTCTTTTTTCTTAATAATGTCAATCCATTTAGCTGAGGTTTTTACCATGTCTTCCCAAGCAATTCCGCTCCATAAATTTTCGGGGAGCCAAAAAGGAATGTGTGGAGTAATCAATCCAAGAATTGCAATTCTTACTCCATCCCTTTTAATAACTGTATATGGTTTAAAGTAGGGTTTGTTTGTTTTTACATTAATTGCATTAGCGGCAAGCCACGGAAATTTTATCTGCTTTGTAAATCTGTCGTAAACCGGGTGTCCTGTTTCAATATCATGATTTCCAACTGCGGCGGCATCATATTTCATATAGTTTAAAACTTCCGCATGAAGATGGGGCGCATTCTGTTTTTCAAAATTGTAATAATAAACTGCCGGAGTTCCCTGAATTATATCTCCGCCGTTAATCAAAACAACTTCTTGTTCTTTTTTTGCGCGCTCTTGTTTTATATATGAATATACATGCGAAAGAGAATTGTTTATTTCTCTTTGCTCTGTAAAATCATAAGGAAAGATTGCGCCATGTTCATCTGTGCTTTCTATAATTTTTAGCTTTACTGTTTGTGCATTTAACTGAATTGATATAAATACAAACAGAAGCAAAGAATATATTCTTATACGTTTCATATAAACCTTTTAAAAATCTTGATGCAAATATAGTGCAATGATACTACTGAGGTAAGAATAGAATGTTATTTTTTTGAAGTCCAATATTTTTTAGAAACCACTCTGTACGCCGGCTTATAAACTTTAGCGTAATTTGCTGAATGATGTATCGCGGGATAGCCGGATTTTTCCATTTCGTTAACCAAAGCCGTAAACATGCTTTCATCAACAAAAATTTCTTTTCTTTTTATTAATTCTTTTGCCGTGTTGAGGTATTTAATTAAAGAATCTTTACTTCCTCGATGATCATTTGCCGTTAAGATAAATGCCCTCAATAAATCATCCGGGTTTTCGCCGCTTTTAAGAAATGGTCTTAGGTTTATTCGCACTAAATTTCCATCCGGCGAAAGTTGTTCTATTAAATCATTTGTAATAGTTGTGTCCAAGCCGGCTATTTCGTTTTTCATCCATTCTTTAACAGCTTTAACATTCTTTACTGCGTGTTCGCTTCCCATTGCCGCTTGATGTAAAAACTTATACAAATCCCTTGCTTCCATTTTAGGGTATTTTGCAAACTGATTTTTAATTAAGCTATCGATTGTAGTTTCCGTTTTTTGTGTGTTTATGTTTGAAAACAAGAACATATAACCGTAAACGAGTAATAGTAATGATTTCATGTATAAGAACTTATTGTGGATTAGAGTTGTCTTCTATGTTTTTCATTTCTGTTTCATCTTTAATTCTACCCGCTTTTTTTACTGCTTCTTTAAGTAGAAATTCTATCTGAGCGTTAATACTGCGAAGTTCATCCGCCGCCCATTTTTCAAGCGAGGCGTAAATTTTGTCATCTATTCTAAGTAAAAACTTTTTCTTTTCTGCCATAAATATTACGCCGCTGCGCTATGTCGTTTTTGTAGAACCATTAAAAATGCTAACATTATTACAAACGGATACTTATCTAAAACTTCTGATTTAGTTTGAATAGTAACTATTAAATTTGAGCTATACCATTTTTTATTTTTAAAGCTAACCAGAGCGGTTCCAAACTCATTCTGTAGTTCAAATGTTGACTTCCATACATTCATTACTACATTTAACTTTTCTCCGCGGGGCAAGTTAATTATACTGTTGCTTTTAAAAACGCTCCCTTTTATTTCGGCTATTATTGAATCCGTTCCTTTTTCTTTTATTAATAAATTGTTGCTCCAAACACTTTGCTTAAAAAACTCCCACGTTTTGTTTGCGCCATTAACTTCGTATTTATTTCCCCAATTACTTAAACTTCGAAGTGAATAAATTATTGTATCGCCTACTTTAAAATCATAATTGGATTTGAAAAAATTCGTGTTTACAATTTCCAATTCTTGTCCAATATATTCGTTTAGGTTTTTCATCTTCTTCTATTTCTTCGTTTAATTATTTGATAAATCGCCAAAAACAATATCCAAGGATTATCATCAACCAAATGAGATTTTTCTTTAACCACAACATTTATAGATTTGGAAATAATTGAAGTCCTTTTTAATGTTACAAGAGTTTTCCCATGACAGTCTTGAATTTCTGTTACAACATCAAAAAAGTTAAACTTTATTAGCAGTTTATTTCCATTTGATAAATCCACTATGCCGCTTCTGCTTGTAAAATCTTTTTTATAGTTTGCAAAGGGCATCTCTTTTTCATCTTCTCGAATTAATATTTCTCTGCTGAAAAAATGATTTTTATAGAATTGTATATCTTTCTTTCCTTGTCCGGTTACAAATCCGCCTTTATTAAAAAGACGGATTTTAAAAGTTCCCAGCAATTCATCTCCAGCAAGCAAAACGTATTCAAAAGAGAAAAACGATTTTTTTACAAGCCTAAGTGGTCTATCGATATATTCTGATATTAAATTCATTCAACACTCTTAGCTTTTTCTTTACGTTATCAATAAAGGCTTCCGGCATTAATAACTGGCTGTGCTTGAGTTTCGCTTACCAACGCTACCAATAAATTGTTAACCATTGTTGCTTTCTTTTCTTCATCTAGAACAACAATGTGTTGTTCACTGAGTGCTTTAAGAGCCATATCAACCATGCCAACGGCGCCTTCAACAATTTTTGTTCTTGCGGCAACAACGGCTTGTGCTTGCTGGCGGCGCAGCATTGCTTGTGCTATCTCCGGCGCGTATGCTAAGTAGCTGATTCTTGTTTCAACAATTTCTATTCCGGCAATTTCCAAACGAATTTGAGTATGCTTTTTTAATTCCTCTGCAATTTCGTGTTGATTTCCGACAAGCGACATTTTATCATGCTCGCTAGAATCGTAAGCGTATTGAGAAGTAATACCGCGTATTGCGGTTTCGCTTTGAATTGCTACAAATTGTTCATAATTCTGCACATCGAACAAAGCGCGCGCGCTGTCAACAACTCTCCAAACAATTACCGCCGCTATATCAATTGGGTTTCCGTGAACATCGTTAACTTTAATCTTTTCGCTTATAAAGTTGTGAATTCTTAATGAAACCTTTTTCTTTGTTGTAAATGGATTTACAAACCAGAAACCGGATTCTCTAATTGTACCAGTATACTTACCAAAAAGAATAAGAACAACAGATTCGTTCGGTTGAATGATTGTTAAGCCGCCCATTGCGGTTAGCGCACCCAAGAAAATTGGAATTATGTAAGACAATTGTACTGGCGCATTATGGTGAATTGCATTTACTAATAAATAAATATCAAGCGCGATAATTGCTAAAATGACAAATAGCATTAAAAAACCGTTAGATTTTGTTGCTGTTTTTTCTTTAATCGCTTCCATTTAACCTTTCTCCTTCTAATTGCTATTGAAATGATATCATTTTGATGTCATAAAGTCAAGAAAAGTTCCAAAGAAAATTGAAAAAAAATTAAAACAATTAAAAAACGATAAAAACGACAATTAGAAATTCTGGTAGTATAGTTTGGTAAGTTTAAAACAAAAAACCCCGGTTATAGCCGGGGCTTTTTGTCAAAGAGTTTATTCTTAGCGAATAATTTTTACATCTGCAGCTTGAAGTCCTTTTGGACCTTGAGTAACTGAAAATTCTACTTTGTCGTTTTCGTTTAAAGTTTTGTAACCATCAGCTTGGATAGACTGAAAATGTACAAATACATCTTCTCCGCCTTCTTGAGAAATGAAACCAAAACCTTTTGAACTGTTGAACCATTTTACGGTTCCTGTTTTGCGCTCTGCCATTACAGAAGCTCCTTTGTAAATTATTAATATTGATTGTTTACGACAGGCTTTAAGAACTACTGTGTGGTAAAACGATTTGCGTCTACGTCTACATCTACTTCTAAAGTTGCTGCCTTACGGGGACAAACATACAGGAAGATTTATTATTAACCTAATTATTTTTTTAATTAAAGACGGTTAAGTGTTTTGAGTATATTTGTTTAAACGAACGGAAAAATATGAAAGACTTAATTCAAATAGCCGGAATAATAGATATTGATGAAGCAAAATTAATGATGGAACTAGGTGTAGATTATCTTGGCTTTCCGCTAAGGCTGCCGGTTAACAAAGAAGATCTAACAGAAGATGAGGCTGTTGAAGTAATAAAAACTATTAAGCCTCCGCATAAATCTGTTTTAATAACTTACCTAAACAACGCCAATGAAATAATTTCTTTTTGCGATAAGTTGAATGTAAAAATAATTCAAATTCATGGAGATATATCTCTTGAAGAACTTATCCGAACAAAAACTTTACGTCCGGATATTGAAATAATTAAGAGCTTAGTGGTTGCAACAAATAATTTAGATAAGCTTGTTAACATGGTAAAAGATTTTTCTCCTTATGTTGATGCATTCATTACAGACACTTTTGATCCCGAAACCGGAGCCGAAGGTGCAACTGGAAAAACTCATGATTGGAATATCAGTAAAATGTTAGTAGAGCTTTCTACAAAGCCTGTTATTATTGCCGGCGGTTTGAATCATAAAAATGTTAAGCAAGCTATTTTAGAAATTAAACCCGCCGGAGTTGATGTTCACACAGGCGTTGAATTACCAAACGGAAGAAAAAGCGAAGCGTTGCTTAAAAAATTTATTGAAGAATCTAAGGAAGGGTTTGCGTTGTTATAATAAGGACGTTGTAATTATCCAATTAAATAAATGCCGGAACAAGTTGGACCAGATAATGAGGTTATTCCGGTTCTATCTTTTTTCCTTTTGCACGCTTATATACTTTATCCGATTCTTTAACCTTTTGTGTCTGTTTGGGTAAAGGAATGCGTACCTTTTTTTTCTTAACAATTATTTTGGCTTTACTTAACATTACTTTTTTATAATTCTTTTTAAATATAATCTACCAACCAAGGAATTAGAATTAGATAATATTTACTTTATTGTTTGAATGTAAATACATCCAGTGGGTTACGTTCTCAATTTCAAGTCCATCTTCCGTGAAATAATACCCATCAAATTTCGCAATCACTGCAATTTGTCCGTTGATTAAAACCAAGAGTTGTTGGCAAATATTAGGTTTAACTGTTTCAAGGATATTCCAATAATTCATTATTGCTTGCTCCCTATTATTTTTATAGAACGGTTGAGTTGAAGTAACAGAATTGCTTGTATACCAGACGGAGTAATAAAAAATTCGTTATTTACTTTTGCTAAAAAATCTAATTCTTGCGCAAAGTTAGAAAAAATATAAGTTGCTGTTTCTTTCGATTTTTCTGCCACCCAAGTATTTGTTTTCCCAACTGATTTAATAAAGTAGTCTTTAAGTATGTATCTGGGTACAGGATAAGTATTTTTAGAGAGCACAAAGACGCTTTCAAGTATTGAAAAAATCGAGTAGGTAATTGATGAATAAAATGGGTTTTCTTTAACAAAACTTTGTATTAAAGTTTTTTGTTCATCATTTAATTGGTCATCAAAAATATTATTAGCTGTATTAAACTTCTCCCCCAGTTCAGTCAAATAATAACCTTTATTGAATTTACCTGATAGATTGAGTAATACAGCAACGCTGATTCTATTTCTTATTGTCTTAATCGATTTATTTTCGAGTGCGGCAATTGTTTTCGGGTTGTGACCATTTCCAAGGTGTTTCAAAGTAGAGTTTAACAAACCCAGTCTTACCATTCCAAAGTCGCCCGCCTGAAGGTTTAGAAATTGGGACAACTCCTTAAAGGTTTCATAGTATCTGTACAAGACGGTTTTGGGATTGTATTTAATTAACTTAATATTTTTTTGTCGACAAAGTTCATGATGAATATCCTTTGCCGAAGGAACTAGTATTATCTTTTTAATACTAGCCTTGATTAATTTATTTTCACTTTGAAGCAGCAATAAATCATTAGAATATCTTTCTATCTGTTCTACTACCCCGTTATAAAAAGACACTGTTTTTAACTCGATAAGTATTAATTCGTCTTTCCAAAGGTATATTAAGTCAATAATTCCGCTTTTTACATTTTTCTGTCTAGCGATTAAACTTAAATCTGAAACGCCATATCCGAGAATTTCGGCAATTATTCTTTTGTCAATTGTAAAAATATCCTCAATAACTTTTTCTGAAATATTTATTTCCATATTTTGCCACAAATTAATGTTATATAGTCGTCACTGAAAAAGGCAGTTATTTAATGAAACAGTGAAGGATTGCTC
>CAZVYT010000010.1:72888-77599 GCA_964631495.1 uncultured Melioribacter sp. | reverse complement strand
GTAATTTATTACTTTTTTAACAGAAGTGTCAGATTACATCGTGACTATTACATTTAAGACAACCTTTGTCCTTTCACTTCCTATTTAACTTCTTTTATAAAAATATTTCGGAAAGAAACTTTTGCGTCACTATCATGATTTTGCAATCCAAAATATCCGGTCTTTGCAAAATCTTTAATCTTCCCGCGTGGCTCAGCTTTCCAATTAACAACTTCTTTACCATTTAATACAACAGTAATCATATCGCCAATGAAAGAAATTCTGTAATGATTCCATTCACCTGTTGGCTTGAAAGCTTTTTCATTGGCCGGTTCAGAATCATAAACCGCACCGGTTTGGTGTTTTGGTCCGCCATCATCATCAATCTGAATTTCGAATGAATGATAAATGTATTCATCGCTGGTTACAAAATCCGGAACACGTAAGAATATACCTGAGTTTGTTTTAGGATCATGACTTTTAAACTCAAGATCAAGAACAAAATTGCTAAACTTTTTCTGACTAAACCATGACAATCCCATTCCTCCGCTTGATGTCATTGTACCGGTTTTAGGATCGAGTTCAAAATATCCTGGTCCATAATGATTCCAACCATGTTTTTCATATCTGCCCCAATTATAACTTAACAATTCTTGGAAGCCTTTGTAGTAAGTAATACTTTCAATGTATTCTATACCTTTTTTAATAGAAGGAGATGGATTATCAATTTCTTTCTGATTTTCATGCTCAATTACTAAGTAGCCGCGAAAGTTTTGAAGTGTTAGCTCAGCGAGAATATCATGTATGTTAGCTTTACCGCTTCCAAAAGGAACGTCAAATGCATCTTTCTTTCCAAATTCATTTAAGTCTTTTAAGTGGAGTTCAATCATTCTTCCGGAAAGCATTTTAAGGGCTTCAACCGGATTTACAGAAGTTCTCATCCAATGCCCGGTATCTCCGCAAGAACCGATACGCGAATCCATTCCTTTAATACGATCTGCAACCGCCTCAGGTCGTGCATACTTTGAAGGTTCTGGATGATTATGAATTGCCACATTGATTCCATACTGCTTTACAAATTTGTTTAGTATTGAAAAATCATCAGTGTTAGGTTCTGTAACAATTGTTTGGATTCCCATTGTTTTAGCAAATTCAAAAACCTTTTTTGTAGTCGATTCAGCATTTTCAAAACCAACAACTCCAAAACTTACCAGCTTAATTCCGGCTTCATCTAATTTCTTTTTAATAAATGCAATGTTAGCATCGCTCATATCATAATTAATTGCAGCATTTGGATCATCACCACCAATTTTTTGCCCGGGATAAGCTTCCAAGTATTTTACACCAAGTTCTTTAACCTTCTGAAGTGTTTCAACAAAAGTGAATTTTCTGAAAGTCCAACATTGTACTGCAATTTTAAATTCTCTAATCTTTACATCTTTATAGTTCACTGTTTCATTTGTAGGCTGTGCATTAAAGCTATTTGCCATGACAAAAATTAGAAACATTGTAACCATTTTTTTCATGCTTAACATGTAAACCTCTTTTTTTGAAATTTTAATGTAGCCGCAAGCTTCAGCTTGCGTATCTTAAAGTCGCAACTTGAAAGTTGTGCCTACCAGTCATTACTATTTTCCACGTGGATTCCACTCGCCTTTTGCAACCTTAGGAATAAACGTATCTAAATTTGGCGGCGGAAATGCTATAGTTTTTTCTTGTTCGGCGCTCATGTATCCAGTCATCAATAATTCTGTAACATTTAATCCATCTTCAAAGTTTTCCATTGGTCGTTTTCCTTCAATGAAAGAACGAACCATGTGGCGGTTTTCAACATCGTAACCGTAAGTATTTTCTTCATTGCCTACAACCGGCATTAACCCAATTTCTGCGTTTTGTTTTTCAACCAAATCTTCTCCAACTTTTCCACGTACATCACGGCTGAAGAAAACTTTTAGATCTGTATCTAAAGTGTTTATCTGCATCGAGTATTCCGGTCCAAGTAATTCCATACTTAAACGTAAACCTGCGCCTACATAACACCACGATGTTGTAGTTTCAACAATTAATTTTTCACCATTTTCATCTTTATATTCAACAACAGCACGTGCGTAATCTTCTGCCGGACGGTTAATATAATCTAACTTTCCATCAGAATTGTTTTTCAATATATCAGCATAGTGAGGTCTTTGCCATTTTAAGTTTTCTGTGTGCGCAGTTACTTTAAACGGCGTTAAAGAGGTTCTTGGTTTTGTAGGATCAGTTAAAAGAAATCTTGCAACTTCTACCGAGTGACACATCATATCATTCATAACGCCGCCTCCTTGCAGTGTGCCTTCCCAAAACCAAGGAGAATGCGGTCCGCCATGTTCTTCTGCCGCGCGCGCAAGATATGGTCTGCCTGATGAAAACGCACCACGCTTCCAAATAATATCTTTGCCGCGTTGAACAGTCGGCTCAAACAATTGATTTTCAAGATAGCCGTCCAACAACCCGGCGCGTTTAACAAGCTCAACCATTTTTTTTGCTTCGGCAACATTTCTTCCGAGCGGCTTTTCGCAAGCAACACCTTTTAACTTTCCTTTGCCAGATTCAACAGCGTTTACAATTTCTTCCATCACTTCAATGCGTGTAAAGTTTGGCGAGCAAATCCAGATTGCGTCAATGTTTGGATCGGCAACCATTTCTGTAACTGAATTAAATATTTTCGGTTGACCGACATTTAGAACTCTTGCAAGCGAAGCCGCTTCTTGCGCTCTTTCGGTATTTCTATCAAAGATTCCGTTTATATCTGCGTCGCGCACAGAAACCCATGAACGAATATGAAACTGCGCATTGAAACCTGCACCAATCATTCCAACCCCAATTCTTTCTGCCATTAAAACCTCCATAATTAATTTCTTTTATTCAATTATAGTTTTTGTAACTCAATAAGCCAGCATCTCGAAAAAATCAAGAGCTTAGAATAAACTACACATAGAAACGCACTACTCATTCATACACAATTTCTTTTTGACTTAATGCAGAAATTAAGGACTAAGTAGCTTTGTGAACGACATAGATGCTAACTTCCATAAGTCATTTTGACGCACATAAACTTCTGTAACCGTAAATGGATTAGTTACTTCGTTCCCGCCAACAACGGCTAACAAAGTAATTCTGTTCAAAAGAATCGCGGTTGAATCAATAATATTTACGGATACTTGATGTATATCTGCTTTTTTATAATGAATTCCTCCACTTCGAATTATATTAAGCTCATGCTCTTTAATCATATTTCCGCCCATGTGAACAAAGACAGCTTTATCATGGAAGAGTGTGGCTAAAGTATCTACTTTGCGCTCAGACATCCAGCGCCACTTTTCTTTAGAGAGATTAATTATTTCTTGTTCGGCACTTGTATTATCCTTTAAAGAAGCATTTTTAACATTTTGCTGTGCTTCGGACCAATTCCAACTCATCAATAAAAATAAAAAACACATCAGCGATACTTTCATAAAGCATTTTCCCTTTACATATTCTAAATTCATATACAACTAAAAATAGTTACACCGCTTTCTTATCAACTTCCTTATCATTAAAGAAAATTGCAAAGAACACTAAAACTACAGCCGCAAGAATTGCCGGAACCCACCAGAAGTTTTGCCACTGTACTAAAGCTTCCTTGCCGGTTGCAGTAATCATTCCATTAAATAAATATCCGGCAACTTGAGAGCCAATCAACATTCCTAAACCATAAGTAGCAAGCACAACAAATCCTTGTGCTTGAGCGCGTATTTCGTTTGTTGCTTTCTTATCAACATAAATGAAGCCGGCAACAAAGAAGAAATCGTAACAAATTCCATGAAGAATAATTCCGCTGAGAATCATCCAAACAACAGTATCCGGCGCGCCGAGAGCAAACAATACATAACGAAGAACCCATGCAGCCATTCCAGTTAACAGCATTTTCTTAATACCAATTAAAGAGAATAACATTGGCATTACAAGAATGAACAATGCTTCAGACATTTGACCGAAAGACATTTTGAATGCCGGGTTTTCAATTCCGCTTTCATTAACAAATACTGGCGCGTAAGCGTAGTAAACTGCAAGAGGAATGCAAATTAAAAAAGCACTTATAATAAAAACTATAAACGGCTTTGTGTTTAGCTGCTTTAATGCATCAATGCCAAGAATTTGACGCACTGTAATTTTTTCACTTTTAGATGTTGGTGGAGTGTGCGGCAGCATAAAGCTGAAAAATCCCATTAGTACACCTAAAACGCCTGCAATCTTCAGTGGTGTAGAAGTTTCATCGGCACCTAAAAATTTACTTACAATAATTCCAACCACAATCCAACCAATTGTTCCAAATACTCTTATAATAGGAAACTGTTTTTCTTGGTTTGTCATATGATGAAATGCAAGTGAGTTTGTTAAAGCAACTGTGGGCATATAGCAAAGCATGTTTAATAAAAGGAGAAGAATAAATAAAGTGGCGGATGCATTTTCTCCTTCGGCAACAAATGGCGCAATAAACATTGCCAAGCCACCAATTATGTGAAGCACGCCTAAAACTTTTTCTGTTGCAAAATATCGGTCGGCAACCATGCCGAGAAAGAATGGAGAAACTATAGCGGCAATTGGGCTGACTGTATATGCCCAGTGAATTACATCGGACATACCAATTGCGCCCATGTAATTACCAACAGTTACATACCAAGCGCCCCAAACAGCATATTGAAGGAACATC
>CAZVYT010000010.1:0-72874 GCA_964631495.1 uncultured Melioribacter sp. | reverse complement strand
TAACGAAAAGAATAAAATGAATTATTTGTTAATCTAAAGGAATCTATTAAACTGTACTGAACTGCCAAATCGTGTTGTTACTTTACTTTGACAAATATATCAAATTTGATTAAAGACGTAAAACGTTTTATTATGAATTTGAAAATTGTTTTACCTCAGTATATTCTTTATCAATTAATCAATTTCCTAATACAAAAAGAGATGGTGATTCTTGTTTCATAAATATGGTTAATTTACTTTTTTGCGGACGGGAAAAATTTCTAAAGAATTATTTATGTTCAAAAACTTTTTTTAGATAATTTTAGACTGTTATTGAAAGCGCAGTAACTAAATACTGAATTAAAACCTAATTTAGGTAAAAATGATAACTGCTTTCTTATATCTTGCTTCTAGATCACATCTTAAACCATCTATGCATATTATCAATAGAATACTTCCACTCAAACTTCGAGACTAAAATGGAAAAAGGAAAAAAAGCTTCTTTTCAAAACAGCAGTCAATTAAGCAGAAGAGATTTTATTACTAAAACCGGAATGGCAGCGGCAGCAATTACAATCTTGCCAAGCGGATTATATGGTTTTAATAGAAAATCACCTAATGATAAACTGAACATTGCTGTAGTTGGAATTGGCGGAAAAGGAAACTCTGATGCACGTGCTTGCGCAGGAGAAAATCTTGTTGCTTTTTGCGATGTTGACGAATCATTGAACCCTGAACTGAAAAAAGATTTTCCAAATGCAGTGTTTTATAAAGATTACAGAGTAATGCTGGAAAAACAGAAGAATATAGATGCCGTAGTTATTGCTACTCCAGATCATACTCATGCCATAATTGCAATGGCCGCAATGAAATTGGGAAAACATGTTTTCGTTCAGAAACCTTTAACTCATACAATATATGAAGCAAGAAGATTAGCGGAAGTTGCAAAAGAAATGAACCTTGTTACACAAATGGGCAATCAAGGTCATGCTGGTGAAGAAGCTAGAATATTAAATGAGTGGATTGCTGATGGAGCGATTGGCGATATTAACGAAGTACATCTTTGGACAAACAGACCTATCTGGCCTCAAGGTGATATTACTCGTCCTGCAGACACTCCAGATATTCCTAACACACTGGATTGGGATTTGTTTTTAGGACCAGCACCGCAACGTCCTTATCATCCAAGTTATCATCCGTTTAACTGGCGTGGTTTATGGGATTTTGGAACCGGTGCTTTAGGTGATATGGGCGCTCATTTTTTAGATCAACCTTTCTGGGCTTTGGATTTAGGTCACCCGCTAACTGTACAAGCTTCATCCACAAAATTTAATGATGAATTTTATCCGCTTGCGTCAATTGTAACTTATCAATTTCCGGCAAGAGGAAATAAACCGCCGGTAAAATTAGTTTGGCACGATGGAGGATTAATGCCTCCTCGACCAGTTGATTTAGAACCTGGAAGAAAAATGGGAGACAATGGCGGCGGCGCTCTGTTCTATGGTACAAAAGGAACAATTATGCATGGTACATATGGAACCGGTGTTAGAATTATTCCTGAACCCAAAATGCAAGAATATGTAAGACCGGCAAAAACAATTCCTCGTTCACTGGGAATTCATCAAGAATGGATTGATGCAATTAAGAAAGGAACAAAGAGTACAACTGATTTTTCTTACTCCGGTAAATTAACTGAAGTAATGCTGCTTGGAAATGTTGCAATTAGAATGAATGAAAAGAATACTGTTCTTGAGTGGGATCCTGTAAAGTTAGAAATAACAAATCTCCCCGAAGCAAATCAGTATATGCATGTTAAATATAGAGACGGCTGGTCATTGGAATAGAAGCCCATCCCTACCCTTCCCAAAGGGAAGGGCTTTTGAACTCGGTCGTGGTTTTGCAAAATTGTAACTGAGATTCAAGTACTTGTGAATTAGATATTAAAAGTCAAAAGCAAGATTTTCTTAAGGCAAAGAATGACATCAGAAAAAAATTTAGATAGAAGAGAATTCATAAAAGTGTCTTCGGCAATTGGCGCTGGTTTAGTTCTATCACCGTATATAATTTCATCAGCTAAGACCGATAAAAATAAACCTTTGAACATCGCGTTAATTGGCTGCGGAGCTCAAGGACAAGCTCTTGTTAATGCGTGTCTTAAAATTCCTAATATCAAATTTAAAGCTGTGTGTGATATTTGGGAAGCATATAATCAGCAGAGAGTTTTTCGTTTGCTTGAAAAGTATGGACACAAGTTGCGTGCGTATGTTGATTATGAAGATATGCTGAACAAAGAAAAAGGATTGGATGCAGTTTTAATTGCAACGCCAGATTTCTGGCACGCGCAACATGCAATTGATTGTATGGAATCCGGCTTGCACGTTTATTGCGAAAAGGAAATGTCCAACACTCTTGAAGGTGCAAGAAAAATTGTACAAGCCGCAAGAAGAACAAAAAAACTTTGCCAGATCGGGCATCAAAGAAGAAGTAATCCATATTATCTTCACTGCTACAAAAGAGTAATAAATGAAGCCGGATTATTAGGAAAAATTACGACAATAAATGGACAGTGGAACAGAGCCGTTCAACCAGATAGCGGCTGGCCAGATGGTAAAGCGATTCCACTTGCAACGCTTCAAAAATATGGTTTCGAAAATATGCATCAGCACCGCAACTGGCGCTGGTACAGAAATCTTGGCGGCGGACCAATTGTAGATTTAGGCTCGCATCAAATTGATATTTACAACTGGTTTTTAAATACTAATCCAACTTCGGTTATGGCAAGCGGCGGAACAGATTATTATGATAGAAATACTCATCAATGGTACGATTCTGTTCTTGCTACATTTAAATACAAAACAAAAAATGGAGTTGTTAGAGCTTTCTATCAAACAATTACTACAAACAGCAGTCAAGGCTATTACGAAAGTTTTTTGGGTGATAATGGCTCACTTACAATTTCGGAATCAGCCGGACGAGTTGGTATTTATAAAGAGCCTTCTTCAGCAAGCTGGGATGAGTGGATAAAGAAAGGAATTATCGAATCGCCAACAAATGAAGTTCCAGTTGCTGCATCTACAGCAGTTTTAGACGCTAGAGAAACAATAGCTCCGCCCAAACATGCTTTACCGGTTAAATTTAACGATCCATATCATAAACCGCATTTGGAAAATTTCTTTAATGCAGTTAGAGGATTAGAAAAATTAAACTGCCCTCCGGAAGTTGGTTTTGAAACCGCTGTAACTGTTCTTAAAGTTAATGAAGCGGTGCAAGCTAAAAGAGAGCTGAAACTCACTACATCAGATTTTAAGATTTAGCATGAAAAATTCATCAACCATTTCCAAAGCAACCGCATTGATATTTCTAGCTATCTTCTTTACAGTTGGATTAACTATTTTTACTCAGCAGCAAAAGATTGGCGACCTACGCGACGGCAGCAGATCTGTTCCAGTTCATTTAATAAAACTATATGATGCTGATAGTGTGTTAGTATTGAAAAATGACAATCCCCTTCTTCCCTTTTCAACAAAATATACTTGCGGAGAATGTCATTCATACGAAATTATAAACAAAGGTTTTCACTTCAACGCTTTCAATCCAAGAGTTAAACCGGGAAGAAAAGGAGAACCTTGGATATATGTTGATTGGAGGAACTTAACAATCATTCCAGTTTCTGAGAGAAAATGGAAAGGTACTTACTCACCTTCGGAATTGGGAATTTCTTCTTTCAAGTTTTTAGATTTGTTCGGAACACATTTTCCGGGCGGTGGAATTGGAGAAATCGATAGTCTGCAAAATCAGGATGATCTATTCCGATGGGAAGTCTCTGGTAAATTAGATGTAAACTGTTTAGCCTGTCACGATGCAAGTCCTGAATATGACCCGGCAGAATATTCCGCACAGGTTCAGAAACAAAATTTTAAATGGGCTTCAGCCGCTGCAAGCAATATTGCCGAGGTTAACGGCAATTCATCCAAGATGCCGGATAACTTTGATATTTATAATTCTTCAACTTATGCTGATATAGATAGAAGAACTACAGCACAGCCAAGCATCCAATATGAAGAGACTAAATTCAACAGTAATAACCAAATATTTTTTGATATCACAAGGAAAGCAAAAAAGGAAAGCTGTTACTATTGCCACTCAAGCGTAACATATCAGGCAAGCAACTTTAATCAATGGGCAGAAGAAGAAGATGTTCATCTTCAAAAGGGGATGACATGCGCTGATTGTCATCGCAACGGTATTGATCACGATATAATTCGTGGTTACCGAGAGGAGGCTTCTGACAAAAATAATTATAGAGTTTCATCATTTTCTTGTGTTGGATGTCATACAAATATTGGAAAAGCAATACCTGGAAAAAGCGGTGCTCCTATTCCACTTCATAAAGGAATTCCAAAACTTCATTTTGAAAGACTTGAATGTACTGTATGTCATTCTGGGGCTATACCGGAAGAAAATACAAGTTTAACAAAAACATCACGGACGCATAAACTCGGAATTAGAAAATCAAATAAACAAGGAGATTTGTTTCCGCATATACAATCGCCGGTTTATGTTAGAAATGATAAAGGCATGATTGAACCAAACTATTTGATTTGGCCATCTTACTGGGCTAAGAAAACCGGCAATAAAATTATTCCACTTTCAATTTCCGAGATTGAAAATACTATAACCGGAAAAATCAAATTAGATACATTGCTAAATTATGGCAAGTGGCATTCAATAAGCGATAGTTTAATAATCTCAATTCTTAAAAATCTTAACAATAATTCTAAAAAGAATAATTCTAGTTTCGTATTCATCACTGGAGGCAAAGTAATTGAACTTGAAGGAATTAAACTGAATAAAAGTGAACACGAATCATCTCAAGCTTATACTTGGCCAATAGCACATAGTGTAAGACCGGCGTTGCAAGCGTTGGGTGTAAACGGCTGCGATGATTGCCACGCAATTAATTCAAATTTCCTTTTTAGCAATGTAAATGTCGAATCATCTCTTAAGTCTGAAAAAGACACGTTGATTGCAATGACAAAGTTTCAAGACTTGAATACCGCTTATCAAAAAGCGTTTTCTTTTTCCTTCTTTTTTAGACCTTGGCTTAAAGGGATAATTATAGTTTCATTTTTTTTAGTTTTCTTTGTTTTCCTTATCTATACTGCTAAGGGAGTTTTAGCGATTACAAAGCAAGCAACAAAGAATAAAGCTTAGTGAGGTTGTATTGGTTTTTAGATTAGTTTCCTTAATAACAATTGCCGCTTCAATATTTTTAGTATTCAGCAAATTGAAGGCAGTTAAAATTTCTCCAAATGTAATTTGGCTCATATTAATACAAGATTTTCAGAGTAACTTATTTAATGATTGGCGTAACAAATCTATTTCGATATACCAAAGAACAAAAATAACTGTCGCACACCTTTGCGGGTTTTTATTTTTATTTCTTTTCCTAACCGGATTCCTTCCTGTAGTTTTTGGTTATCAAATGAGCGGCTTATTTTTGATAATACATGTAAAAGTAGCGCTTCTAATGAGCATAGTTATTGTTCTTTTTGTTTTTCTATATTCAAACGGAAATCAATTATCAGTTCATGAAGTACAAAAACTTTTTTATGATATAAAAACTAATGCCAGTGTAGATGCACAAATTGTATTAAAAGTATTTTACTGGCTGATTGTTGCATTAATACTTCCGGCAATGCTATCAATTATTTTAATGCTCTATCCTTTGTTTGGAACAGAAGGACTTGATTTTTTAGCAGATGTTCATCGCTGGTCTGTTTTGCTTATAACTATTTGCGTAATTTTTGTCCAGTATTTCCGAATCATTTTGATAAACACCGATAAAACCAAAGGAGTTTAAAATGCTCAATCGCTGTATCATGTTGATTATTGCTGTTGGTTTCTATTTAACGTCGAATTATTCTTTTGCACAAAACAAAGACTTGGTTCCATTAAAATTAGATTTACCAAAACCAATGTTTGTTGGCACTCCAACAAATCTTTCAGTCCCTAATCTTGAAAAACCACTTGGGAAACCTAGACCACCGTTTTATGCTCCAAAAGGAGTAGAAAATGTTGCGTTTAAAAAATCAATTACCAGCACAGATAAATATCCGGTGATAGGAGAGCTTTCATATATTACTGATGGGAAAAAAGATGCAGCCGAGGGGTTTTTTGTCGAACTTGGTCCATTTTCACAAAATATTGTTATTGATTTACAGAAAGATTACAATATTTATGCTATTGTTGTATGGCATTATCATTTGCAAGCTCGCGTTTATTATGATGTAATAATTCAAGTTGCCGATGATGCAAAGTTTACTAAAAATGTTAGAACTGTTTTCAATAATGATATTGACAACAGCAGTAAACAAGGTAAAGGCAAAGACATGCATTACGTTGAAACAGCCGAAGGTAAATTGATTGATGCCAAAGGTGAAAAAGCACGTTATGTTCGTTTATTCAGTAAAGGAAGCAACGCAGACGATCTAAATCATTATATAGAAGTTGCAGTTTACGGGAAATAATAAATATTACTTTTCTAAAAATGGCGGTATAGTTTTACTAACCGCCATTTTTTTATTTTGCATTTTCATCCGCGTTTACCGGTTGAGCGAAAAACCTATGCACGTTGATGAAGCTGTACATGCAGTTAAGTTTGGCTACCTTCTTGAAAACAATTTTTACAGATACGATCCGGTTGAATATCATGGCCCGACTTTAAACTTTTTTACACTAATACCCTCTTGGATTTTTGGCGAGAATAATTTAACAGAAGTAACAGAAACAACATTGCGCTTAGTACCGGTTTTTGCCAGTTTGATTTTTCTTGCGCTTTTATTCTTGTTAATAAATATTGGAAAAGAATATTTACTCTTAGTATTAATCCTGTCCGGGTTTTCAGCTCTGATAGTTTATTACAACAGATATTATATTCAAGAATCACTTCTTGTAAGTTTTAGTTATTCCGGAATCATTCTGGGTTATAAATATCTGAAAAACCAAAAACTATATTACTTAATTTTTTCTGCGGTTTTTTTTGCACTTGCATTTGCCAGCAAAGAGACATTCATCTTAACAGCATTCGCTGTAGTTGTTTCATTCTTTATACTACGATTTACAAATCGTAAGTCGACAAATATTGTATCTATAAAATTAAATTCACTAATATTATTTCTAGTTATTTTTATTTTTACATCGCTGCTATTTTATACATCGTTTTTCACAAATCCTGCCGGAGCATTAGATTCAATAACTACTTTTTCAAATTATTTTATTAAAGCAGGAAACAATACAGAACACATACAGCCATTTTATTATTATTTCGCTTCGGTATCCTATGCCAATATTAACGGAGCTATATATAGTGAATTCTTAATAATTGTCTTTTTTATTTTTGGTTTATTTAGAATTTTCTCCAAGACTAATTCAACTACTGCAGGAATCGACTTCCTAAAGCCGATTGCAATTATTACACTAGTGCTTATTGTTGTTTATTCATCTATACCTTATAAAACTCCATGGTCAATGATGAGCTTTTGGCAGGGAATGATTTTCGTTGCTGCGTTTGGTTTTGCAGAACTAAAGAAATTTATTCCAAAATTCTACTGGAACTTGACTGTTGCTTTTATTGCATTAATTCTTTTTACACAAGCCTATTTTAATTCTGTTGTTTACTCATCTAATCCCCAAAATCCCTTTGTTTATTCACATGCTGAAAATGATATAAAAACGATTGAGCCGCTTCTTACAAAAGTTACGGCAGTTCAAAATGAATACCTTAACACTCCAATTTATGTTGCCGCTTCAACCAGCGATTACTGGCCGTTACCTTGGTACTTGAGAAAATTCAAAAATATTTCTTGGAATGATAGCATCACTACAGAAGTTTATAAATTTCCAATTATTCTTGCCTCTTCGGATTTAGAAAATGTTTTGATTGAAAAACTTTACACTCTGCCCTCTGCCGGAAGTATTAACCTTTATGTCCCGTTATTTGATAAACAAGTTAATCTTCGTCCCGGCAAAGAAATTAGAGGTTATATTCGTAAAGATAATTTTGATAATTATTATAACGCTCTTTCAAAGTAAAGGTAAGATTTGCAAAACCATCCTCAATTAATAAATGCGCACCACTTTACTCATGTTGCAATGGCTACATTGTTCGACTTTATAATAGTTCACGAGAGTAAAGCTTACGCGCAACAAGCCGCTTGGGAAGCAATAAAAGAAATTGATCGACTGGATAATGAACTAAGCAGATTTAATCCAAATAGTGATATTACACGAATTAATAATTTAACAACTGATGAGAGAATTATATTATCCATCGATACATTCAATTGTTTATCAAGAGGCATCGAGCTTTATTATAAAACAAAGGGAGCTTTTAACATTGCTTGCGGCGCACTTCTTAAATGCTGGCTTAATTCGGATTATACACTAAAAACTCCAACAGATGATGAAATCGATAACGCGCTTAAACTTTCGAGGATTGAAAATATTTCAATTAATAAAGAAGAAATTTCTTTAGAAATTCTATTAGAAGGAACAACTATTGATCTTGGCGCTTTTGGGAAAGGATATGCACTCGATATTGTTTCAGATATTTTTATTGAGTGGAATATTAACTGCGCTCTAATAAGCGCGGGTAGAAGCTCGATAAAAGCAATTGGAGTTTCTTCTGGTAACACTGACTGGCAAATATCTATATCAAATCCTATTGATGATAAAGTATTAAAAACATTTTCGGTTTCGGATATTTCTTTAGGTGCCTCTGGAATAATAAAAGGCAGACACATAATAAATACAATTAAAGGTTACCCGGAAATTAATAATTACGCTAGCTGGGTTTTTTCAAAAAGCGCAGCTGATGCAGATGCTTTTTCAACCGCGTGTATGATTTTGAACAATGAAGCGATTAAAGAAATTGTGGATGAAAATTTTTCTGTGCTGGTTATGAATAAAGATGAATCTGAAAATTCTGGTTTTATTGAATGTGGCTCGCTTCCCCAATCAATTAATCTCGTTTAATCAATTCTCGTAATTTTTATTTTAATAATTTCCATTAATACTTTCCATGGGGTTTTGAGTAGAGTAATGCGGCTATCTCTATCGCAACTCCATTCAATAGGAAATTCTACTATACGAAAATCATTTTTTATTGCTCTCAATATGTTTTCAACTTCGAACATAAATCCGTTTGTCTTAAGCTTTGCAAATATTTTCTTCGCCGCGTCTTTCTTGTAAATCTTAAATCCGCATTGAGTGTCTGTAAAATAATCTGGAATGCCTAATATATTTTCTGTTATAAGCCGAATTATTTGGGAGCTGACCTTCCTATCATTTGCTTGAGGAACTCTTATAATAGAATCGCTTAGCCGCCTTGATCCGTGTGCAATATCGCATTTATTCTCTTCAAGCAGTTTAATTCCATTTAGCAGATTCTTGAATGGTACTGTTGCCCCGGCATCGCTATATGCACATAATTGCCCGGATGCTTCGAGCATTCCTTTTCTAACAGCGTTTCCTTTCCCCATGTTAGTTTCGTTTCGTAAAACTATTAGACTGCAATTTATTTTTTCTTTTTGTGCGCATGACTTCGAATAAGTCTCATCACAGCTTCCGTCATCAACAACAATTATTTCTCCTTTAATGTTATGGGTAGAAAAAAATACATCTGCAAGAATAATATCTTTTTCAATTTTCTTTGATTCATTGTACGCAGGAATTACTAAAGAGAGTTTCATATTGATAGTTTTTTCTTAAAAACAAAATACATAAAACAGTATTAGAAAAACTACACTTTTAATTTGTCACGAAGTTATCAATAAGTTTTAAATGATCAAATTCAGTTTGATATGATACAACTTAATCCTTAAGCCTATCGCAATTTTTAACCCGACTGGAGGTTTTAAATCAAGCATACCATGTTATTGCAATACTCTATATTTTTCTTCAGTTAAAAGTTCTTCTCCAATTTCCTTCAAAATATTCATTTCATTTATTATTCCAAGTGAGCAATCATTTGCGTATAGGTTTGCATAAAATAGTTTCAATCTACAGCTTAATGTCGATTTATATTTTCTCAAAATAAGCCTTAATAATTTCTAGAGTTTCTTTCTTTGTTTTGTTGATAATTCTTTATTTGCTTCAATTAGCATAAGAAAAAGTTTAACAACCTTTTCTTGTATAATAAATTCTTTCAAGAATTTGAAAGTTTACAGTAAAATATTAATAGCTAATTAATTGAAATGCTTATATGAATTGTGAATTAATGGGAGATAAATGCGATTTTATCCAACCGGATGAAGATATAGTTCAATTTGGGAACACACTTCTTTAATCTCGTGATTAGTTGGATCCATTTCTCTAAGTTTTGTGAAGTATTCTAACGAATTGTGAACATTGCAATAAAGCCATATTATACCCATAACTAAGTTGTACTCAAATGTATCAGCTTTATCTTTGTTTTTGGGTTCAAGTTTTTCAATTAATTCAAGGCAAGGACAATCATCATTATTTGGATCTGTTTTAATAATTAGTTCAATATCGCTTCTAATAATTTCAATAAAGTAAGAAAATGATTCTTTCAGTCTACCAGTTTGTGTATAGCAAACAACAAGCTTCTTTATAGCCGAACGGTTCTCTGGATATTTGATAAGAACTTCTTCAAATTCCTTTTGCGCCGCGGAGTAGTTCCGTGCCATAAAATATTGATTGCCTAACATTTCACTCATTTTGATTTGCCCAAAAAAATAGGAAGCTCCTTTTTTGAAGGAGCTTCCATTTAATTTATTTTACATAAGGATAATTATATACATCTGTTGTGCTAAATCTATTTGAAATAGAATTTGCGCCCATCCAAGTATGATTAATACTATTTACACCAAAAGTTAAAGATTTAACATCGTAGCCTAATAATTTCAAGAATACACCAACTGTTGCAGATGTTTGACCTGTATAACAATAAAATAATATTGGTTTGTTAGTTGGCAGAGTTAACAAGTTGGTAGAAATCTTTAAATCAGATCTCGGAACATATTGAATTGCGTTAGGTAAATGCCCTTTATTGTAATCTGCATCTGCCCAGTAATTAACGATATAGTAGTTGCCTAAATTTACAGAAGCAGTCGCCCAATTTACTGTAACATCTCCAAAAGGATTGGTAGTTGAAAGCAATTCTGTAATACGTGCTTCAAGAATTTCTTTACCGGTCTTTTTTCCTGTATTAATTACAGGGAAAGTTCCTTTTGCTGCTTTTGTGAAAGGAGTTGTAACCATACCATTGAAATTCGAGTTGTTAATTAACGAACTCCATGAATCTTGAACTTCTTTGTTCCATGCAGTCATTCCAAACTTCATAAACCAAACGTTATTATAACCTAATAAACGCAGCATTGAAGCGGCATAGCTTGCACTTTGTCCAGAGTAGCAAGTAATTACTATTCTGTCATAAGAAGCCCAATTAGTTAGTCCTTTCATATATGTAATAATATTTTTCAAGTCAACTTGTACTGCTCCTTCAATTCTGCCTTTTGCTGTAAAATCAGCAGCGGTTCTAATATCAATAATATGAAGTTTAGCAGGAGTAGATAACTGAAGATTTCTTACAACGTCTGCGCCAACAACTGGAGGAGCTGAAGTTGTGTTAATAAAATCACCATTTGCTTCTAAATATTCTGCTAATACTTGAGCCTCATTAATTTTTACTTCAGGCGCTACCGGGTCTTCATCTTTGCTACAACCGGTATTAACAAACAAGATTGGAACAATCAGTAATAGGTACAACAAATTGCGTAGTTTCATTTTACATCTCCTTTTATTGGTTTAAATTATTTAACATCCCATTTCGTTGGAAGCTTTCCATCAACAGTTATGGATGATGTTGCTGCTACTTCCCAGCTTTCTAAGTTACTTTTGAATAAATAGATTTCTTTATTTCTGTAAGAACCATCAGTGTTTTTCATTATATGACAAGCATCAAAACAAGATTTGCCAGCTGCAACCTGGGTTCTCTTTGTCCATTTTTGAATATTGTGTGGTGTAGCATATTTATAAGTTGGACGCACATTAAAATTTGGTAAGTTCGCTACACCGTAATTTTTCCAACTATCCGGAGCCATTAAAGATCTTCTTAACACAGCGTATTTGAATGGTTTAATATCTGTAATTGGATTCATTCCAATCTTGAAGCTTTGGTAAGAAGGAACTCTTGCTCCTTCTCCTCCAATATGACAGCTAGCGCAATTATTATAATCTTGGGAGTGGCAAGTATTACAACTAAAAGTATTATAATGAACAGAGTGATAAGAGTTTTTTGTTTCTAATCCTTTATGGCAATCGGTGCATTCTGTTAAAGATTTCATTTTATATCTTTGATCATAAATTTGTCCATCGCCATGTACTTCTTCCTCTTTATGGCAACTCATACAAGTAAAACCTCGTTTGGTTAAGTGTATATCAGGAACTGTTCCTGCGGCTTGTCCAAAGAATGCATGTCCGCCTCTAGAGCTATGGCAAGTAACACAATGACTATTCATATCAGGTTTTACAAAATCATGTCCTTTATATAATCCGCCGCCGCCGGCTTTAGGCCTCAAAACGTGACAGTCGCCGCAGCTTGCATGGCATTTAGCACAATTTGTCTTATATCCTTCTTTCATCTTATCAGATAATTGATCGAAACCGGAAGGAATATTTTGTAAACCAGAACGAAGAACAACCATTGATTTCTGACCCCATCCTTGCTCGTGCAAACTATTTTTTGATTTTAAGTAAATTGAAGTATGGCAGCCAGCACATTTTTGCTCAGCTTTTGATGAAGGATGAGAAATAAAGTTATTAGAATGCGCTTTTGCTTTGTCATCTGTACCATCTACCCCGTTATGGCAAGATGTACAAGGCATTTTTCCGTGTATATCTTTTTTAAAACTTGCATACCCTTCGCCGCCCATAAAAACTCTTTCGTATGGTTCAAAGTGAGGAGTTTCTCCACCACATCCGGCGCCGCCTTCACTTGGTGGATCAGGAGTATATACTTTTTTAAGTGTTTCGTAGTTAGTATGGCAACCTTCACAAGAAGCAACAGATTTCGCTTTAGGAGTTTCCGGAGTAACTGGTTCTTCATTCTCCTCTTTTTTACATCCAACCAATACAATAACTAAAAAGAGGCAGAAAGAAATGAAAATTGATTTTAGTGTGTTCATTTTTTATCCGTTATAACCATTGATGAACACTTAACTGCAAATTAGATGCCGAGCTTAAAATTGCATTAATTCGACCTATTTATCTAATTAAATGGAACAGACTGTTTCTTACGAAGAGAATATCTGGTTTTTATATTGCTTTTAAGTCATTAGAGCCAATTTAAAAATTGGAACATTGTTTCAAAAAAAATGAAACGTTTGGAACATAATTAAATGAGTCCAAATTGTTTCATTTGGCGCCACAATGTTGTTCTACCAATTTTTAGTTCTTTAGCCACGCGAGTTTTGTTCCACTGAAATTTTTCAAGTGTTGCTAAAAGCTCTGCCCGCTCCTTGGAATCCGAGTAAAATTCTTTTGTATGTATTGTTCCTATGTTATTTACGGACGCTTCTAAAACACTAGGAGGTAATTTTGATTTTTCTATAACATCTCTTTTTGTGGTTCGTACAAATGCATATTCAATAACATTTTCAAGTTCTCGAATATTACCGGGCCACGAATAATTAAGCAAGGCAGTAATCGCTTCTTCTTCTATTTCTAAAATTTGTTTCTTGTAGAATAAAGAAAACTTATTCAAAAAGTGATTAGTAAGTGGAACAATGTCTTCTTTACGGTTTCTTAGAGGCGGAATTTCAATTGGAATAACATTTAACCTATAAAATAAATCTTCTCTAAATTTTCCATTTTTTAACGCATCTTTTATATCAATATTTGTAGCAGCAATTACTCTTACGTTTGATGTTCTGGTTGTTGACTCTCCTACCCTTTCAAAAGTCCCTTCTTGCAAAACGCGTAATAATTGTATCTGCATTTGAAGAGGCATTTCCGCAACCTCATCTAAGAAAATTGTTCCTTGATCTGCAAGTTCAAATCGGCCGATGCGATCTTTAACCGCGTCTGTAAATGCTCCTTTAACGTGACCGAATAACTCACTTGCCAATAAATTTGATGGGAAAACAGAACAATTAATTTTTATATATGGATGAATTGTTCTTGTAGAAAGTTTTTGAATAGCGTTTGCAACTAATTCTTTTCCGGTTCCGGATTCGCCATGTACAAAAACCGGCGCATCTGTTTCAGCAATTTCTTCAATTAATTGAAAGATATCTTTCATCTGTTTGCTATGACCAATTATCCCATGGAATTGCGCTTCGCTTTGCAAATTCATTCCAATTTCTTCAAGCTCGCTTAAATCACGGAAGGAAACAATACCTCCGGTAGGTTCATCATTCTCATTATATAATACAGCAGCATTTAATTTTATCGGTTTCATCGCTCCAGTATTACATTGTATTTTACTTTCAAAATCAAAAATATTTTTCTTTGTTTTTAATACTATATTAATTGGACAATCAGTAAAGCAAACATTGGAACGGAAAACATTTTTACAAAAATGCCCAATAACTTCATCACCGCTTTTTCCGGTAATTCTTTCGGCTGATTTATTAAAAAAATTAATCCGAAAGTTTTTGTCTACTGTAAAAACTCCTTCACCAATTGAATCGAGTATGTGATCTTTTAGTTTATCGCTTATTGACATTTACAATTCTTTCTCTCTTACTTAACGTAAAGATATAAAAGGAATACAATTTGAAACAAATTGTTTCAGCAAAAGAAACAAAAAAGCCATCTTGCGATGGCTTCCAAATATTTAGTTGTATTTTCAGAAAAAATAAGACTTAGTCAAATTTTGTTTATCGAACCAAGACTCCAAGCATTCACTGTTCAGAGTGCTATGCGTTTAAATTTTCTTGGAACTATATGAATTAGACTTCTAAGATTTTATCAGATTTCTTTACAGAATTAAGATAATCTGCAGAGCTAAGAGCAGCTATAGTTCCATCAGCTACTGCCGTAGTAACTTGCCGGTAACGTTTAGCTATAGAATCTCCGGCAGCATAAACACCTGCAATATTTGTCGCCATGTTTTTATCAACAATAATTTCATTCCACTGGTTAAGATCAACAAGTCCTTCCAACTTTTCAGTATTAGGTACATAACCAATAAAAATGAAAACACCATCAATCGGTTTTTCAAATATTTCACCAGTTTTTACATTTTGAATCTTTACTGCGGATAATTTTTCATTACCAATAAATTCAACAATTTTGGATTCCATCAAGAAATCAATTTTTGAATTCTCTTTTGCTTCATCAACGTAATGTTCAAACGCCTGGAAGTGATCGAACTGATGCACAATTGTTACTTTGGATGCATACTTTGTAAGTGAAACAGCTTCTTCAAGGGCAGAATTTCCTCCTCCAACAACTATAATCTCCTTGTCTTGAAAAAAATCACCATCACAAGTTGCACAATAAGAAATTCCCTTACCTTTTAATTTTTCTTCACCAGGCACTCCAATTGTTCTAGATTTTCCACCTGTTGCAATTATCACAGCGTTCGAAGTATAAACATCATTGTTATTAACTGTAACTTGTTTAAGCTCACTAGTTAGATCCATTCCAGTAATCTTAAGATTTGATTTGATTGTGCATCCAAATTTTTGAGCTTGTGCTTTCATGTTACGTGCAAGTTGATAACCGCTAATGCTTTCAACTCCAGGATAATTTGCAATTTCATGAGTAAGCACCATTTGCCCGCCGATAGTTCCTTCGTTAAGAATTAAAGTAGAAAGTTTTGCTCTCGAAAGGTAAATTCCGGCCGTTAAACCAGCAGCGCCGCCGCCAATAACTATAACATCAAAATGATTATTCATCTTTATGCTCAAGCCAATTTGTTAAATTTTTCATCTAAAATTGCTGTTACTTGATCTTTATTTTGATTGCTGCTTGTAGCTTTAACAACTTGACCATTTTTATAATAAACAACAAAAGGTAAGCCTTGGAATGAACTACACTCAGGCAAATTGCGTATAACACTTGCGTCTGAAGTATCAAATTCCATATCTGCAAACTTCACATTTTTATATTCGCCTTCAAGTTCTTCCATTACTTCGTAAACTGGAATGCACATTGGTCCCATTCTGCCGCAACAAATCATTACATTTTCGTTTTCTTGTAATAGTTTTGAATGATCTTGTTTTGAGAGTACGTGGGTTAAATTGGTTTGTAACATTTTTTCTCCTATCATTTATTTTCTTACTTAATAAGATGAAGGAGAAACAAAAAGGGTTCAGCCGTAATAATTGTTTATAATTGATTTCTAGGTTTTATATTTCAATAAAGTTTACACCTATTAAAGAGAGGTTGCAATTAATTGTTCTGCAAGTTCTTTATTAGTAATTCTTTTTGTAACAAGTTTGTCTTTGCCATTTACAATCAAAACTTCCGAAGGCATTGTACGTAAATTATATATGCTGCCCATAGAGTAACAATATGCGCCGGCATTTTTAATCAAGAGCTTGTCTCCTTCTCTAATTTCCGGCATTTCTCGTTGTGTTGCAAAACAATCACCTGTTTCGCAAATATTGCCGCAAATATCATATTTATATTTTTTGCCTTTTGGATTTGAGAGATTTTCTATGTGATGATATGCTTCATAGAGCAATGGTCTAATCAAATGATTAAATCCAGAATTTGTTCCGGCAATTAACCGTCCACGATTGTTTTTAATTGTGTTTACTTCAACTAACAAGTATCCAGACTCTGCAACAATATATTTACCCGGTTCAAAATACATTTCCAAATCTTTACCATACTCTTTACAAAATTTTTCAAATATTAAAGTAATTTTCTTGCCAAAGTTTGCATAATCAATTTTATTAGAATCAGGTCGGTAATTAACTTTGAAACCACCGCCAAAATCAACAAAGCGTAAATCCGGAAAATCCTTTCTTTTTGCTATAGCAAGAATTTTTGTCATACTTTTAAATACCTTTTCTGTTTGACCAATACCAGAGCCGGTATGTTCATGAATTCCAACAATTCTCAATTTATATTTCTTAGCGATTTTAATAACATCCGTTGCTTGAGTGAGTAAAACACCAAATTTTGTTACAGCACCGGCAGTTTGAACGTGTTTGTTTTCTCCAGCGTAAACATCTGGATTAAAACGAATACAAACTTCGCTACCCGGATAAGTTTCGCCATACTTTTTTAAGCCACTCAACGATCCAATATTAAAAAGCACTCCGGTTTTATTTACTTCGTACATTTCTTCATCGGTAATATTGTTTGAAGTAAAAAGTATATCTTCTTTTTTGTAACCAAGTTTCAGAGCAAGTTGCACTTCACCAGGACTTACAGTATCCAGAAACGCATTATTGTTTTTTAGAAGTTTAAGAATTCCTACATTGTAATTTGCTTTCATTGCGTAAAGTATTTTTAGCTTGGGCCACTTGATATAATCATACAATCCTTTGTACCGGTTAACTATCATATCTCCATCATAAATGTATAATGGCGATCCATACTTATTTTCTAGTTTTAGGAATGTATTGGTATCAACGTTAGCTTGGTTTGTTTTTCTTTTGTTCATATAATTTTTTTTAACTCATAAATTAAATTGTCTATTTGTTCATTTGAATGGGTTGAAAATACAACTACTCGCAATGCGCCATTATTTCCAGTTCCAACATAATTGATAAACTGAATCAAGATTTCTTTTTTCAATAATTCTTTATGAATCTTTTCCATTTCTAATTTGCTATCTAGTTTCCAGGCTACAATTGGAACGTGAGAACTTGTAACATCAACACCAATATTCTTTAATCCGTTTTTTAATCTATGGGCATTCTGCCAAAGCTTTTCCTTAAGATTGGGATTAGATCTAATCAATCTAATTCCGGTTAAAGTTGCCGCTGCAGAAGAAGAAGGAACTGGGGTAGAGCCGCAATGAATTTGATTAGATTTTATTTCTTCTATAAAATTTTTACTTCCTGGAATTATTCCGCCGTAACCACCAAATGCTTTAGAGAAAGTACCACCAAACAGCAGTCTATCAGAAACCAAATTATAATGCTCAATTGTACCTTTTCCTGTATCACCAAGGATACCAATTGAATGAGCATCATCAATCCATACCAGCCCATTATATTTTTCTGCAATCTCAACATACTTATCGATCGGGGCAATGTTCCCAAAGATTGGAAACACTCCATCAGTAATAATTAATGGCTTGCGATTTCCAGAACAAATTCTAATAACTTTCTCTTCTAATTCAATTGAATTTAAGTGCTGAAATTTGTGAACGGGCTTACCACTTAATCGAGAAGCATATTCATTGCTGTAATGAGAAACTTCATCAATAAAAATGACATCGAATGAATTTTGATTAATTAATGCTTGTATTGCTGCCTGGTCTGTTAAATATCCTGAAGCCAAATAAACAGCGTCTTCACATTCAAAATAATTTGCCGCTTCTTTTTCTACATCAAGAATTAGCTGAGTTGTACCATAGCTGCTTCGTGAAGATGAACTTGATATTCCATACAGCTTTAACGCCTCAATAGCAGAGTTTATTACAAGCTCATTTTTATGCAGTTCATAGTAACTTGTTCCGCCAAAATAGGAATAAGTTTTACCATTAAACTTAGTATAAGCGCCAGGTGCGCTCTCCATCAATAATAGCTTTTCTATTTCATCATTGTATTCTTTCATAATCTTCAATTAGTCTTTAAAGCATCATAAATAATTTCCAAAGGATGGAAAGCGGTTCTTTCTGTTCCATCTTTAATTTGGTGCCGGCAGCTTGTGCCCGGCGCGCATATAATAGTAGCTGGATTTTCTTTTCGAACTGTTGGAAACAAAACTAACTCACCAACTTTCATAGATAGATCGTAATGCTCTTTTTCATAACCGAACGAACCTGCCATTCCGCAGCAACCCGATGGGATTTCTTGAATTATATAGTTTTTAGGTATAGACAACGCTTCTATAGTTGATCTTGTTGAGGCAACAGCTTTCTGCTGGCAATGACCGTGCAATTTTATTTCTTTCTTTTCTTCAGTAAATAAGTGTGAATTTATTTTACCTTTTGTAAACTCAGCTGAAATAAATTCTTCGAGCATATAAGTTGATTTTGCAATTTTTTCAGCATCTGCTTTTAAACTTGGTTCGGCTAAATCCAAGTATTCATCTCTAAATGAAAGTATAGCAGATGCTTCAATTCCTACTAATGGAGTTTCGTTAGATACATAATTCTTAAGCAACTCAATATTTTGGTTAGCAATTTTTTTTGAGCTTCGCATCAAACCTTTAGAAATAAATGTTCTGCCACTTTCAACATGCTTCGGTACTACTACTTCATAACCAAGTTTTGTCAGCAAAAGAAAAGCTTTTACACCAAGTTCATACTCATTGTAATTTGTAAATTCATCAACAAACAACAATACTTTTCCATTCGGTAAACTTAGATCACTGTACTTATTTTTATTTTGTTTATACCACTTTGTGAACGTTGTTTTGGATAATAACGGAATATTTCTTTTGGTAGTAAATCCAATTAGTGAAGCTGTAAACTTTGCCTTTAAGAATAAGTTAACAATTCCATAGAAGTTTGAGATAACCGAATTAATTTTTGGTAGATATGCAATCAGTCTAGCTCTTAGCGGAATACCATTTGCATCATAATAATGCTGCAAAAACTCACTTTTGAGTTTGGCAATATCCACTCCTGTTGGACATTCTGATTTGCACGCTTTACAAGACAAACATAAATCCATAACATCATAAATTTCTTTGTGATCAAATGGATTGGTTTTTGTAGAGCGTGTTAGTAATTCTCGTAATGTATTTGCGCGTGCGCGAGTAGTGTTTTGTTCATCTCGCGTTGCCCTATAACTTGGACACATTGTTCCGCCAATCAAATCTGATTTGCGACAGTCTGCGGATCCATTACATTTTTCAGCGGCACGAAGAATTCCTTTGGTAGAAGAAAAATCGTAAACAGTTGATATTTCTCTTTGCTGTTTATCAACTTCATAACGTAAACTAGTATTCATCGGTACTGTATCTACAATTTTACCAGGGTTGAATATATTCGCCGGATCCCAAAGCTTTTTTACTTCTTTACACAATTGATAATTGTGCTCACCAATTATAATAGGAATAAACTCACCGCGTAATCTTCCATCGCCATGCTCACCGCTTAGCGAGCCTTTATACTTCTTAACAAGAAAAGCTATTTCTTTTGTAACAGAATGGAATAACTTAACGTCAAATGAATCTTTAAGATTCATCATAGGAGTTAAATGAAGCTCGCCAGTTCCAATATGAGCATAGTAAGCACTATCCAAATTATTCTTTGCAAGTATTTCTCTAAACTCACGCATGAATTCAGGTAAATCAACTGGACGAACACAAGTGTCTTCTATAAACTGTTCTGTTCTTTTATCACCGGGAATATTACCGAGTAAACCTAAACCGGCTTTTCTTAATGACCAAACTTTAGCAACATCTTCATTTAACAAAAGCGGAAAATGAAAACCGAAACCGGCTTCTCTCATTTCTTTTTCAAGATCAGAAGCTATTTGTTTTATTTCTTCATCTGTATCTCTTGCAAATTCAACAACAAGCAAAGCAGCCGGTTCATCTTTAATAAAAAACCTATTTTTTTGCTGTTCTGGATTTACCTTTGCATATTCAAGTATTTTAGAATCAATTAATTCAACTGCGCCGGGCTTGTACTTAAGCGCTATTAAATTACCTTTGAATGCTTCTTCGAAAGAGCTTACATGAACCGGAATAACACCAATACATTTAGGCGGCAATGGAACAAGATTTAGTTTTATTTCGGTTGTGAATGCAAGTGTTCCTTCTGAACCGGCAAGCAATTTACACATGTTAAATTCATCTTCATTCATGCTGTAAGCATCGCACATAAGCAATTGATCAATTGCATAGCCATTATTTCTTCTGTTAATCTCTTGAGAGGGATATTCATTAATTATTTCTTGCTGATTTTTTTTATCAGAAAGAATCTCATTTAGTCTTTTGTAAATCTTGTTCTCAAAAGTATTTCCTTCGCACTTAGATTTAAGCTCTTCCTTACTTATCGCTTTAAATACAGTTTCAGAGCCATCACTTAGAATTACATTAGCTTCTAAGATATGATCTCTAGTTGAGCCATAAAGAATAGAATGCGCTCCGCAAGAATTGTTGCCGAACATGCCTCCTAAATTACAGCGGCTGCTGGTAGCCGTCTCAGGTCCAAAGAGCAATCCAAATTGTTTTAAATGAATATTCAATTCATCCAAAACAACACCCGGTTGTACACGAACCCAGCGTTCCTCTATATTTACTTCCAGAATTTTTTTCATGTATTTGGAAACATCTACAACAATTCCTGAACCTACAACCTGACCCGCGAGTGAAGTACCTGCGGCTCGTGGAATAATAGAAGTTGAGTTTTCAGCTGCAAACTTTATAATTAATTTTACGTCTTCTTTTGTTTTGGGAACGGCAACTGCTTGAGGTTTTTCTCGGTAAACAGAACCATCAGTAGCATAAACTATTCTTGAAAGTTCATCAAGATAAATATCCCCTTCAAAATGCTTTTTAACTTTCTCTAATTCGAATAAAATCTTTTCATTCATCAAATAATTGCCTTAATTATTTCATCATTTTGCTTTCAAGCATTTTCATTCTTTCGCTAGAAAATGAAACTTGACTGAAAACATCTTCAATTAATTCACGTGTAATTTTTGCAAAATCTTCTTCACGAGGAAATATCAATACTCCGCCCATATCAACAGCGGCTGGACTTATCAATACTTTCTTTTCTCCTTCTTCAAAAAAGTATGTTGGTCTGTGTTTACTTCTTGGAAATATCAACAACCGCCATGATTTATTAAAAGTACAAATAATATTCATCAATGGTTCTTCAACACCACTTTCACATAATAAAGAATATATTTTAGAGAACTCGTTATCAATCTCATCAATATTATCTGCTTCTATAGCTATAAAGGATCTTAAGCAACCCGTGAAGAAAGAAGTTTTTACTTCTTTTGATTCATAAACAACTTTAGAATTATTCTTTACAAGATTTTCAAAGTCAGTATCAATCTTCATGAATCCAAAATTGCCGGCTTGAAAATGCATATGATCCGGTGCGGACGCGCCGCATTTTGGTCCGTTATAAAATATAGAATAATCCTTTCCAAGCAACGATGCAATCAAAAGCATATTTACAACTTCTGTTTTTATTTGCTGTGGTGTGTGCTGTATTGTTGGAATTGTAAAATGCTTGTTAAAAATCGGGAAAGGGTTTACAAGCAATATATAATCTTCAATGAGCTTAATTGCTTTTTGTTCTGCTGGTAAATTTTTTATGCACAAAAAACAAGGGCGCTCACTTATAGATTTTACATCTACTTTTGCAGATGAAGAAACAATTCTACCCGGATTAAAATGCGCTTCAATAAAAAAGTTATCATATTCATATTTCTTTACTTCTACAGAAGAAAGAGAGGAATAACCTTTTACTGCAAGCGACCAATTTTCAATTTGCTGGGAGAAAAGCTTTTCTGCTTGTTTTGTTACTTCTATATTTTCAACAACTAGTAATAATTTATCATTCAGCTCGTTTAGCATTTTTATTTTTCCTTATACGAGCCATCACTTCAATTGTTCTCACTCTGTCTTTATATTCGTTGTAAATATTTTGTTTATCAATATCTAAAGCCGCGTCAGAATTTCCTTCCCATCTTCTACACATATAAATCGGTTCATAAATTCTCCCTATTTGATAATCGCGTGAAAGCATTAAACCAACAGCATAATCTTCGCCGTAACTAACATTTGGAATTTTTAACTCACGTAATATTGGTGTGTAAAATGCGCGCGGTGCACCTAAACCGTTTATTCTAAGTGCATTATTTCTGCCATTATCCGGAGTCCATTCTTTATGATCAATAATTCCAGGAGGAATTTCTTCTAGTTTAAAATTTGTCATTTTGTATGTGCCAATAACCATTGCACATTTTTCTTTATTAAAAGATTCAACAACTTTTTTTACAGTTGAATCATCAAAATAAATGTCATCGCTATCCAACTGAATAGCAAATTTGCCGCAATCTTTGTGCATTATGGCTTCATTCCAGCAGCCGCCAATTCCCAAATCTTTTCTTTCCGGAATAACATGAATTAAGCGAGAATCTTTTGCAGCAATTTCTTTTATCTTTTCTGTTGTTCCATCATCAGAATAGTTGTCTACCACAATCAAGTTGAACTTGAACTCTGCCTTTTGAGAAAGCACGGAATTAATAGCATCTGCTATTGTATTTGATCTATTTTTTACCGGAATAACTACAGATGCTTCGTATTCAAAATTATTCGCATCAATTTCTATTTGTTTAAAGTTTGGTTCTAGATAGGCGCCAATCTTTTTTAAATGCTCAGTACAAGCAATTTCCATTTCAATTTGTACTTCGCGGTTTCTTGGATTAACATAATCAAACTGTTTAGCGCCGCTTTTTCTTGTATCGGTTTCAATCGTTGTGTATAAATATTCGGGAATCCTAAGTAGTTCACCTTCGCGTGAAATGTGCAATCTTAAATTATATATGCCGGCATATTTGTATTCATTTTCATTTTTATAGTTGTTGAGAAGTTCTTTGTTAATAAACAAAACAGAGCCAAAGTTGAAATCGTCTCTTAAACTTCCGAACTGATAATCATTAACCGGAATTCGGCTTTTAGTGTTATCCTTCTCTACAAAGTAGTTTGAGTAAACCATACCTGCACCGGTTGCTTCAATTGTATTGCAAAATCTTTCTATTGCAAATTGCCCAAATTGGTATTTGTTATCTTGCGTAAACAAGAGAATAAATTTTGTTTTTGTTAATTCTATCATTTTGTCAACAGTCGATGAACTAGTTAAGCTATCAACTTTTATTAATTCACAATTTCCGGGTATGTCTTCAATTGTATCATTCGCTAACAAGAAAATCTTTTCAATTTTGCTACAGCTTTTTAATTCATTAATAGTATCGTTGCTGTGTTGTAATCCACTATAAGGCATAAATACGGTAATCATTTATCTATTACTCCAATAAAATGTTTGAAAATTAGAACAGAATTAATCTAGGAAAAAACACTTAGCCCTGTATAAAAGAATTCCCCTCTTGTTGAGGGGAATTCTGATTGAAAAAATAATTATAATAGATTACTTAACGAGAAGCATCTTTTTAGTTAACGACATTTTTTCAGTTCTTAATGTGTACATATAAATACCACTTGTAAGCTTGGAAGCATTAAAACTTACTTCATAAGTGCCTGCACCTTTGTAAGTATCCAAAAGTGTTTCAACTTCTTGTCCAACTACATCATAAACTTTTAAGCTTACCATTCCTTCTACAGGCATTGAAAACTTAATAACTGTGGTTGGGTTGAATGGATTTGGATAATTCTGTGAAAGATCATATTGAGTTGGCATTTCTTCTAGTTTCTTAATATCAGATCCGCCTTGAACTACTTTTTGGCACAAATCTGAAGTAGCTACACCAAAGCTTCCTAAATATGCTATTTTTCCATCAGGACTAAAACCTAATGCACGTGGTCTTTCATCTGGCTTAGTTGCGTCTGCATATTTCCATTTTAAGCTATCAACTACTTTCTTTTGAACTACATCGTAAGCATACCAAGTACCCATAGTCCATTTGCCTTTAGGTTTATCGTTATTTGAACCACCTGATAACCAAAGTTGATTCTTATTTACTGGATGCCAAGTAAATGATTCACTAGCAACTCCATCCATGATAGAATCTTTTAACGCAAAATTTGAAAACTCATCTGGCCTGTTATATACATATACTTTAAAATTTGTATATCCAGCCCAATAAATTGTGTTGCCGTCTTTAGATACTTCAAAGCTTCTAGAAAATCCTACAGTTGAGTTTAATGCATTTCCTAAAAGAGTGAAATTTTGATCATACATTTCTAATGGAGCATTTGTGGCAGCAGGAACAACAGGCGCAACGAATATTGTACCATTTGAAGCGACAGCGGGTGCAGCAGCTGTATACTTTAATTGAACGCGTTTTTTCAATAGACCAGTTTTATAATCTACCATATACATGTAGTTTGGTGTAGGACTGCTACCAGTTAAGAATAAAATATTACCATCAGAATTTAACCGCATTCCTCTATTTGTAGTTAACAAAGTATCATTAATAGTTCCTAATGTTAATCTCCAAATTGGAGAGAAGGAAGCTTGTGTACCATCGGGTTTGAAAACATAAATTAAATAAACGCTTTTCTTTAAAGTATCACCAGGTGCTACTCCGTGTTTTACTTTTGGTCCCCACCATCCAATCCAAACCTTTCCTTCTGGATCAACTGCCATTGAATGGTTTTGACCTTTTAATACAGGCGCATCTTTTGGCCATTGACCTTGATTAGCCCATTGAGCTAAGCTTACAGATGCTAGCATTAATATTACTGCAAATAATAGTGTAACTTTCTTAAGCATGTTGCCTCCTTTATTAATGTGTTATTTAATTATAACGAACATTGTATAAACTACAAAATACCAAAATATGGTGCGCTAAGTTTTTGCATATCAATACGCATTAAATAATTGATTGGTTGTGTGCCTGTACTTGAAGTTTCTGAATAGTCTCTTATATAAAACATATTTTTCTTTGTTCCCCAAGCCATCGATCTAATTTTAGGTAAATTCAATCCAGGATAAAATACAGAAGCCACCTTTGCGCTGTTAACCAAAATAAAAGCGTCTGTTCTGTCAGTTCCTATCGTTAATTCACCATCGGCTGAAAAAGTTATACCTCCGACATTAACTTTACCGAGACCATACGCGGCGCCAATATCAAAATATTTTTCTAATGCACCTAAAGAGGTTTCGGAATTTATTTTGTATCTATAAATAGCTTCTTCGGTATCTTTTTTACCGGCTACATACAAATAACCATTGTAAACTCTTATACTAGAAGCGATATAGTCAACTGTAAATGCTGTAATAACTTTTGCAGATGTAACACTAAACAAGCTACCGCCGCTCCCAGCAGCCCACATATTTTTGTTTGCATCAAAATCAATTGAAACAATAGAAATACCGGTAGGAAAAGTTACGTAGGTTGTTGGCGCTTGTCCTTCAAGTTGTTGAAATACTGCTCTAAGATTTCTTGTTCCATATAGAACATTGCCAGGTCCAAATTTCATATCAAAGAAAAATGATTCAGCTCCCTTTGGTCCAAAATCGGAAATTTTTCCGTCTGTTGTAATTTTCTTGATGCCTTTATTATTTAGATAAACATATACATTCTCGTTTTTATCTGTAGCGACAGTCATAGGAACATCCACACCTTTATTAAAGGCATAGTAAACACCAACGGCTTCAAGCAAATTGTATTTTACAATATTGCTGAAGTTTTCAACACCCTTTACAGCAATTTTTGTGTCGAGTGCATTTGCAATTCTAACGGGTGCTTTTACAACAAGTTTTGTAGGGCTTGCAGAAATTACAGAAGCTCTAGAAGTACCAAAGTAAACATAGTTGTCATCCGCAACGGAAGAAAAATTTGCGCCGTTAATTGTTATCTCAGAGACACCGGCTAAAGCTTCTTTATCCGGAACGATGCTTGTTATAGAAGGAGTTGCCCCTTTGTCCTCAATTTGATAAAGACTCGGATCAGCAACTTGATTGCAGCCGCTAACAAAAGCAGTGATAGTAATTATAATTACTAAAGGAAAATATTTTATTATCTTTTTCATATTTGTACCAATAATTTTTTCAATTAAATGAACTATTTGCATTCAGCTAGAAAGAAAAGCTAAATGTAAATCTGTGAACATCTTCAAATATGTCAAACGGCTGATAAGCGTAATCAATTCCTAAATTAATACCGCCAAGATTTCTCTTGATACCAAAACCAGCAGTAAATTTAGTGTCATCAGATGGAGAAACATAACCCGCTCTAATGGAAAAAGTATTAATGAATGTATATTCTGCACCCATAAACAATTGTTCGCTGTAATCTCTTGCGTGTGAAGCATCAACAGAAACTAAAAGTGAATGTGTGCTTTTGTCTACATTAATCAAATCCATTGCGTCCATAGAAAGACCAATTCTAAATGTAAGCGGAAGCTGGAAAGTTTCTCTCTTGTATTTCAATTCAGTAGAGAAGTTTTTTACGCTCATACCAAAATTCAAACTTTTGAATCCGGTTCTGTAAAGGATACCAAAATCAAAAGCAACTGCTGATTTAGCATTATCTTCTCTTAAGTAACCGTCGGTAGCCGCAGGGTCAACATCAATAACACTGCTTCCAAGATTTTGCTTTACATATCTCATACCGCCGCCTACTGCGAACTTAGTAGAAAGTTCTTTAGCATATGCAATTCCAAATGAGTATGCAGTTGGTGAATATGTGCCAACATCAACAAATCCTTGCTGATTATTTGCAACAACTGTGCTGTTAAAATCACCATAATCTACAGATACAAAAGAAACGCCGAATACTCCGTAATTACCGCCAAAAGGTGCAAAAGAAGCTGCTGCGTGCAAGTATTTGATATCTGCAATCCAGCCAACATTGCCAACTGAAACAGATGAAAAATCTTTCATAGCAGCAAGTGTAGATGGATTATAAAAAATAGCCGAAGCAGAACCAAGATCTACTGAAGTAACCGCTTCATAGAAACCGGTAATTCTTGCATCGGTTGAGACACTTAAAAACTTCATACCGGTTTGCGCAAGTTTTTTATCCTGAGCGCTTACCGAATGAACAAGTAATCCCAAAATCAGTACTAATATTATTTTGTAATTTTTCATTGATCTACCCAGAATTTTTTTATCTGATAATAGCAAATTTGGCTATATGATTTTCACCGGTTTTTTTATCTGTAATAACTGCAATGTAAATACCGCTAACAATTATTTGATTAGAAGAAGTAATCTGATACCAGTATTCATCGCCGCTTCCATTTGTATGTTCAATTGTCTTTATTAACTCACCAATCTCTGTGTAAATTCTAATTGTACATTCACCAGGAATATTATAGAAAGCGATCTTATCTTCATCAATTGTTCCGGGAAAACGTACTTTGCCAGCGGCTGATGCGTTAAAAGGATTAGGTACTATTCTGATATCACTTAACTTTTCACCAGCTTGTCTTTGCAAATTTGCAGGATCGTAAGTTTGAGTAAAGTATCTTCCGCTTTCAAGTCGTCCTGCCGGAGTGCCAGGACCACCTGCTTGAGGTGCACCAACTGCAGTGATATAATAATAATAATTAAACCCGCGAACTAAGGCTTTATCATCATAGCTTCTTTCGCTTGCACTTTTTGTTTCATAAATCATTGTATAAGCACTATCCACATTACCAAGGGCGCGGTAAATTCTGAATGCGGTTGGCGGATTAGGATCGTTGGTAGCTACATCCCATTTAAGAGAAATTCTATCACCGCCGGAATTAACATCAAAAGATGTTGGAGGCATTGGAGGCTGAGGAATTTTCCAGTTTGCTTTGAATGCTTCAGTTGCTCTTTTGAAAGTCAGCATCAATGAATCTTTACCTTGCATTACAATTCTATTCTTTGCTTCGGCAGTTATTTGATTTCTCTTAAATCTAATACCTGTTTCTAATTGCTGCTTTCTGCCAATTCCATTCATAGCTTCGGCAATAACAATTCTAATGCTCTCACCATGTTTCAATGTATAAGGACCATAGCCAGTATTATAAGAGATACCACCGGAAGCATTACCAACGTTTGGAGCAGTTTTTTGAATTGCAAAATCTCCGCTAGGCTCAACTGCATCTGCATGCCTTGGTGTTTTATGACCAGATGACATTAGTGCATATTCTTGTGTCATTCTATCTGTATTTAATGCATTTGCGCCAGCTAGTAATAAGGAATGATCTGAGTTAATGTAATCTGTAGTTCTTGGCTGGTTTACGTCATCAACTTTTTCTGAGGCGGATTTGTCCGCATGCAAAGTTACTGTACCAAGAAATGCAGAACCGCCAAGTCTTCCAACTGTATCTGCTCTGTCATTAAAACCAGCAGCTGTAGCATTAAGTGCCCAAAGTGGTCCGCCTATATTATCATAAGCAACATCTTTTCCGGGAAAGAAACCATGCCATGAAAAAGAAGCGCGGTATCTTTCATTTAGAGGATCAGCTTTAACGCCATCGCCTCTTGTATCATTCATTGTGTTAATTCCCCAACCCGAAGCATTTCCAATTACATATCTAACAGATTTGTTAACGGAGTTTCTATAGGTAAACCAAAAGTAAGCATCTTTAACAATATTGTTTGGCAATTCAATTTCAGAATCTGAATCAGTGTTGCCGGTATTTGTAAAAGTGTATTCATACACTATATAGTTATCATTATACTGCTGTGCAAATTGAAGTATTTTTCTGTTAACAGTAATACCCAATTGAGAATTGATAACATTATCAATCATTCTATCAAATGGTAAAGTTGGATCAACTTTATCAATTTCCACATTTTTCTGATATGAAAGATTTCCATTTACAGATACATTAGTATTAGCAAATTTTGCTTTCAATTCAAATTTTAGCGGGAAAAAAGGATAGAATTGGGGCTGGCGAGGACCTACTGTACAAACCTTAAAAGGAAAAAACTGACCTTTGTCATCTGTAAAGTCTTTAGCGCCAATCCACATGCCGCGTGCTGCTTGTGCATCTTGGTAATTGTAGATTGCAGGCCATTGCATTCCAAATTGCTGTGTTCTTAAGAAACCGGATTCTTCAAGTTCTGAGCCGATTTCTGAGTACCAGTTATGTAAGGATCCTGCAGACATCCAAACATTTTTAAATTGTCCGTAAGTAACCAATTGTGTTCCAAGAAATAAAATAATTACCAACGGAAGAAGGTTTTTCATTCTGCAAAAAATTAAGTTCATTCTTCCCTCAAACTTTTCTAATAATTTATTAGTTAATGTCATAATTAATCTTTATTCCCCAGAATATTGATCTTGGGTTCAAAAATGTTGTGTAATGTAAATTAGGCATATCGATATAAGATTTATTCTTTTTCCATTCTTCTTTTTGAGATTCACTTGCGTTTTCATCCCAAGGAATATATGCTCCTTTTCTTACATCGCCTGGTTTATCAGTACCGGCAGTAAAAGTATAGTTACTTGCAAACTTACGGTACTCTTCAGGTAAGTGAAGTGATTTCATATAATCATCATAATCATTCAAATCAAAGAAACCGGCTCTATAACCCATCTGCTGTAAATTTAGCGCATTATAAACATCTGCAAATAATTCTACGTTGAGTGCGCCAAATTCGAAAGATTTTGAAAATCTTAAATCTAGTGCGTAAGAATCATTCCAACGAATGTTGTTTTCAAATAATGGCTTAACACCGCCGGGACCTGTCCACGAGAAATAAGCGCCGGCTGACCAAGCCGCTAAGATATTTATTCTTAAATCTTCTAATGGTTTAATGCCAAATATTTCTGGGCCCCAATCTAATGGTGTGAATAAATCCACGTTAGCTCTAGCATAAGGCTGCGGCAAAGGTTTGTTTTGTTCAAAGTAAGCTTTGTTTCTCTGATACTCTCTTTGTATAGCCGGGTTTTGGGAATTAACAGGCAATCCAAAATTACCGCTTGTAGATACTTGATAAGTATAATTAACAAAACCTCTAATCCATGCGCCTCTATTCTTCGTCATAGTTATTTCAAAACCTCTAATATCTGCATAATTATCTGGTTCTGGAATTGCATAACTAACTAAGTTGTCTCTGCTTGTATAAGTTACTAGTCTCGGTTGTTCAGAAATATCTTTATAATAACCAGCCAATCTTAATAAATACTCATCAAATAGATTATGCTCATAGCCCAATTCATATGCAACTGTTTTTGGTAATGGATTATTTGGGTCAGCTAATCTTGTAATTGCTTGAGTAACAGAACTTCTTCTTAATAAGTAAAGATTTTCCGGTATTGGCATTGATCTGAAATGACCATAGTTAAAAAACAATTTGCTATCAACAGAAATTGGGAATGCAATACCAACTCTTGGACTTATATTAAGAATAGCTTTAGTTGGTTCTTTTGCCAATAGAGTATCAATTCCACCGGATAATGCTCCGGACAATGCTTTAGAGTAAGGATTATCTAAAACATACCAATCGCCATTAGCATTACTGTAATCAAAACGAACGCCCAAGTTAGCGATCATGCCTTCAAATTCTAGTTTATCTTGAATATAGAAAGCTCCTCTTACAGGATATGTTTGCCATTTAGATTGAGTATTGTTACTTGGAAGTGCTGGTTCGATTAATGCATAGTTTACATTATTGTCTGTATATATAAATTCAAAACCAGCTTTAATGTTGTTGTATTTATCAAGCTGACTAACTAAATCAACTCTCGCGCTCCAAACACTAACTCTACTACTATCTCTCGAATTACTAAAACCTAAACCCATATTCATCGAAGAACCTATGCCGGCGCTTGTACCACTAAAATTTCCGAAAGGAGCTTCATCATACAATATTCCACCAAAGTTATAATCCTTGGATGTGTTTCTTGTAGTTCCAGGATTAGTATCGTATTTAGTACCAAACTGGTTTACGGTAACATCGTAATAAGTGTTAGAACTAACTACATGAGTAAATTTTAGACCAAAGCCTGAACTAAATTTTTGAGATGGAGCCCAGTAGTCTGTTGCGTAAACTCGGGAATCAAGATAACTTGCACCAGCTCTAATATCTAACTCACTAGCTATTCCGCCGGATGATCTAAATATTCCTGGTCCGCCGCTTCTTGAACTACCAGTTCCCCATTGCTTACCAGCAATTCCTTCTAACGAAAGTTTCATTCCGTTCTTCAAATCTGAGATAACCTTAACCTGTAAATTATAATCTCTATATGCATCTCTAGAAAGCGGAATGAAATACATATCTTGTGTTGATCTGTAAGATGTAATGAAGGTAAGATCACCAAGATATTTACCAATTAACGGAACCGGTCCGCTAAAGCTGACATCCGCGTCATAATCTGGTTTTTCAATATCTAACTGTCTTCTATGTTGCCACAAGAATAATCTTTGTGCTGCTTCTGGACTGAGATCATTTGAAGGATCGTTATCTGATAACAATTGTTGAGAAACTAAATTCCATCCTCTAAAAGGCTGGTACTGACGTTTAGTATAGTTATCCCATTTGCCATTATCAGTTCCGGTCCAAGCTACATCATCATCCAAATAAGGTCTAATCCAATATGAATCAAATGTATTTACAGCGGCACCAAAATGTTTTCTTTGAGCTGGACGGTATCTTCCTAAAAACGAAATTGAGTATTTCTGTTTATCACCTTCTTTGGTAACTACGTTAACAAGACCTGAACGAATGTTACCAAACTCTGCATTGAAGCCACCAGTCTGCACCTGGATTTCTTTTACAGCGGTAAAACTTATTCCAGTGTAAGGCGTGTTATCTCTTTCGTCACGGAGAGTCATACCGTTAACTACAAAGGCAGTTTGATCTGCGCCACCGCCTCTAATAACCGGTCCTGAGGCGCCAGTAACAACGCCAGCTTGCAGACCAATTACACTTGCAACACTTGCAACCGGAAGGTTTTCAATTTCTTCTACGTTTAGATTGACACGACTGGAAGCAACATCTTTTTGTACAACCGGCTGTTGGGCAACAACAATAACTTCGCCGGCTAATACAGCTTCTTCATTTAAAGCTATGTCAAGATTTGTTGTCTGGTCTATATTTACTCTAACTTTAGTAATAGTTGCCGGTGAGTAACCAATGTAAGAGGCTTTTACCGTGTATGTTCCGGGTTGAACATTCAAAATAACATAGTAACCTTCAACATCTGTAGAGGCTCCTATGTTGGTTCCGGTAAGCATTACAGAAACACCAACAAGTGGTTCTTTAGTTCTAGAATCAATAATAAGACCAGAGATTTTTCCTGTTGTACCTGCCATTAATTGAGCGGTAAACAACAAGCTTAGAATTGAGAGATGTAACAATTTTCTCATATTCGAAATCTCCTTAGTTTCGGATAAAGGGGCTAATTAGATTTAACTGTTAAAAAATAATAGTTACAATACATCTATTAATAAATAAAATCAACTACTAAAGTGCAGAAAAAACTACTTTACAAGCATCATTTTTCTGTTAAGAACTTTTGAACCTGACTGCAATACATATAAATAAACACCGCTTGGTAAATTAGCAGCATTAAACTTTATAGTATGAGCGCCAACTGAAATATTATTATTCAACAATTCTGCAACTTGTTGACCAAGTACATTATAAACTCTTAGTGTAGTTAATCCGCTTGTTGGAATAACAAAAGAAATTTCTGTAGTCGGGTTAAACGGATTAGGATAATTCTGATTCAATATATATGTGTTTGGAACTGACTCATCTAAAATACCGGAAGAAACAATTGTCTTGAATTTATATGGTTCAGCTAAGCCGCTGTTTCCAAATTGGTTTAATGCCATAACAGACCAAGTATAAATCTTATTTATATTCAGTTTTTTGAGAGTTAAAGTTGTGTCTGTTAGTGTTGTATCAACTATAATAATTGAAGGAAGAATTGATAAACCATCTGCAACTTGTAATCTATATTTACTTGCGTTGCTAGTCTTTTTCCAAACCAAAGTTGGTGTTAATGGAGTCTCAGTTGTTTTATCTGCCGGTAAAACTAATTGAGGCGGAACTGGGAATCCGGTTGTAAAACTTCTAACATCTGAAAAAACACTTTCGCCGGCTAAATTTGATGCTGTTATTCTCCAATAATAAGTTGTTTGCCCTTTCATTCCGGTTACAGTTCTAAAAGTATCTGCAATATTAGTTTGGTTAACAATCAAATTAGTAAACTCTTTATCGGAAGCAACCTGGAATTTGTTGTATGTGGAGTGTGGTGTATTTTCCCATATAAACTTTATTGTATCTTTTTGGTTTACAGCTAAATCCACAGGAAATATTTGTTTAGGTTTTTCCGGTACTGTAATCTTAACAGAAACCACATTACTTATTCCACTTTCATTATAGTTTCTATCCAAAGCTGAAACTGCAAAATACATTGTAGTATTTGCAGCATTATCAGAAGATTTTAAAGCAGCGTGCGGAGTTCCAACTATGTTATATAAATTGGAAGAATTATCAATATCAGCTTGCAGCGGGTTTGTATTATTGAATTTATATACGGCATACATAAAAGCTGTATCGTTATCGCTAGCTTTGGAAGGAACATCCCAAGACAAACCATCGCCTCTTGAAGCTGTTAATTTCTGCCACTTTAGATTTGTTGGAGTGTTTGGCTTTACTTTGTCTTTCCAACTCATAGTAGGAACTAAAGCCGGTGTTCTAAAGTATTTTGATTTAAGCGAATCAGAAAATGTTAAAGTGTTGCCGGGAACGTGCTTAGCACTAAATAAAACAATTCCATCAACTTTACTGTTGGCTCTATTGGCCTTTAATTGATTAGGAAGTTCTGCAACAGAAAAGCTTCCAAAAATATTCCCGGTGTATAAATGATAACCATATTTCTTAGTTGAATCTGCCCACCATGGCATAAGTTTATTGTAATCCTGACTTCCGCCAATTCTCCAATATAACTGAGGAATCAAATAGTCAACAGTGTTTTGCTTAAGCCAAGCGAGTGGATCTGCATATATTGCAGAATAAGCATCCATGCCTGTAATGCCGGCTGGAACTCCATTTTTCCAAATACCAAAAGGACTAATACCAAATTTAACATGAGGCTTTAGAGATTTTACTTTGTCGTGAATGGCTTTCATCTGAATATCTACATTATCTCTTCGCCAATCATTTTTATTTAAGAATCCTCTTGGATCAGCGGCAAATGCAGCATCATCAAGCGCATTATTTGTTACGCTTGCTGTCATATTATCCGGTGGATAAGGATAGAAATAATCATCAAAATGAATACCATCAACATCATAACGCTTAACAATATCTTCAACTACACTAACATTATAATTTCTTACTTCTGGCAATCCCGGGTTTAAAATAAAAAGGTTGCCAAATTTCATAATCCAATTTGGGTTTGTGTTTGTAACGTGAGACGAAGAACGTGCATATGTTGAAGTCTGTCTGGCTCTGTATGGATTTAACCAAGCGTGAAGTTCTAAACCTCTTTTGTGTGTTTCTTCAATTGCAAATTGTAAAGGATCAAAATCTCCGGCTGGAGCCTGCCCTTGTACACCGGTTAACCAATATGACCAAGGTTCAATGTTAGATTTGTATAAAGCGTCACACTCTGGACGTACTTGAAAAAACACAGCATTCAAACCAGTGTTTTTTAAATTATCAAGCATATCTTTTAAATCTTGCTTCAAAGTTTCAACGGATCTTCCGGTTGAAGCAGGCCAATCAATATTTGTTACGCTGGCAATCCAGGCTCCTCTAAATTCTCTTTTGGGGTTTGAGGTTTGAGCATCTAAAGATATTGTAAGAAAGAGAATTGATAAAAATAAAAATTGTAGATTTTTTCTCATGAATAACCTAATTCTTCAAGAATGAGTTGGCTAAATAGAAACACACAAATAAAATTGAGAACAATAGGACTTTTTTTAACTACCCTAATGTGTAGTTTTGGAAAACAACCGATTTACTTAAACGATTATTTAATTAAGAATTTTATTCTCTATTACCATTTAGTAAGAATTCTTAGTTTTTGACCTTTACTAACTGCTTCTGCGCGGCTATGCACATGCAGTTTTTCATAAATACTTCTAATATGATATTTTACGCCATCAACAGAAAGGAATATCTCTTCAGATATTTTTTTATAAGATTTTCCTTCAGCGAGCAAATTCAATATCGCGGTTTCTTTATCGGTTAACTGATCATCTTCAAACTTAGGTTTAAATTTATGGAAAGACTTTAATACTTTTCTTGCTATTTGAGGAGTCATAGGCGATCCTCCTTTAACAGCTAATTGAATAGCTTCTATCAGCTCATCCGGAGAAACAGATTTATGCAAATAGCCAATAGCTCCTGCCTGCAAAGAACCGAAAATGCTTTTATCATCATCTTGTATAGAGATCATAATAATTAAAGCATTGCTGTTAATACCACTCAATATTTCGGCACCTTTAATGCCAGAAATTCCCGGAAGGTTAATATCAAGAAGTATAATATTAGTTTTTTTTATTGTTTCTGATTCAAGTGCTTCTTCGCAAGAACCAAACGACTCAAGAACAACAAAATTCTCTTCGGCGCTTAATGCAGTTGTCCATGCAGTTCTCGCATAAACATTATCTTCTATAATTGTAATCTTAACCATTATCAAATCTTTTTTGTAAAAATCATTAATCGTTTAAATATATAACTACACACAGAGGTAGTTATCAAATTTTAATTGAGAAAAACCACTTAGTTCCTTTTTGATGACCAGTTTCCAATCTGTAATAAGCGTTAAGCGCTTCGGCTCTATTTTTAATATTTACAATTCCGTTGCTAAAATTCTTTGCATTTGCTTCGAACCCAACGCCATCATCTTCTATAGAAAAATCTAATGTGTTGCCATTATAAAGCAATTTAATATTAACATTTTTACATAAAGAGTGACGTGCAATATTTGTTAATATTTCTTTGCAAATACACCATAAATGCTGGCGGTTTTCCATGGATATTAATTTATCCGAAGAAATATTTGGCAATTCAATACTGTATTTTATTTCTTTAGAATCTAGTAAATCCGAAGCGTATCTATTGAATTTAATTATAAACTTACCTAATCCATCTTCATCTGGGTTTACAGTCCAAATCAAATCTTTAATATTATCCTGAGCATTAGCCGAGCTTTCCAAAATTAAGTTTATATACTTGTCTACGCCCTCGGTTTTATTATTTTTTAGTTCTTTTTCAATTGCTCTCACAAAGTATTGTATACTTGAAAGAGTACCGCCAACTTCATCGTGCAAATTTCTTGCAATTTTGGAGCGAGTGCGTTCAATGCCAACAAGCCGGTTCAATCTCATTTCATAAAAAGCAAATATGATTGCTAAGAATAACAAAAACATAATAACTCTAAACCACCAAGTTTCCCAAAATGGCGGTGTAATTACAATTGTTAAAGTGCGTTGTAAATCACTCCAGATTCCATCGTTGTTGGAGCCAATAACCTTAAGAGTATACTTTCCGGGATTCAGATTAGTAAACTTTGCTACACGGTTATTCGCATCTACAAAAATCCAATCATCTAAAAATCCTTCAAGTTTATACGCGTATCTATTTTTTGATGGGATTGCAAAATGTAAAGCAGCGAACTCAATACTTATTACTTTATCTTTATATGAGAATTCAATTTCTTCAGATTCATTTAGTGGTTTACTAAGCTGAGAATTTTCTCCATACTTAATTTCTTGATCCATTACAGATAGTTTTGTAAAGGCTATTTTGGGTTTATATGGATTATCAATTATTTCTTCTGGATGAAAAGCAATTAACCCATTTGAATAACCTAAGAACATTTTTCCATCATTATTCTTAAAATATACGTTGCCATTTAGCTCCATACCAGGCAAGCCATCTTTAGTATTATAATTTTTAAATATCTTTTTCACTGGATCGAACTTACTAATTCCATCATTAGTCCTAATCCAAAGATTACCATGTTTATCTTCTTGAATGCTGTAGATAGTATTATCGCTTAAACCATGTTTGTTAGTGAAATTTTCGAAATTGTCTTTTTCTCTATTGTATTTGTTTAATCCTTGATAGGTGCCAATCCACAAATCGCCGGCTTTAGATTCATATATGTTATAGATTCGGTCATTTGAAATACAAGTAGTATCGTTTGGTAAAACTATGTAATGTTTAAATGTTCCTTCTCTTTCATTAAATAGATCTAATCCGCCAAATGTTGCTACCCATAATTTACCATAACTGTCTTCAAAAACTGACATTACGCGAGAATCGCCAATTGATTTCGGGTTAGGCTCGTTATGAATATATTTTTTTATTTCATTTGTTTGTGGATTGTAAATTGTAAGCCCGCCGGTTAATGTACTGCACCAAAATCTATTTTGTTTATCAAAATAAAACCATTTAATAAAATTGTTACCTTGATGAGGAGTTCCATCATCTGTGTATTGAACGACATTAACCTCATTTTTTTCAACATTAAAGTTATGAAGACCATTATAACTGCCAACCCAGATATAGTTTTTTTCATCAACGTAAAAATTGAAAGTATGATTAGTTTGAAATCCGTTTTTCGATTTATTATTACCAAAATATTTAATTCTTCTAATTTTACTTTTTTTAATGGTTGATTCACCAGGTCCAGCCCAAAGAATTTTTTCTGAAATGAATTTGTTGGGGACAATAAACTGATTATCAAGATAAGATTTGTAGTTCTGCCTAAAATCAATTATTTGAAACTTCTTTTTCATTGAATCAAATTTGTTCGCGCCGGCAATAGTTCCAAACCACATTACTCCCGTTCTGTCCTTAAATATTGATCTTACTTTATTATCATTAATTGTTTTTTCATCATTAGGATTGGAATAAAATGCGGTTCTGGCAAATGTCTTTTTATCAAACTTAAACATACCGCTATAAGTTGCAACCCAAACACTTTCTTCATCTTCAAATAATTTTCTAATGCTTAGGTTTTCCGGCTTAATCAAAAAATTAGGATCACTTTTAATACTGGTAAATTTTTTTGTTTCTCTATCAAATAGATTGATTCCGCCGCCAAATGTTGCAACCCAAAATCTGCCGTAAGAATCTTCTAAAAAATCCATTACTTGGTTGTGGCTGAGGCTATTTTTAAAAAGTGGATTATTCTTGAATCGAGAAAAATTTTTCTTTGTTTCATTAAATAAATTCATTCCGCCATCAAATGTTCCTATCCACAAGTTTCTGTTTTTGTCTTCATAAATTGCACTTACCATGTTGCTGCTGATAGAACTTGAATCATTTGGAGAATTCTTATAATGAACAAAAGTTTCTTTAATTGGATCGAATAGATTTAACCCGCCTCCAAGGGTCGAAACCCAGATTCGCTTTTGTGAGTCTCTATACACTTTGAAAACAATATCATGGCTGATAGAGCTGGAATTATTTGGAATATGATTAAATCGCTTAAACTTGCCTGTTCTGCTGTTAAACTTATTTAATCCTCCGCCAAGAGTACCAACCCAAATGATTCCATTTTTATCTTCCAATAAACTGAAAACATGATTAAAACTAAGACTTTTTGAATCGCTGACTTCATGTTTATAGTAGATAAAAGTATACCCATCAAAACGGCATAAGCCATTTTCTGTGGCCATCCAAATAAACCCAACACTATCTTGAATAATATCATTAACGTTTCCGGGAATGAGACCTTGTTCTTTAGCAATTCTTTCAAAAACAATTTTGGGTGATTGGGCTTTGTTTTCCATAAGCATAGCAAAGAAAAACAATGAAAGAAAAATTATTTTAGTAATGTATCTCAATTCTTTGATACTCAAGTATTTTTAATTAACTCGATTAAAAAATACACAGATAAAAGGAAAAGGGAAAATCGATTTATATAGTTTGAAAACAAATAAACCACCCAATTATGTAGTTAGATTTATAGAGCCTTAATTACTTTGGAACATTGCTAAAAGGGCTCCTACAATTTCGAGCCAAATTAAAACAATATTTTCTTCATCAAAATTTTGCGGAAAGAATATGGTTAATAAAATATTTTACTCATTTGGTTTATCTCTTTTATTAGTTGTTTTTGGTTGTTCTTCAAAAGAAATTATCCAGAACCAAAAACCGGAACAAACTAAAAAAAATGATTTGCCAAAAGTTGAAAGAGAGTTTAGAGCTGCCTGGATTGCAAGTGTAGCAAATATCAATTGGCCAAGTAAAAGAAATTTAACAACTGAAGAACAGAAAAATGAAGCTGTTGGCATATTAGATAAGATGAAAGCTGCAAATCTTAACGCCGTAATTTTTCAAGCTAGACCGCAATGCGACGCTTTCTATAAAAGTGAAATTGAACCATGGTCATATTACCTAACCGGAAAACAAGGCAAAACGCCGGAACCTTTTTACGATCCTCTAGAATTCTGGATTGAAGAATCTCATAAGCGCGGTATGGAGTTACACGTATGGCTTAATCCATATAGAGCCCACCATACAACAGGCGGCGAAGTAAGCCAATACTCTATTGTTAAAAAAAGACCCGATCTAGTTGTTAAATTAAAAAGTGGTTACTATTGGTTAGATCCTAGCAAAAAAGAAACTCAAGATTATTCTCTAAGCGTTGTACTTGATATAACTAAGCGTTATGATATTGACGGAATACACTTTGATGATTATTTCTATCCTTATCCATCTTATAATAATGATGAAGATTTTCCGGATCATGAAAGCTGGGATAAATATTTGGCATCCGGTGGAACCTTGAGCAGAAGTGATTGGCGCAGAGAAAGTGTTAATACTTTTATTTACAATGTGTATAATGGAATAAAAACAATTAAGCCTAATGTAAAGTTTGGATTGAGTCCTTTTGGTATTTGGCGCCCACGCAATCCGGAGTCTGTAGAAGGCTTTGACCAACATGAACTACTTTACGCAGATGCAAAACTGTGGATAAATAAAGGCTGGGTTGATTATTGGACTCCTCAATTATATTGGAAAATAAGTACGTATCAACAAAGTTTTCCGGTTTTATTAGGATGGTGGAAAGAACAAAATTTAACTAACAAACATTTTTGGCCGGGCATAAGTATAGATAGAAGCAACAATACAGCAAATTCAATGGAAGTGATAAACCAGATAATGACTGTGCGCGGTATGCTTCCGGAATCGCCCGGAAATGTTTTTTGGAGTGTCGGACCACTATTAAAATACAAAGAACTAGCAGACACAATTGTTAAAGGTCCATATAAAAAACAAGCATTAATTCCTCAAACACCATGGTTTAAGAGCGAACCAATTGCCGCGCCAAAGGTAATGGCAAAAATTGAAAACGATAAAGCCAAAATAACTTGGACACATGAGAAGCGAGAGTCTGTTTTTAATTGGGTTGTTTATAAAAAGTATGGTACAAGGTGGAGTTACCAAATTCTAACCAATGAAAAACTCAATTGCGAAGTTCCTCTTGTAGCCGAATACAAATTTTTTAGCGACAGCGGAAGTGACCAAACTAAAAAATTGGAATTAACAGAAATAGCCGTAACAGCAGTGGATAGAATTAGTAACGAAAGCGAAATCATTATTCATATTATCAAATAGAAACTGCAATTTATTTTATTATTTTTAATCGTTGGGTTCAATTTACAGCCGAAGTAAAATAAACTTCAGCAGAACTATTTGATCTCGGAGATAAGATGAAAAGATTTTTTTCTTTTATTGTTTTTATTCAATTAATCGTTTTCGCTTCCATTCTTGCTCAAAACAACCTTCCGTTTAAACATTATAGCGATAAAGTAAAATATATAGATTTTCGAAACACAGATTTCCTCGCACTTAAAAGTATAGAAACACTAATTGGGCAAGCTAAGAGCAATAATATAGACGCAGTTATACTTAACATTGCGCCATTTCCTAAAGCTATTTTGGATTCGGATAACATTCTTAAATCACTTGCAAAATTGTCTAAATCAGCTAAAAGTGATAACCTTTTTTTCTTTGTTAAGTTGGATTTATCTCTGTTGATTAAGCAAAAGCTAACGGGGAAGGATAGAAATGTTTTTACAAGTTTGATTAGCGAAACGGATCTTGATGGAATTTGCTTTACGGGAATAGATTTAACCTCTAAAGTGAATTACAATTTTTTAGAAGATCTTATTATAGACGCTATGATGATAAAGCCATTTTTATCTATCACTTTTCCAGAGGATGTTAGAAAAACGAATGATGAATTTATTAGTGAGTTAATTAAAAAAGGTATTATTGATTTTTTATTTGACGAAAAGGCTAACTACTCTATTATAGCTGATGAATCCATAAGTTTGACAAATGAAAAACTTTTACCAAAATATTTGAAAAGATTACAACCAGAATCTTTTTATTCACTTGATCTTTCGGAATTGACAAATAAAAACGACCTGGAAGTAAATATTCATTCAGCAGATCGAAGTAAACAACTCGATTCGAAAAAACGAGTTAGTTTTATTCTTTCAATAAAAAGCGATTCTCTAAAAATTAGTATTGGCAATGAACCATTTAGCATATCAAAAACTGATTGGGTAATTCCTTATAAGTATAAAATAAATAAAGATCTTTCCGCAAGCCGAACTGGAAATTGGATAGAATTTAGAAGACCATTTGAAAAAAGAACTACAAATAATACATACAACTTACTCTGCCGAACAAATTACCCTTCTTCAGTTTTAGTAAATGGCAAACCGGTAAAACAATACAAAACTGGTATCTTCTTCGATAAAATTCTATTAAAGGAAGGATTAAATATATTAAAAGCCGAAGCGAAAGATTCTAAAGGTGAGTTTATTATTTATGAGGATAGAGTTTACCATGAACCTAAATTAGAAACCATAGTTGAGAATAAACTAAAAATTGATGAATCAACAATTCAACCGACTGATAACCTAATACTAACAGAAAAAGATTTTCTTACAATTTCTTTTAACGGCAGCAAGCAACAGAAAGGACTTGTAGAAATCAATCCAGGCAATTTTGTTTTTGAATGCTTGCGAAACGACAATAAAAACTCGAGCACTTATCAAACTCAAATATCACTTAAAGATTTTGTTAAAAATGAAAAACACACCATAAAGCTAATTCTTAAATCACCTAACGGTAATTTGGAAATAACTCCCGCTGAATTAACTCTTAAAAATTATTTTGTTCTAAAAGATGAAATTGATTTTCCAACTTTAATAACAACTAATATCAATTCCATTTTAACATATACTCTTGCACCAGTTAGACTTGGCGCGCCAATTAGAAATGAACTTCCAAAAGATGTAATTCTTAAAAGCAATGGCATCATTGGAGATTATTATCGTATCCGTTTAAATGAATCTGAGGAAGGATACATTCGTAATGATTTTGTGAAAGAAGTAGATGTCAACACTCCTTTACCAACTTATTTTATTAATCCTATTTCTACTTATCCAACTAAAACAGCAGATGTTGTAAAAATTCCTTATTTGGAAAATGTACCATTTGATATTTATCCCGATCCATATCAAAAGAGAGTTGTCATAAATTTGTACGGAGTAAAATCAAGCAGTACTTGGATTATGCACAAAAACAATTTAAGGTATGTAGAAGAAATCACTTGGCAGCAAGTTGATAAGGAGACTTATAGAATTTTTGTTAACCTCAAAACTCCAAAAATCTGGGGATACGAAATAAAACAAAACGGAAAAGAACTTTTGTTTTTAGTTAAATATCCGCCGGTTTATAACTTAAAAAATACCACTCCATTAAAAGGTATAAAAATCTCTATAGAAGCCGGACATGGCGGCAATAACCCTGGAGCAGTAAGTCTCTCTGGAATTAAAGAAAAAGATCTAAATCTTAATCTTAGCAAGAATCTTGAAAGACTATTCAAGAATCATGGTGCAGAAGTTTTGCAAGTAAGAGATTCCGATAAAGATATGCTTCTACTTAATAGAAGAAACATAGCAACAAACTCAGATGCAAATATTCATTTCAGCATTCATGCAAATTCCAGCGAACCAGTTACAGAATTTTTAGGTGCATCAGGAACTTCAACTTTTTATCACAATTCATTTTGGGCAAAGTTTTCAGATTTTGTTTTTAATAAATTGGTAGAGCTTAATCTTAAACCATTTGGTTCTGTTGGATCATTCAATTACAGAGTAACTAGAATGTCTGAAATGCCTTCTATTCTTGTTGAGCAAGCATTTATGTCTCATGCAGAAGACGAAGAAAAACTTGCAGATGAAAGTTTCAATAATAAAATGGCACAAAAAATTTATGATGGATTAATTAATTATTTGAAATACATGAGCAATTAATGAAAAATAAATTTCTAATTGGTTTGGACGGCGGCGGTACAAAAACTAGATGCGTTATTACAGATATGGAATACAAACCGCTTTACGAGTGTCAAGGCGGTCCCTCTAATTTTTTAATAATTGGAACAGAAAAAGTATCTGAAACTATTCTAAATCTTATTTTAGAGTGCATAAGCAAATTGAATTTATCAACTGAGGATATTGCTTCTATATTTATTGGAACAACCGGAGCTGGAAGAGTTAATGATGCAAATAAGTTAAAAGAAGATTTTTCTGCGTTTGCTTTATCCAAAGGATATAGCTTTAACCAGTTCAATGTTGATAGTGATGCGAGAATTGCATTGGAAGGTGCTTTTTCTGGTAAATCAGGTTCACTTTTAATTGCCGGAACAGGTTCGGTAATATTTGGAAAGGATTCAAAAGGCACAATTCATCGTGTTGGCGGATTTGGCAGACTAATTGGCGATGAAGGAAGCGGCAACACAATTGGAAGACGCGGATTGAACATGGCGTCTAAAGATTTTGATGGGCGTGGCGAGAAAACCGAACTTACTACTTTGCTGAAAAAACATTTTGGAATTGCAGATGCACAACAATTAATTACAGAAGTTTACCGCAACAATTTTGATATGGCAGCATTTGCTCCTTATGTAATTGAAGCCGCTAAAAATGGTGATTCTGCAGCAACTAAAATTTTAGATGAAGAATCCGATGAATTAGTAATGCATGTTAAATCAATTTTTAATAAGATAGACGAAGAGACAATGAAACTATGTTTGGTTGGCGGAACAATTACAACGGATAATTACTACTCTGATCTTTTTAGAAAAAAAACTCAGGATGAATTACCGGAAGTAAAAATTGTCCAATCGGAATACTCACCCGAAATAGGTGCGGTAATAATGTCAAAGAGTTTTTATAATAGCAATCTTGAGATAAATTAATGGCTGCCGAAAAACGAAAATATAGAAATCCCTGGGCTTGGGTTCCTTCCCTATACTTTGCAGAAGGAATTCCCTACATAGTTGTAATGACTGTATCTGTAATAATGTATAAACGAATGGGCATCTCAAATACCGATATTGCCCTTTACACTAGTTGGTTATATTTGCCTTGGGTTATTAAGCCGCTTTGGAGTCCAGTTGTTGATCTGCTTAAGACTAAGAGATTATGGATTGTTATAATGCAAATAATAATTGGTGCGGGTTTAGCTGGAGTGGCATTTACAATTCCTATCCCAAATTTTTTTCAATATACACTTGCTTTTTTTTGGCTTTTAGCTTTTAGTTCTGCAACACATGATATAGCAGCTGATGGTTTTTATATGCTAGGGCTTTCAAAGCACGATCAAACTTGGTTTGTTGGAGTGCGAAGCACTTTCTACCGTATGGCTATGATTACAGGACAAGGTTTATTAATTATAATTGCAGGTTATATTGAGAGCACAAGCGGGCTTCCTGCATTAAATTTAACAGTTAACACGAAAGCAAATATTGAAAACATTTCGATTATAGATCCCGCCAATCTAAACATTGTAAAAAATGACAAAGAACTTATTATAATTAATCATCCAACTGAACTTAATATTAGTATAAAGCCAATTCAAAAATCTGAAGCCGATTCTTTAATTGCCTATGCAAAAGAATGGAATACAAAAAACGGATTTTATAAAAGCGAAACTAAAAATCAAAATGCCTCCAATACAATTGTAGAACCATCTTGGTGGGAAAAGAATGTGTCATCTAATCTTGCCGGTTTTATTAGAAAACACTTTGGTGAAGAAGTAAAGGAAAGTAAAAAAACAGATAACACCGGAAATATTGGCTCTGTTTATTTTCATCTATCTAAAAAACCAGAGAAAGATCAAGATGTTGTTGTTACTTTTGGACGTGAATCTGGAGACAATAGCATCTCACTGGTTGAAGGTGAAAGATTTATTTTTAACACTCATAACTGGAATAAACCCGCAGTTGCTTTAATTCAAATTGATCCAAAACTTCGATACGAAACATCTGCTTCTTTTAAAGTTCGAGCAGGTAACATTCCATTGGCTTGGACTGTTACATTTTTTGTGCTTGCAGGTTTATTCATTATTTTCTTTATATATCATAAATTTATTTTGCCATACCCGGTTGATGATAAATCTGTTAAATCTGGTAATATTTTTGGTGAGTTCTTTAGAACTTTTGCTTTATTCTTTAAAAGAAAGAATATTGGATATATTCTTGGCTTTATTTTACTTTATAGATTTGCCGAAGCACAATTAGTAAAAATGGCATCCCCATTTTTGCTTGACGCTCAAGAAGCAGGTGGATTAGCTTTATCCACTGGGCAAGTTGGCTTTGTTTATGGTACTGTTGGAATTATAGCTTTAACTCTTGGCGGATTGTTAGGCGGATTTGTTGCGGCAAGAAATGGATTAAAATTTTGGATTTGGTGGATGTTACTTTCTATTAATCTCCCAGATTTAGTATATGTGTATTTATCCTACACACAAACAACTAATTTTTTAATTATTAACATTTGTGTTGCAATTGAACAATTTGGGTATGGGTTTGGTTTTACAGCATATATGCTTTATTTAATTTACGTTTCTGATGGTGAACATAAAACAGCTCATTACGCTATAGCAACAGGTTTTATGGCACTTGGTATGATGCTGCCAGGAATGTTTAGTGGCTGGCTTCAGGAAATTATTGGTTACAAGCATTTCTTTATTTGGGTATGCATTGCAACTATACCAGGCTTTATCATAACAAGATTTATTTTGATTGATCCCGAATTTGGTAAGAAATAAACTTTTTTTGTTTAATTAATTAATAAGGCGATCTATGATAAAGAAATATTTTTTATTAATAACATTACTAATCGGAGTTACAACATTCGCTCAAGGCAGCAAGATGGAAATTGTTAATAGCCTCATTGAAGAAATAAAACTTAAATATGCACCTGATAAACGTGTCGCGGTCTTTCAAATTAGTGTTAATGATATTTCTGGTGTAATCGAGTTAAAAGGCGAAACAAGTGTTCTCGCAGCAAAAGAGAAATTGATTTCAGAATTAAAATCTGCCGATATTAAAGTTAAAGATGAGATTAAGATTTTACCGGCTCAAGAGCTTGCAGATAAAATTTACGGTCTCATAAATCTATCTGTTGCAAACATTCGCACAAAACCAGATCACGCTGAAGAATTATCAACACAAGCATTGCTTGGAACTCCGATAAAAATATTAAAAAAAGCAAAAGGCAATTTTCTTATACAAACACCGGATTTATACATAAGCTGGATAGAAGATGACGGGATAACTCCACTTACAAGAGCTGAATTTGATGAGTGGCTGAGTGCTAAAAAAATAGTTTACCAAAAAGAGTTTGGTTTCACTTATTCTAAACCAGATGTTATTTCATTAAGAGTTTCAGATCTAGTCGCAGGAAATATTCTTGTTAAAATTGATGAAGTAGATAATTTTATTAAAGTTAAATATCCTGATGGAAGAATAGGCTTTGTAGAAAAAGAATTTTGTATGGACTACAAAATTTGGCTGGAAAGAAAAAAACCAACCGAAGAAGATATTATAGCTACTGCCGAAAAGTTTATGGGAATTCCTTACTTGTGGGGTGGAACTTCTTCTAAAGGAATGGATTGCAGCGGTTTTACAAAAACTGTTTACTTCTTAAATGGAATTGTGCTTGCCAGAGATGCTTCTCAACAAGTTCATAACGGTGTACTTGTTGAAACACAAAACGGTTTTGATAATCTTAAAAAGGGTGATCTTTTATTCTTCGGGACAGCCGCAACTGATTCAACTAAAGAAAGAGTTACTCATGTTGGTATTTACTATGGGAACTATGAATACATTCACGCAGCTGGAAGGGTTAAGATAAACTCTTTTGATAGAAACACAGAGAATTTCAGTGAGTATAGACTTAAACATTTTATTCGTGCTCGAAGAGTTCTAAACTCAATTGATGAAAATGGAATTATATCAGTCAAGAACCAAAAGTTTTATTTGGGAGAATTTTGATGAAGCAGAACAGAAGAGATTTTCTTGTAAACTCCGGACTTGTTGGCGGTGCACTTCTTACCGGAGGATTGAGTACTCAAGCATTCGCCAATAATTTCAATATCAAAAAGAAGAATTTAAAAATGAAACTTACATTTAAACCTTACACGCTCGAATTGAAGCATACATTTACAATTGCAACTAGTTCAAGAACAACTACACCAGTTATGCTTACTAAAATTGAGTATGACGGAGTAACCGGTTATGGAGAAGCTTCAATGCCTCCATATCTTGGTGAGTCTCAGGAAAGCGCTTCAAAGTTTTTAGCAAAAGTTGATCTTACACAATTTAAAAACCCATTTGAAATTGAAAATATTCTTGAATATGTAGATGGAATTGACAAACTAAATACTGCCGCAAAAGCATCAGTTGATATTGCTCTTCATGATCTTGTTGGTAAGTTGATGAAACAGCCGTGGCATAAAATCTGGGGTTACGAAAAGGCAAAAACTCCTTACACTTCTTTTACCATTGGTATTGATACTAAAGAAGTTGTAATTCAAAAAGTTAAAGAAGCCGAAGAATATAAAATATTAAAAGTAAAACTCGGCAGAGAGACAGATAAGATGATGATCGAAACAATCCGGTCAGTTACAAATAAGGCAATTGTTGTTGATGTTAATCAAGGTTGGAAAGACAAACAGTTTGCTTTGGATATGATTCACTGGCTCAATGAAAAAGGTGTTAAGATGGTAGAACAGCCGATGCCTAAAGAAATGCTTGATGAAAATGCCTGGTTAACAGAAAAAAGTCCGCTTCCTACTTTTGGTGATGAATCCGTTCAGAGAATTCCGGATGTAATTAAAGCTCATGGAATCTATTCTGGAGTAAACATTAAACTGATGAAATGCACCGGTTTGCGCGAAGCTCGTAAAATGGTTGAGCTTGCTCAATCACTAAATATGAAAGTTATGTTAGGCTGTATGACTGAAACCTCTTGCGCTATCTCCGCTGTGTCTCAGCTTTCTTCTCAATGCGAGTGGGCAGATATGGATGGTGCTTTGTTAATTAAGAATGATCCTTTTATTGGAACAACAGTAATTGATGGTAAAGTAGTTTTGAATGACAGTCCAGGAATCGGTATTTCCAAAGTATTGCCGCATTAATTAACAACTACGATAATGACGAAATTCAAGGATACATTCCGTATTGAATCGGTAAGATTTCTAGAGTGGGATTATGCAAGTCCATGGTGGTATTATGTGACAATAAATACTAAAGACCATGTAGAATATTTTGGAATAATTGAAAATGAAAAAATGGTCTTGAATGAATTGGGGAAAATTGTAGAAGAAGAATGGTTGAAAACAAAAGAGCTTAGAGCAAACGTCCAATTAGATTATTTTGTTGTAATGCCAAATCATATACATGGGATTGTAATAATTAGGGATATTGGTAGAGCCGTTGCGCGCAACGGCTTTACGGAAAAAGCGAATATTTATTCTAAGATTTCTCCCGCTGCAAGTTCGCTTTCCGCAATTATCAGATCATTCAAATCAGCATTAACAAAACGAATACATGAAATTGGTTATTCGTCATTCTCTTGGCAATCACGGTTTTATGATAGAATTATTCGCAACGAGAAAGAATTGTTTAACATTAGAAAATACATTGAGCAAAATCCGCTAAAGTGGAACTTAGAGAAAAATAACCAGGAGAATATTTGTGAGTTGTAAGTACGTACTATAGTAGCTATATATAGTCTGTGAATCGGTATTTCCAAAGTATTGCCGCATTAAATTTTTTGTCATGGCATAACAGATCCAAAAGCAAAAGTACAAAATCAGATTGAATCACAATAATGGAGCATATATTTTGGTAATATTAAAAAATTAAGACAGTTAGTAAAATATGCATGAAGTAATCAATAGTATTTTCATATTCGCTGCAGTGCAGGGATTCCTCCTTTCATTTTTGTTATTTCGCAAACAACAAAACAAAATTGCCAACAAAGTTTTAGCAACATTCATATCACTAATTTCAATTGACTTAATAGTTCAATATTTAACAGCAATTAAGCTTTATGAACAGTTTCCATTTGTATTTGGGGTTACTATATCTTTTCCCTTTATCTATGGACCGTTATTTTATTTTTATACTTTAGCCCTAACTAAAAGAGTAGATGCTTTCAAACCGAAATACCTTTTTCATTTAATTCCCGCACTTCTCTATTTTTTATCTTTTTCACCTTTTTATTTTCTTCTTGATCAAGAAAAATTCAATGTAATAAAAGGGTTATCTTCATTTCACTCTCCCGCTTTCAATATTTTAAACTTTTTTGTTCCTTATTCCGGATTAATATATACTGCATTAGCATTAAGAATTATCCGACAGTTTAACGAGGGTCTAAAAAATAATTTTTCGAACATAGATAAAATTAAAATTACCTGGCTGCAATATTTAACAATCCTCTCTATTGGAGTCTGGCTGGTTAGTGCATTTAATCCATTGCTCGCAATTTTACTTGATAATATAATTGGTCAAGAAAAAATAACTTATATAGTGGTATCAATATTTATTTTTGCAATTGGATACGAGGCTTTAAGAAAACCGGAAGTATTTGGGAATGTAGTTGCAGAATCCGAAAAAGATTTTCCGCTTAGAATCAAAGGTAAGTATGAACGGTCTAGTTTGACGGAAGAGGAGATCAACAGAATTAAAAACCTATTAATACAGCTAATGGAGCACAAAAAATTTTATCTTAATCCTAAGCTTACATTAAGTCACATATCGGAAGAATTAGAAGTTTCAAACCATAATCTTTCCGAAGTGCTTACCAAAGCATTTGATAAGAATTTTTATGATTTTGTAAATATTTACAGAGTAAATGAATTTAAAGAAAGAATAAAAAACCCCGAATTTAATAACTATAGCTTGCTTGCATTAGCACTTGATTCGGGGTTTAGCTCAAAATCTTCATTCAATTCGAATTTCAAGAAAATTACAAATATGACTCCATCAGAGTTTCGTAAAATGAATTCATAAAATATTTCGAGTTCTTTTACAGTCTTTTGAAAATTAGACCGTTGGCATTAAATGAGTTACATTTTCCATCTTCTCCCAAGAAGAATTCCACTTTACTTCCATTCCCTGGTCCACCTTTCATAGTGAATTCTTTTTCTGAAATAGGTATTAACTTAATCGCAGACCCGGTTAGACTTCCCATTAAATTTTCACCTTCGATAAATATTTTGCATTCACCTAGTGTGTTATTTTGATAAAACCCTTCAAAAGCTGTCCAAAGAGTTTTTCCGAAAGAATCTTTTTTAGCGCCGGATTCATTACTCACTCTTTCGAAAACAAAACCTCTACCGTTGAACTTATTATATTGACCGTTAGCATCGGCTTCAAAAACCAATTTGCCTCCGTTGCCTGGACCACCATGCATAATAAATTCATTATCTGAAACCGGTTCTAAAATTATTTTTATCCCCGCTATAGTTAATACAAGATTTTGCTCATCAGTTTGAACATTTCCTTCTCCGTAGGTGGGATTATTAAATTTGCCGAGTAATTTTGCCCATATTTTTCTTGAAGCAAGAGAGACTTTATTTTTGTTTCCGGAAAGCATATCAATTGCTTCCAATAGTTTATTCATGAAAAGTAAAGGCTCAGAAACTTGATAAACATGACCGCTGCGTGGAAAAACAAAATAAGAAGAATTCGGAGCTAATTTAGCAGCTGGGATCATTGCTGCCGGACTGCTCATTGATTCATATGCACCGCACCAGAAAACGCCGGGCACTTTGAATTGAGGATAAAACCAAATATTATCCTTAGGCAGTTTGTTTGACACTGCTAATAAAACATCATTAGGTGGATTTGTATCAATATATTTTCTATGATCAATTTCCGCCTTACTTGGTCCTCCATAGGAAGAAATACGAGTTGTAATATTTATAATATCCCAAATCTTTTGCGGAGAATGTTCTATTTGAGATAAGGCTGATAGTTTAGCTTCAATCTTTATGTTTTCATCAATAATTTTTTCTATACGCTGCCTCATATTGCTGTTCAATGATTCCTTTTTATAAATAACATCAACGATATCTTCACTTCTACTTGCATCAAACAAAAGACTAAGCTGAGGCAAAAGAAAATACAATTCATCTGACCAATCGTTTTTTAACCAGTTTTTCAAAACACGGTTCATTTCCTTCACAAAAAATAGATTGCGATTTAGTAGTTTTTCAGAATCCTCTTTCCAATTGTGGGTACACGAAGTTATGATGTAACCCAAAAGAGATTCCGGGTGAGTGTATGTATAATATGCTGCTAGATTTCCTCCCCATGAGTGTCCGTAAATTATGATTTTACCAAGATTGTGTTTTTGCCTAATTTGCTCAATATCTTCAACCATTAATTCGGGAGTAACCTGTTCAAGTTTTATTTGACTTTGCGACGGATCCAATTTGAAATTAGCACTTCTGCCTCCTCCTCTCTGATCCATGAAAACCCAATTCACTTTATCACCCGATAATTCCAGAAAAAGAGCTTCAAATATTTGGCTATTGCCTCCAGGTCCTCCATGAAGAAAAAACACATATGGCTTTTGTGAATCTGCAGTAAAGATATGATAATATAGTTTTACTCCATTAATTTCCTCATTGAAATACTTATGACGTGAATCATTTTGTGGTTTATATTGTGCTTGCAGTGGGATAGTTAGCACCAATACAATTGAATAAATCAACAGAATTGCTTTTTTGCGAAGGTTGTTTGTTATATACTTCATCTTTCTCCTTGATAACTGGTTAATAAAGTTAAAATTGAACAATGACCAAAATTTCTTGATTCCTCGAGTATTTGAAAAGCTATGCCATTCATCTTACCCTTGCAGAATCTTCATTCTGTCTGAGTTAAATTTATTGTCTCACTAGTTTTAAAAAGAGGCAAAAATAATATGCTTAATGCTACTAGTCGCTTAGTCCAATTAGGTAGGACGTCCAAATTGTGATTATGCAAATAATTTTCTGACAAATGAGTCATTTCTGAACTGAAACCGGATCGCTTTATGAAGAGAGGAAGCTAACGCGGTATTATTTAGTATTTCACATTCTTTTATAACAGACATGGAGTCGATAACTTTGACTATTTCTTGCTTGCCCAAGCATTCCATAATAGAAGATTACTTAATTCAAAAATTTAACTGTAGTGCCGCATCGAATGCGGCTAATAATGGTTTTAGGCCTTGCTAAGTTGGGGCATTTGAAATAGGATAGCTTTGATTTTGCACAAATGTTCAATAGAATCACAAATGTTGAGTTTAGCACTTATGCCTCAATTTTGCCAAACGCTTGTTAGTGGCTGGTGTTCTATCTGTCTATATTATTTGTAAAGACTTTTATTAGGTTTCTCATGTTTCAATACGAGGCCATTTCCATGCATAACGGATTATAAGACAAAGAAGAACGACTTCTACAACAGCACCAAACACCATATGCATCCAAGGCATCTCACCAACCAAATTGAACAATGTATAAGGAATATACATTGCGGCAATAATGATGTTCGCCAAGCGATTTACTTTAGCCGGCAGGGCAACAGAAAGGAAAATCATTAGTGCCGGAATTGTCATTGATGCGAGTGCTGCCAAAAGAAACCCATGCGTAATATCAAATTCAAACACTCTCCCTCTCAGAATATCTTCTACCTTACTCGGCATATATAGGTGGAAATAATCAACATATAAATAGAGAAACATCAAACTCGCCCACAGCGTAGCAAGCTTCAGTTTCAAACTGACTTTGATGTCTTCCAGTGCATTTTGTGATGTTTTTTGTGTATTCATAAATTATCAACTAAAAATTAAACCAAAAATGAAATCCAATAATTCCATTTTTCTGAGTTAAATGTGCCACAACAGTTGGGTTTGGCAAAAACCAGTTATCGGATCGTTGTTTTTTATAGAAGTCTATTTTTCTCTATCGTCCCATTCTCGTTTCAGCATTGCGAATTGAAATTCACTGCCCCATTTGCCTTTAAAGAATATATTTTCAATAAAGTGTCCTTCTTGCTTAAATCCTAAACTTTTTAATAGGTTAATTGAAGCGATATTTTCAGCGTCCACAATTTCAACTACTCGGTGTATTTCTTTTGTGGTAAATAAAAAAGTCAAAATACCATGCAAAACTTCCTTTGCAAAACCTTTTTTTTGTTCGAAGTGTGAAATAGTTATTCCAATTTCTGCAATTCTTGTGTCGTATAGATCAAGCTTAATAGCACAGTCGCCAATAAGTTGACTTGTTTCAACATTTTCAATTCCATACTGTACCCATTCCCCCGCTTTGCCAAATTGTTTTGTAGAGTTGTCGATGATAAATTTTTCTGCTTGCTCAATTGTCATAACATCAAAACTCTGATATTTTGTAACTTCTGGATTTGATCGATAAATATGAAAGTCAGAAAGGTCTGATAGTTCGAGGTGTCGAATTTTAAGTCTTGTAGTTTGTATACTTAATTTTTCCATTGTATAAATCTCTGTTCTTTATGATTTGGCAGATCATCTTTTACAATGACCGCTAACAAATATATAGGGAAAGATCAGGTTAATTTCTCAATAAGAATGCTAAAAATAATACCCGAAATCAAACCCTGGTTGAATAAAGTAGTTAGGCCACTTTTGTTCCACAGCTTTAAAAGAATCTGGAACTCCAGTTCTTAGAGACCAATAACTTATTCCAATAGCTGGTTCAAAAAAGAAACGGTCATTAAAAAACTTAAACTGGTAACCCAAATAAAAGTCCACATATAACGTGTACCCATTTCCAATCTTTTTTCCATTACCATCTATATATTTTTCAAAAGCATTCAATGCATAAACAGATGTATAGAGTCCTTTCCACCAAAACCTTTGGTATCCTAATGTAGGTGCAAGTATGCGTGCCTGCCCAGGATAGGTTTCTTCCGTCCCATCAAATATTTTTCCCCAAGGTGTACCTAAGGGCCAATCGTAAACTGATCTTTTAAATCTAAAATGAACAACATCTTCAGGTGTTATTCTATATCCAACATTTAATTGTATATACTCAGGGTTGTGTTTTTCTACAAAATTTCCCAACAGATATAGGGTACTCCCAACATACCACTTTTTGTGAGTGCTGTCTGTTTCAGCATCTTGTGCTTTGAGTTGGAACGTACTTGTCATCATTAAGATAAAACAATAGAAAAAAATTTTCTTTTGCACTTCTTTCCTTTTTATGTTAAACGATACTGCAAAGATAGATTGGCGAGATGCAATAACTCGTTCACTTAAGTTAAGAAATGAGCCTTATCATTTATTTTTCTCTATAATCCTTGCTCTTAACCTGCTTAAAGATTGGGGTTTGATACCTAAATAGCTAGCTAATTGGTGTTGTGGTACACGCTGAATAAGGTGCGGTCTTTTTTGCATCAAGTTCAGGTATCGTTGTTCAGGTGAAGAAGTCTTAAACTCGTCAAAGTCTATTTGTTGATTAACTAAAAGTTCTTCGGATAATATTCTGCAAAGAGTTTCAAACTTTGGGAATTTACTGTTTATTTCAACTTCCATATCAGAATTTGAAACTGTAAGTATAGTGTCTTCTATACAACTTATATAATATTCGGAAGGAGTTTTGCTTATAACACATTGGGGTGTCAAAGCTTCCATTTCTGTGTAGAACGCAGTAGTTTTTTCTTCACCATCTATGATGTAATATTTCCGTATGCATCCTTTTAGAACAAAGTAGCTATCTTTCGATTTTTGTCCTTCTTTGAGTAAAATCGTTTCTTTCTTTACCGAGCGAAATATGTCCAAAGAAACGATTGCGTTCTTCTCATCTTCTGTCAGAGAAACGTATTTTGATAAAAAGTCAAATAATAGGTTTTGCATATTATTTTCTGCTGTTACTATCGTTTATTAAACTTACCACCAACTTTGTAACTTAGAGCAAGCGGTGTGTCTTTACAATAGGAACGGTCCCCGCCATAGAACGGCGGACAAGTTAGACCGTTCCCTTAATAAATTTATTCAGTAACTTTCTTCAACTCTCTCGTATGCTTATAAAATTCATCTAATGTAAGTTCACGCAAGAAATTAATTCCCTTTGCTGCTCTAATTCTTGGATGCGGATGTTTTAAGAAATAATCTTTGCCAAGACTTTGTCTTAACACATTGTATTGTTCAACTTGAATTTTCTGAACTAGTCGATTGAATGGACCATCATACTCCCAGCTCGGGAAACTTGCACCTTTTTGCGAGCTGAAACTTTTCATGAATGTATCTTCAAGAATTGAAAATGAATTCAAGCTTACAGGCACATAAATATTTGCTTCTGCTGGATGGAATCTGTACCAAACATTTCTATATCCCCAAACTTTGATGTTTGAGTTGCCGGAATATTTTTCATAAAGCTGGAGAGCTTCCGAAATTGCTTGCATAACTTTGTAATGAGTATCTGGTCCGCTTCCTTCAGGATCAAAGGCAACAGTAACAATAGTTGGCTTTATTTTTTTCAACAGCTCAAATATTGGGAGAACATCTCTGTCCATTTCCGGAACTTCGGTAAAAATATCACCTTGATAAAAACCTAAACGTAAATGTGAAACATCTTCAACACTAAAACCAAAATAACCCCAAAATATTTCGCTTTCAAACTCACGCTGCATTCCTTTTAGTTTTTGTACATAAGCAATATCTTTTTTGCCGGGATATTGTGTTTTGAAATAATTAACAAGTTCATTAACTCTATCTTTTAAGTAAACAAGATTCTCTTCTTCATAAACTTCCATAATGTTACGCAAAAGTCTTCTAGCAAGTGCTTCATTTTGAAAAGTGCGGCTGTGTCCGGCAACTCCATCAAGATAATGCATTACATCTCGATTCTTACCATCAACATAATTTTTATCAAAATAACGTTCAGTAAATTTCTTAGAGAAAGCACCGGAGTTTAAGAAATACTGCAAATTCTCCATCATGTCAAGCATAAAAGAATTTGTTACAGCTGTAAACCCGCTTGTCATATATGAAAAATGATGTTTGTTTTTAGGATTTCTAACTAAATGAGTTATATAAGGAAGATAAGCTAATTCTATATCATCGTGATGAGGAGCGGTGTGGAAAATAATTTCATTTTCAACATTATTCATACCGCTTTCTAATCTAAGTTTAATATTCTCAGCAATTCCATTTGTAATTTCTTCAATGCTTGAGCCAGAATTATTCAAAACATAATCTGTAATCTTGTTGTCTTTAAAATCTTCTTTTGTTAAAAGCGAAAGCCTTTTTGCTTTATCAACTACAAGGTTAAAAACAGCGCGTTCTATAGAATGTTGAGTAATCGGTGATTCGTTTTTCACCTCAACAAATCTGCGCTCACTTAACCGAAGTGCCGCACCGTTTGTCAAATAAAATCTAGCGTTTGGCAATTTTTGCAATGCTGTTGCGGGATATTTATTAGAAACATCATTCTGAATTGAATCTCTAACTATGTTTGCTTTAGATTCTCCAGCAGCAATAATAATGGCAGTAGCATTTTTATTATTTGTAATTGTTTCAAGTCCAATTGTAATAACCAGTCTGTTTCTTGCAACTTCTACACCGCCAAGATCTGTTGCTGCCGCTGCTTGTGTTTCGTAGTTTGTTGCAATTAAACGTGTTGTAGAAAAGTGATCACTTCCTTGCACATTAAAACCAATATGCCCATCAGGTCCAATTCCGCCTAAGAAGAAACCAATTCCACCCAATTCACGAATATTCCTTTCATAGTTTGAACAATATTCATCAATAATCTCTATAGTTTCTTTTTGAAGTCTTTCCAATCTTGAGCCTGCCCAGCGGGTTCTTAAAGAAAGATCAACTTTTTGATCTGGGAATATTTCTTTTAAAGGGAGACCGCCTGCGGTTGGAATTTCATTTATGTTCATCAGTAAAGCTTTCTTTGGATTTAAACCCCAAAGACGGAAATAGAAATTTTGGATGTAATAGTAAAAACTGTTATGCTGTCCGCTGTCTATTGGATAAAATTCATCAATCTGAACAAAATGTAGATTTTCAAGCGATGGTTTTTGATCGGTTTTTACTCCGGCAGCTGACAGTATTTTTTGGATTAATGGTGTATCCCATTCTTTTATAATTTTAGCAACCCACTTAATAAAATGCTCTGGTGTTTTTCCTGTAGGAAGTGATATAACTCCATTCGGATTATCAATTACCCATTCTATAAATCTAAGGGCTGTTAGCTTACCAAGTTCTGGAAAGCTTTCTACTTGAATTACCGGAATTTTTTCTACAGGTTTATAAATAAATTCTTTGCCGGACAAAGCTAAATAATGCTGTTCGACTTTTGACTTTAACTGACTGTGAGTTTTGTCTTCATATTTCTTTGATTTTGTCTTAGCCATAACTAATTCTCTCTATTTATCCTTTCTCTTTTCTTTTCTTATTTAACTAACAATAATTTTTTGCTGTGCACAAACTTTCCTGCTTGCAATCTATAAATATAAATTCCGCTAGCTAATCCGGTTGCGTCAAATTTTACTTGGTAATTTCCGGCTGGTTTCAATTCGTCCGTAAGTGTTGCTACTTCTTTGCCAAGTATATCAAATACTTTTAGCGAAACATGATTATTTACTGCAATTTGATATTTGATTAGTGTACTTGGGTTAAACGGATTTGGATAATTCTGTTCAAGTTTAAATTCAAATGGTAAAGATAGATTTTCCTTAATATCAGTAATAATATTTGCCATGCATTCATCAAAATACATTCTGCCGGAAAAACTTCCTGCTGCTGTTTGCAGAATATTTAGACTCTTGAATTGAATGGCTCCTGTACCAGGAACTTGATTCAATTTTATTTTTTTCATTTTCCAACCGGTCCAGTTAAGAGTATCTACTCTAACTTTTTCGATTGTATTATTATCTCTTATAAATCTATACTCAAGAATATTTCCGCTTGCATCGCCAAAAACCCAAATACCAAATTCAGCAGTTGAACTGCTTCCAAGTTGAATAGGAATAAATTTGGATAATTCAATTTCACCATCTTTACCGGTAAAAGCATATTCAAGTCTTCCGGAATTGCTACCACCAATCGGTTTTCCACTAATAATCGAAAATGTTGTTAAAGATGTATTAACTCCTTTAGTGTTTGGTGAGGCAACCGGATTTTGCCAAACATTTTCGTTTTCAAAACTTTCTAATGTTGTTCCGGTAAAAGCTAAATTTTTCTCGGTTCTGTATTCAACATTATATGTTGTTGGAGAGTAAACAAATTCTACATCTCCAATTCCTTCTCTAACAACAATTTTATACAGTGAATTAGGAGTAAGCGGTGTCTTTGGTTCAAACTCAATTATTCCTTGGCTATACTTAGCTTGATTAACATTAAGCGGAACAGAAACACCAGCACTGTCTGTAAATGAAATCTTTTGAGCTAATGTTGTTGCATTAATTCCTTTTTCAAATGCTATTCTTACAAGTACAGTTCTTGAAATATCGGTTGCCCCATTTTGGGGGTAAATTGAAACCAAGTTCAATTTTGACCTTGTAATAAAGGAGAATAATTTGTTCTTCACTAGATTATATCCAAAATGTGTTTTGGCAGCAGTAGAAACTTTTACTGTATATCTAGTACCAGGTATATAACTTTTCGATGGTGTAAATGTCAGTTTCTTAAAATCTACATCCCATTTCAAAATTCCATCAACTGCCGGAGAAATAGAAAAAGCTTTCTCGGTTTCAGTTGCATTCATTCTTATATCAAAATTAATATCAATAGGAGAAACATTGCTTACTTCGTTAACACTGTCTACAGGGGCATAACTAACAACCTTTGGTGGTTCAAGAATTGGATTAAGTGTCATTAGTCTATCGGAAAAAACAGATTCGTTTGCTTTAACAACTACAGAAGCAGTATCCGGTTTCATTTTCTCAACTTCAACTATTACTTTGTAAGTTCCCGGCGCAACTCCATCAAACATATAATAACCATTGTTAAAACTGTCTCCTGTAAAAGTCTTTCCTCCTGGTTCAAGTTTAACTTTTACTGAATTAACCGGTTTATAACTTTCTGCTGTTGTTAAAGGCAAGTAAGAATTTGGAACCTTTTCTAATAAATCTCTAACGATTCCGGCAACAATTCCATCTTGGTACTCGCTGCCTTTAAAATATTTTAAAAATGATCGTGCGATAGCCCACGCTTCGTGTTTAAGATATCCTTCACTTTTGAGGCGCCAAGCTTCCGGTAAATAATCATGAAATGATCCTTCGGAAAGTGTGCCGGGCATATTCAATCCTTTAAAAACTCCGAGATATGCTTGACCTGTACCATAAAAATCAAAATCCCCGGCAACAGTCCATCTTGTAGTTCTATTAGATTTAAATATTTGATCGCCTACAATGTTTGAAAAGACTAAAGAGTTTGGATAAGTAGGTAAAGATGTTCTGCCTTGAAAAAGCATCAAAGTATAATTAACTCTCGCAGCAGTTCCTGTTGCATTACTATGTATTGAATGCATAATATCTACATTGTTGGCATTTGCTATTGCGACAATTTGAGAAAGTACTAAATCATCTGCGCTTGTATTCGTAACTCTTGTCATTACTACAGTAGCGCCTAAATCCTCAAGCATTTTTTTTAGATACAATCCTTTAGAAAGATTCGATTCTGACTCCCAGAAAGAAATTCCGTTTTCTAAAAGAACCTGCCTATCATTAGAATCGTTACCGCCGTGCCCGGGATTAATGCAAATTTTATATCCGGCTAATGATTGAGCTTGTAAACTCGATAATGCGAACAGAAAGAGAACGACTATAAAAAGTAATTTTTTCATTTTGTTCGCCTATTCGTATTTAAGTTTAATTTTTCTGATCTGACCATTATCTGTATTATAATAAATATCTGTATTTGTGGTTCCCCACTTCGGATAAAGTGATATTTCTTCCATTCGATCTGTAATATTAAAATATTTGCCTGTCTTCAAATTGGCAATATATAAATCAGAAGAAATCAACTTAACTCCATCGTCTACGTCCTTCATAAATAAAACCCAATTTCCATCAGGAGACCAATTTGGATAGTTAGCATAGCCAATCTTGTTTAATACTTTTCCATCTAAATCTGTAACAAATGTGCCATTACCAGCCATTGTAAAAAGTATCTTAGTTTTATCTGGTGAAAGAGACGCCCAAATGTAGTTTCCTTCTCCAAGCGGCTGCATAAATTTCTTATCGTTGTTTTCAGATAGAACCAATTTAGAATCTTGAATATAAACTATGCGCTCGGGAGAAGAGGTTTTTTGCAGCATTGTTTCTTTCATTATAGTTCGTACTTCATTATCTCTAACATACTTCTTAAAAGAATTGTTGTTTTCTCTATAAATTTTTAGATCTCTTACTTTATCTTCTAATATAGTTTTCTTCTTAGACGTGTTATTAAAAGAAAGCAAGGTAGAGAATCTCTTTCCATTAATAAATTTATCTTCTCTATAAATTAATTCATCGCCTACATTGCTAAAGGCAGGTTCGTATCCCGCCCCATTTGCATCAGAAATCTTAACTATTTTTCCGGATGATAAATCTCTAGACCACAGTCCTTTATAGTTTTCACTAGAAAAGAGTATACTTTTCCCATCCGGGCTTACAACCGGATAATAAAATTTTCCATCCCTTGAATTAGTTACCGAAACATCGTTAACCACAGTAACTTTTTGTGCAAATAATTGTGCTGCAAGAATAACAAGCAACAGAAACAATTTTTTCACTTGGCCTCCGGTTATTATCAATATTTTATTACGCAATTTAATTTTATTCCTGGAAAGTGGGTACTAATCGGAAGTTGATTTATACGATGTTTTCCGGTAGTAAAATCTATAATTCTGGTTTAAAAACTAACTACACAATTGGGTGGTTATAAATTCTTTCAAAATCATAATTTGCCTCTATTAATAGCGGACTGCAATAACCTATAAACCTCTTTTAATTTTATGAACAAACAAATACGTACTTACAAGAAAACAGATTTCGCTGAACTATATTCAATTTGCTTAAAAACCGGTGACAGCGGAAAGGATGCTAGTAATCTTTTCAAAGATTCACTTTTACTCGGACATTTTTATGCCGCGCCATATGCCATCTTTCATCCTGAGCTAACATTTATTTTAGCGGATAATGATAAACCGATTGGCTATATTATCGGCACAAATGATTCGCAATCATTTTATGAAATAACAGAAAAAGAGTGGTTTCCTTCGCTTAGAAGTAAATACATATTGCCAAAAGAAAGTGATTCCTCTTTTGATGCAAAAATTATTCGGTTAATTCATAAAGGACATATTCCAAAACCGGAATTGCAAGCTTATCCGGCACATCTGCATATCGATATTTTGCCGGAAGGACAAGGAATTGGAATGGGAAGGAAATTGATTGATACATTCTGTAATAAATTGATTGAAATGAAAGTTTCTGCATTACATCTTGAAGTAGGAAAGAAAAACACCAGTGCAATCCAGTTTTATGAAAAAACCGGCTTTAAAGTAATACATGAATATGAATGGTCAATAGCATACGGAATGATTTTTTAGTATAAACATTTGGGATTATTAATGAGCGATACAAAAAAACTTTTTGAAGAAATTTCTGCACTTTCTACCGAGCAGCGAAATATAAATTCAATGAATATTGATAACGAAAGTATAGCAGGAATTCTTAGAATAATTAATAATGAAGACAAAACAGTACCGTACGCAGTTGAAGAAGAACTACCGTACATAGAAAAAGCTGTAGAAATTATTGTTCGTGCTCTAAAGAACGGCGGAAGACTTCTCTACTTTGGAGCCGGCACAAGCGGAAGACTTGGTGTTGTTGATGCTTCTGAATGCCCTCCAACTTACGGAACTCCATTCGGATTAATTGATGGATACATTGCCGGCGGTAAAGAAGCTATGTTTCGTGCTCAAGAAGGTGCAGAAGATAAAGAGGAAAACGGCGCTAATGATGTTCTTGTTGCAAAAGTGACCAACAAAGATGTTGTTTGTGGAATTGCAGCAAGCAGAAGAACTCCTTATGTAATTGGAGCAATTAAAAAAGCTAATGAGCTTGGCGCAAAAACTCTTTATGTAACTTGTACACCTCGATCTACATTTAATATCGAAAATGTTGACGTGCCGATATGTGTTAATGTTGGACAAGAAGTAATAATGGGCTCAACAAGAATGAAAAGTGGAACAGCTCAGAAACTTGTTTTGAATATGCTTACAACTGCATCAATGATTCGCATGGGTAAAGTCTATGAAAATATGATGATAGACCTTCAGATGACAAACAAAAAACTTGTTGAGCGTTCCAAAAGAGTTGTTATGACAATTACCGGTGTAAATTACGATGACGCGCAAAAATATCTTGATGCTGCTGGTGGACACGTTAAGACCGCTCTTGTTATGATACTTGCAAATGTTGATTTAGATGAAGCTAAAGCCCGTTTAGAAAAAACTGATGGCTTTGTGCGAAAAGCAATTTCTAATTTTTAACGCAAAATATTATGAGAATAATTTTTTTTAACATAGCCACTTTTCTGATCGCTTTTTATACAAACAATATTTTTGCACAAAATAATCTTATCGAAAAATTTCTTAAAGATAATCCGGATAAATTTGAGAATGTACTAGAACATATAGATTCACATGAAGTACAAATTATATATACGCAGATAAATAGAGATAAAAATAACTTTCCCTCATTCAAAACTTATAAATACAGAGTTAATCCAAAAGAATATTTTTATCCTGCTAGTACTATTAAATTTCCACTTGCTGTTTTATCACTTGAGAAACTGAATAATCTAAAAATAAAAGGACTAAATAAATTCACTCCATTTAAGATTGATTCAGCAGTTACAAAAACCACAAGCGTATGTTTTGATACTTCATCTTCTGATGGTCTCGCATCAATAGGACACCAGATAAAGAAACTCTTTCTGGTTAGTGATAATAACGCTTACAATTATTTGTATGAATTCCTTGGACAAAAAGAAATTAATAATACTCTGCATAAAAAGGGTTATAAAGAGGCTAAGATTGTTCACAGATTTGTTGGCGGTTTAAGTGTTGAGGAAAATCGTAAAACAAATGGCATTCAATTCTTTAATGATGAGAAAATAATTTACCAACAATTTCCCAAGAGCAATAATGAAACATACTCTTTCAAACTTAACAATGAAATAAAAGGAATCGGCTACCTAAACTCTAAGGACAGTTTAATAAACAAACCATTTGATTTTACTTCTAAGAATTTTATTTCACTTGAAACAATAACAAATATTTTAAAAGCTGTTTTATTTCCAAATGCAGTTAATGCAAAGATGCGTTTTAATTTATCCAAAGATGATTTACATTTCCTTTATAAGTATATGTCTATGCTTCCTCGTGAAAGTAAAAAACCGGGATATGATTCAACTTATTATGATAGTTATGTTAAATATTTCCTATTCGGTGATTCGAAAAAATCTTTGGATGGAAATATTAGAATTTTCAATAAAGTTGGATTAGCATACGGATATCTAACTGACGTTGCATACATTGCTGATTTTGAGAATAAAGTTGAGTTTATGTTGTCTGCAACAATTCATGTAAATAAAAATCAGATTTATAATGATGGAGTTTATGAGTACGACAAAATTGGTTTGCCCTTTTTAGCCAATCTTGGAAGAGTTATTTATGATTTCGAAAAGACAAGAGTAAAGAAATTTTTACCAAATCTTGAGAAATATATGTTAAAATATCAGTGAGAATGCAAATTTTTTCAGCGGGATAATCAGCAAATATCCCGCTAAGATAAATTAGAATACTTTGTAATAGTAAATGAGATAGAAAACAACCGGAATTAAAAATCCTAAGCCGGTTAGCCAAGCACCTCTTCAGGTAATTCCCTTTTTGCCCCTTATCATAAACAAGCCGGAAATAGCTAAGAAGATTAAAGCTACAGCAAAAACATCTGCAACATAAGTCCATGCTTTCTTTGGTGCGTTAAGATGAAGAAAATTTGTTTCCCTAAAAACAGAACGGCTTTTTACTTTTTCTTGAAAAACTTCACCTGTTGTAAAGTCAGCTGTAATTGTATTCCCTTCAACAAATATTTTTACTGAATTTGAATCCGGGTAGAAACTGTTTTTAAAACTGCCATCTTCACCAATTTTTTTTAGAATATAATTTTCAAGATTAGCAGAGTTTACAATGCTATCCGGCACTGCGCCTATTTGAATAGTACTTTCACTAATAACATAGTTTGGATTCCAATCTTGAACATGGTTTACTGCGATTCCGGAGATTGAATAAATAATTGTTAAACCGACAGCAATGTAACCAATATCTCTATGTAAAATTCTAAGCCATTTACGCCATTGAACCATTTGCACCTCATAAAAAAAGCTGCACTAATAACTTCTAATGCAGCTCTTATGTGTTAATATTTTAACTTACTTAATTACAGCACCAAGACCTTTAATTTGATACAGAGTAACCGGTCCCTTTACAGATTCCGGATCGAACTTAGTACCATGCTCTTCTGCTTGGTGTTTCGCTTTTTCTAACGCCTCTTCTTTTGTCATTTTGATTTCATAAACAGTTCCCTCAACCAAAGCAGTTTTTCCGCTTTCTTCCATCGGGAAAATGATTTCGCCATCATTTACTTTTATTTTAATTTGTTGAAATTTTTTGTCGCTAGCCAGATCAATCCAGCATCCTCTTTTTTTGCAAACTGCGACTACAGTTCCTTCAACCAAAACTGTTTTGCCAAGATATTTTTGTGGTTCAGCTAAGATGGCAGAGATTTTGGTTTTCTCTTTTAATGTTATTTCTTTGCCGTATTTATTACCAGCGGCATTATTTATAGTAGCAACAAAAAGTAATACAAGGACAAATGAAAAACTCTTTTTCATTACAACTCCACTTGGATTAATTATTATAGACAGTTTTTGTTAGTGAAATTTAAGTGGAATATTTCAAATACAGAAATCAATTTAAAAAACATTCAAGCGAAGTTTACGTTTTAGCTTAACATACTTGTCTTTATTAACTTTGCACGCAATTATTTGTTAATTAGAATAAAGCTACAAATCACCTTAAAGGTATAAATGGTTAAACCGTTTCGAATATTATTTCTTATTCTATCAATTACAATATTAATGATACTAACAAGTTGTGAGCGCGAAAGAGAACCGGTTACTCCTAAAAACCAAAAGCCACAAATAGAAAAACTTTTTGCTACTACTTTAAAATTAGCAGTTAATAAAAAGACACAGCTCGTTTGCATTGTAAAAGATGAAGATGGCGATTCATTAACTATTTTATGGTCATCAAAACGAGGTATTTTTTCCTCAGAAACTGGCACTAAAACATTTTGGACAGCCCCATCATCTGCCGGAATTGATACGATATTCGTTAAAGTATCTGATGAGAAATCAACAATAACAAGCTTTTTAATAATTCAAGTTGGAATTCCTTCATTTACTCCTTTATTACTTAATCCTAAAAATAAATCTGAAGAAGTTGATTTGAATCCTACTCTTTTATGGAAAGCTGATAAAAACGCTGTTGAATATAATCTTCAAGTCTCACGAGATGAGACATTCAGTAACATCTTTTATTCTGGAAATTTTCTAAAGAACTCACAAAAAAAAATTGATGCTTTAGAACTCAACGCTGTATATTATTGGAGAGTAAAAAGCAGTAACGATTTTGGGACTTCAAATTGGTCTGAAGCGTTCTCCTTTAAAACTGTTGCACCGCCAACGATACCTTATCAAATTTCACCGAAAAACTACTCAAAAGATATTTTGCTGAATTCTGATCTAGTTTGGAAAAAGATTAATAATGCTAAGCATTACGTTTTGCAAGTTTCAGAAGATAAAGATTTTTCTAAGTTGGTTATCGATGAACAAAACTACTTTGATACTTTGCTCACCGCTTACAATCTTAAGAATTTTCAGAAATATTTTTGGCGCGTAAAAGCAATCAATAAATACGGAGAGTCAGATTGGTCAGATTCATGGAGTTTTTCAGCTATTGGCAAAGCTTCAGAAAAACCTATTTTAATTCATCCTTTAAATAACTCATACAATATCGATCTAGAAACATTACTTGAATGGGAACAACCACTCTACACCGAAAATTTTGTTCTACAAGTTTCTAAAGACAGTTTATTCGGTAGCTTATTAATTAGAAACGAAAAGTTGAAGACACCGAACTTTAATTTATCTAACTTAGAATATTTTACAAAATATTTTTGGCGCGTAAAAGCAATCAATAAATACGGAGAGTCAGATTGGTCAAGGACAAACTCATTTACTACAAAAATTGCTTCACCCGATTTAACAAGCACAGACATATTTGCAAACGGCAGTCCGCTTTCTCCCGTATTTAAATGGAGCCCAGTAAATGGCGCTGAAAGATATACGCTTCAAGTTGCAATTGACTCAACATTTAATGACATAGTGTTTTCAGATTCAACAATTGTATTACCTAAACAAAAAATTTCTGGCTTACTAGATTACACCAATTACTATTGGCGAGTGGCAGCAATCAGTAAATCGAGTAATTCAAATTGGTCTCCAACTCAATCAATAAAAACTACTGGGTATTATTATCAAGGTCTACCTTATGGAAGCCAATCTTTATATAATCCTGCTTATGTTATTTGGACGGGCGGATATGGAATGATACAATTTGATGCAAAACGGGATATTATAAATTTTCCCTATAATATTGCGCTTAAAAACATTTGGAAGAATCTAAAGGATCCATTTACTCCAATCAGAAATTATGGCTGGGGAAATTTTATACAAGATCAAATATTTCCTTTATCGCTTAATAAGAAGAACGGACAATTCTGGCCTAATTATTCTTTACATTTAATTGGCGGTGGAATGGCGTACGCTAAAACCCGTGAATGGTTTAAATATCACAACTATCCATATCCTTCCTTACTTTCTGCATTCACAACTATGACTTATCATTTTATTAACGAAGTTGTTGAAAACGGCTGGCGTGTTGGAGACGATGTTGACCCAATTGCAGATTTTTATTTGTTTGATATAGGCGGAATTGTTCTGTTTTCTTCAGAAAGTGTAAAAAGATTTTTTGCCGAAGAACTAAATCTCTCTGATTGGTCTCAGCAGCCCTCTCTTTCTCTTAGGAATGGAGAAATACACAATAACGATCAATTCTTCTCAATCAAATGGAAATTTCCATTCTCTGATTCTTGGCATGCATTCTATTATTTTGGCACAAATGGTGTTGGAGGACTTTCTTACAAATTTAATAATGGATCTGCTATTTCAGTTGGTGCTGGTTTAGCCGCCAGCGATTTGATTGTACTTGATGAAAAAACCAATAAAAAAACTTTAGGTCTGGTTGGTAATTTTGCGGCGTTTTATGATAAAAATAATTCATTGCTGGCTTCTGTGGCAGTTACAATAAAAACAGATTACATGGTTAATGTTAATATTTATCCGGGACTTCTAAAAATTGGTGATTTTTCACCGGGGCTTTGGGGAGCTTACAGCCAGAATGGAAATTACATTTTTGGTATTACGGCAACATGGTTACCAATTGGATTTGCACACAGTACAAAGTAATTAAGGATCAATTATTATCTTACAAGTGTAAGTTTTTTTGTTTTCGATAAACTTCCTACTTGAAGTTTATAAAAATATACTCCGCTGCTTAAATTTTTTCCGTCAAATTCTGCTTCGTATTCTCCAGCTTCCATTTCTTGATTAACCAAAATGCTTACTTCATTACCTAGCACATCATAGACTTTCAGAGAAACAAAATTTTTATCAAGAATCCTGTAAATAATTTTTGTAGTAGAATTATATGGATTGGGGAAATTTTGCTTTAAAGCAACACCTTCATTTAATTCTTCATCATAATTATCAATTGAAACGCGAAATTGCAAACTATTAGACCACTCAGACCATTTTAGATTATGATCTCTGTATCTAACACGGTAATAATAATTTCCTTCTTTATTAAATTGGTTACGGTTGAATGATAGTTTTCTAAGGTTAATATTTTTATTCAAATCAATCGGGTTCATTTTACTATCAACTCCAAAAACGTTTTTCCAATTGAATGTTTCATCTATCATAATATTATCAAACGATGAATTTTCAGATACTTGTATTCTAACACTCATCAATGAGTCGCCGCTAATGGGCGAAGTATTAAAAATAACTTTACTAAAGTTTATAGATGGATGATATACATTCGGTTTTTCCGGTGCCAACTGATTTGATTTAATATACCAACGATCTATTAATTCACAATTCTTAGAAACTGTTTCATTACCCAAACTGTATTGGAATGATTCAAATATTTTATTGGCAACATCAATTTCAATTATTTGGAAACCATAATCATCATAAGACAAATGAATGTTTTTATAATCAGAATTTCGGAAAAGTCCCCATCTATCTAGTGCTCCACCGCCGCCGCCGCCGCATACCATTCTAAAATCATTTCTTGGATTTACCGCTTCAGATTCAATGGTGCCTCTTTCAAATCCATGTGTATGTCCGTATGATAGCTGCACAACCTTCGAGAATTTTTTTAATATTGGAATTACTTGATGATTTACATATTTAGAACCGATATCATTAATTCCTTCTCCCCATAATTCACTTATTGGCAAATGATGAACCATTATAAACACGAAATCAATTTGTTGATTTTGCTCCAATTCAAGTAATTTTTTATCCAGCCAATCAAGCTGTCTTAGCGAATAAATATTAAGCAAATTCGAATTGAGACCAATAATTGCAGTGTTAGAAATATTGAAACTCCATACGCGCTCTTTCATTTCATCATTAAATGGAGAAAATTCATCATACTTCATATAAGAATAGTAGTTTCTGTTTTCCACTTCATGATTTCCGGGAATTGCCATAACCGGCAAATTAGTTGCTATTGATGACATAGGAGCAAAATATTGTTTTGTCCATTGCGTTATGTCATTTCCGTCCATAACCAAATCACCAGAATGCAGAACCATGTTAATATGATTATGATAATCATCTCCGTATAATTCTTGCATTTTGATTTTTGCTCGCCGAATAACTTGCACAGCCATAGTAGTATCATTGGAATGTGTATCGCTTAACAATAGAAATCTAATCTTACCTTTATAATCAGAAGTAGGTTGGGTTCTAAATGAAAATGTTTTTGATATCCCGCTTGGACTTAAAGCTTTATAAAAGTATTCAGTATTTGGTTTTAGGTTTTCAAGTTTAACTGTGTGCCATCTATAATCATTATAAATAATTTCACTAGAACCGTTTGCTTGCTCTCCGAGAGAAATTGTAGTTCCGAATTCTACTTTAGAGAAGTAATCTAAAGGATCATGCCATGAGATGTAAATAGAATTTGATGTGGGCGCTTGTAGATAAGGAACTAGAATTAATTGATTTTTACTTGGTTCATTAATTGTATGTCCATAACCGCCAAGTGATTTAACCTCATCGGCGTTTAGTGAATAGTCCCATATAGCTACTTCGGCACAATCAATCTCTCCATCTTCGCCATTGTTATCAGCAAAAAGTAAAAGTTCTTTATCAAGCGCAAATCTTCCATGTAAAGATTGTACAATTCCATTATGCAGCTGCTGACCATCAAGATAATAATCGTAATTAACTCCATTTTTTACAGAGATAACTAATCTGTACCATTCATTTGGTTTTATTGAATATTTTGAATAACCAGTTGCTTCTACTCCAATTTTTCCATTTAAATCAATAAAACATTCAGCATCATTAGTATTAGATGGACTTGTTTGAAAAATACTATGCCATACAGCAAGAGTTGCAACTTTAAAATCTATTTGTATCGTATATTCATTAACATAAGAAGCTTGGTTCTTTGGAACTATATTGTGTGCCAATTTAAGATAACTGCCTTTACCAATTCTAACTGCACCATTACCAATTCCGTTAACAAACGAAACTGCTCCAGAAACTTGTAAATCTTTGCCTTTATCTGCTTTTAGTAAATTAGCTGGATTATCGAAAAGCCAATACCCTTTGGGGAGCGGCTGCGCGCTAAGCGATAGGTGTGCGAGAAGTATAATGCAAAACAGTATTTTTAATTTGTATAACAATTTAGCGTTGCTTTCTTGGGAATATTGTGATTTACTTAGTTTAAAATAACATCAAAAGAACCGATGTCCAATATTTTTTATGTTTAATAGTGCACAACCGAAAAAAAATTAGTTAAAAATAGATTTTCTATTCTCTTAAAAAGGCTTTTTGCAATAATATTTCAACAAGCTGATTCTGTAGATTATTATGTCTGTTTTGCTCAAAACTCTTTTCCTTAATGTTATAGTCATTAAAAAATCTTATAAGAGTTTTGCTTTTCTCACTAAATCGGAGTTCGAATATTTATCTTTAGTTAGATGCAGTGCCAATATAATATTTATTCCTTTTAAGCTTCTCATTTTTCGTAACAGTAATGGCAACCGACTATTTCGTTTTCATTGGTGCTGGTTTCTCTGCTGTTATCATCCACTTTTACTACTATACCTTCGTTTTATTTTTTTGCTTTTATTTTATTGTTTTTATAACTCTAACTATGCGTAATTTTCTGAACTTATAATTCGAGTCACTTTATCACGTTTCATTTCCGCTTCTTCTAATTTAGATAACCCAGTTGATAGTGCATATAATAATGAACTTTACTGTTATCCGTGTATATTTCAAAGAGTTGCTTATTCATCACGCTAATTATTTTTTTATAACATACTTATGCTTATCATATTTCCATTTCACCCTTTTGTGTAACGTGGGCAACTTAATAGAATCATTTTGTATTGAGGAAAAAATATCGATATGTTATAAGTGTTACAGATTAGTAGAAAGTAAAATCATATCTGCACCCAATCGCATAATGTTGGCTGCGGTGTTAAGAACTGACCACTCTTTTTGAGATTTCAAGCCACATAAATATATTCTAACAATTATCTTACGGTTACTTAGCCAAAAATTATGTATGGCTTCTTATAAAGAGCGATTGAATTGTGTTTTTCGGATTAATAATAGAGCCAAGAGTTTTAACTCTCAGCTCATTATTAAATAAAGGAGTTTATTGAAATAAAATCTAACTTCCGATTATATTAAAACCCAATTGAAATATTAACGCCGAAATTTAGCAGAGAACCATTAGTGGCATTTTTTATTTCAGAGTCTGTGATGAAATAGCTTTCTAAGAAAGGAGTTAAGCTAACTTTTTCATTTAAGGAATAACTAACTGATGCATTTGCAAAAATATAGTTTATCGCGTCTTTCTCAACGCCGGCATAATATTTATTAATGTTCTTAGTTCCCCAGCCAAGACCTGTGCTTGCATTTAAACTGAAACCTTCACCAATTTCCTTTGAATATGCTATACTATGCGTCCCAAATAAATATGGAATATCAAGTTTCAGTTCTCTCGAAATTGTTGTATTAATAGTGAAATCATTCAAAGAATAATCAAATGATAAGTACAATTCTAGGGCAGATTCAGCTTCTTCATCATCAGGATAGGTGTACAATTGCAAACTTGGAGAAAAAGTAAAATCTCCATAAGAATAATTATACTTTAGAATAAAATCTAATTCATGATTATTAGAAAATCCTTTCTCTTCAATAGCAGTAATGTTTCCCCACAATTGAAACGTAAAATTTTCCCAGTCAACACCTAATGTTGGTTGAACAACTAAACCTTGATCATAAATAGTCGTCACTGAAAAAGGCAGTTATTTAATGAAACAGTGAAGGATTGCTC
>CAZVYT010000009.1:0-80284 GCA_964631495.1 uncultured Melioribacter sp. | reverse complement strand
TGTCACGCAGGAGGTCGCGAGTTCGAGTCTCGTCGGCCCCGCTCTTAAAAGCCCGGTTTCGAAAAGAAATCGGGCTTTTTTGTTTTAAAGACTTTATTGAAAACCTTTAGGGTTGTTGATTTGCGTTTTACAAAATTAGTCAAGGGAAGACGGAAAATTTGTTCTTGGCGTAGTGTTTGCTTAACGAAGTGAGGAAACGAAACCTAAATTACAATATTGCTGTGGAGTTACAAACGAAGTGGAAACGAAAACAATGTAACAAATACAAACCCAGCAGGTTGTAGCATAACTAAGTTCTGCTTTGATGTATTTAGTTATTTACTAGCTTCAATTACACAAAATTATTTACATTCCCGATAATTTTTTAATTCCCTTTCAAGATTTTCAATTGTATTTCTAAATCTCTCGCACCCGGATAATTTGCATCTTTTTGTAATACAAATGATATTGTTTGATAACCTTTCTGGTATTGTTTATCAAGTGCATACGCGCCCGCAAGATTGTAAAGCGTTTGAATATCTGTCGGATCGTATTTTATGCTTTCTTCTAAATATTGAACTGCTGATCTAATCCGCTGTTTGTTAAGGTCAATATTTCCGAGCCATTTAGTTGAAAAAGCATTTGGTCTTATTTCATAACTCTTCTTAAGAATACTGTAGGCTTGTTCATAATTATTTAATCTAAGTAATGATAATGCGATATTATCAATTTGATTGTAATATTCTACAATTACCGGATATTGATAAATCAAAATTTGAAGGTGTGTTAAAGCATCTTCATATTTTGCTGCCTTAACATACTTGTTAACCAGCTTTTCGTGTAGATCAATCCATGTAATTTTATCTTCTAAAAATTGATATGCTAAGCTATCCGAAAAACTTTTGGGTTTAATTAGCAAATTTAAATCTAGTTTGTTTTTAGGTTCAATAAATGGCCAATCATTTTTAAGAAGTGTTATACGGTATTTTGCTAAAGTTGAATCGACATTTGAGAAAAGAAAAGTTTGTTTTGTAATTAAATCTTGTTCTTTATATTCAATAGCCGGAATACCTTTTGGTAAAGCGTTAATTTCCATCATCTTGTTAAAGAATAGATTTCCCATTAGCTGAAATCCTTCAAGAGTGGGATGAAGATGATCAGTCATTAAATTATTTCCGACTATTCCATTCGGGCTACTACTATTAAATAATGAATCAATATCTGCGATAGTAATGTTAAACTCTTTACTATAACTTCGTATTAAAGAGTTTATTTTTTCTGGCGCTCTAAACCTAAGAGCGTCTAAGTCTTTTGCTTTTCTAAATAAATCCAGAGCGTTTATGTAATCAGCTTTTGTATAAGCTTCGTTTGCTTGATTAAATACAGTAGATGCTTCTATGTTTGAATTAGATTTTACAGAAACGAATGGCTTTTGATCTTTAAGATTGTAAGTGAGTGTTCCCATTATCAGTGGAATATTAGCAACTCTACACATTTCGATTACATCGCGCATATTGCCATCAAACTGTTCAATTCCAGCATTATAATTTTCTGAATTCAATTCTATAGTTTGTTCCTTTGCCATCCTAGACATCAATGTTCCAGTGTTTTTCTTTTCCTCACCACTGAATGAGTTAACGAACCATTGCAATAAATCTTTTAAAAGTTGAACAGTTTTAAAATGATTTATGGATAAATATAGATTTACTAATGTTCTTGATTTACCAAGTGATTCAAGAGAGCCGACTCCTAAGGCTCCATAATATTCATTATGTCCGGTATAAATTAATACCACATCGGGTTTTTGTTCAATCACTTCAGGCATAAAATCACGAATTGTATAACTGCAAACCGCCGTCATTCCAAGATTAACAACTTCAATCTTATTATTAGGATAAGCTAGTTCTAGTCTTTTTCTAATGTAGCGTGAAAAGGAACCGAGCGGCATATATGGGTAACCGGCTGCACTGCTTTCTCCCAAAACAAAAACACGAAAAGCATTATCTGCTTTAGATGAATCAAATGTATCTTCTATTGTAGTAGGAGGATTTTTAACATTTGAAAAATATCTTTTCGCAACGTATGAGTTGATTATTTTCTTACCTGGTGTTGCTTGTTCCCACATTGATAAATTATCGCCGTAGTTGAAAATGCGTAAACTAAATTCTAAAAAAAGAAAAAACAAAACTGGTATTGCAAAAAGAATTATATAGAAATAAAAAGGTGTTTTTTGAAGTTCTTTTTCTTTCTTTGTAGAAACTGATGTATTCTTGATTTTAGAGTCCGACAAATTTTCTCCATTTAAGTATGCGTAAAATACTCAAAATTGAATTTCATAGGAAGAAATGCTTGACTTGAAAAGAATGAATGTTTTAACTTTGCGCCTAGTTAGAAATCAAAAGGTTAGCATGAGTAAACTATCAACAATAGGTCAGTTGTGGCAGTTTCTAAGACAAAGAAAAAAATATTGGTTAATGCCAATTGTCTTCTTTTTAATTCTTCTTGGCGGATTAATTGTGTTAACAAAAGGTTCTGCGTTAGCACCATTTATTTATGCTATATTCTAATCGGCTCGGCTATTTTTCTATTAAATAGCCGAATTCATTCAACGCATATTGAGTATCAAATTTAAGTTGTTTTTTTGAGCTTACGTAGGTACCAAAAAATCCGAGCCCGCCGATAATATTTGTAACATCCGATGGGAAATTGCGTACGGTAAACCCGAAATCATAATAAAGATTTGTTGAAAAATACTTTGTCAAGTTTTCATCGAAAGCTAGAATGTCAACCTCCAGATATGCCAAAGAGAATCTTCCTTTTGATGGATTTCCATCTGAGATTTCTTTTAACGCTTTGGTAAGTAATTTCCGTTCAATCTTCAGCTCATTTTGGAATGAGAGATTGTAATAATCGAGAGATTCTGTTTTACCGTTTAGTGAAGTTCTAATGGGAACTAATTTTTCATGCCTTGTTTTTTCACCGCTAAGTTCTTTGTAGAAATAAACAATTTTCACTCTTTTAGCTTTTACTACATCAAGCCCAATCCCATTCCAATAAATAGATGCATAAGAAGTGTCCCTTCCTAATAATGGTCCAGGTATATAAGAAATAGATTTTGAATTATCGAAAACTAAAGCAGCGGGCGTGCTTGAAGTTGAACTTAGTTTGCTTCCATTTGGAAGCTCCACATTTAACTGTATTCGTTTATTAAACTGAGGTTTAAAGTTCTTTACATAATAGTATTTTGCCGGAGTGCCATAAACTGTATTATTCTTCGTGTCGATTGTATCTCGAAAAAAGTATTTAATGTCAGAATCGGAATATTTAATATAAACCTTAGCACCACTGACTGCCGGATCAACCGAAAGAACAGAAGGATCAAAACCTTTAACATCAAATAATTTTGAAATGTAAGCAGTCTGTATTGTTGTATCACCTCGAAGAATAAAATTTACTGAGTACTTTTCTGGGAGAATTCCTTTTGGAGAAACATTTTCCTCACAGCTAACAAGAAATATATATAACATAAATACTGCTGTTAATAAAAAAACCTTTTTCATATTTCAGCCTTAATTGTTCCCGATAGTAAAAATGGAATCATATTTACTCTCTTTCCGTTAGTCTGATCGAAATAAAATATATTTTTCCTATTGTAAGCATTTACTGCGCTTACATCAAGGTGAAGTTTAACAAAAGTAAGATCAAACGATTTTGTAACGCTTAAATCCATTCTATGGTAATCGGGAAGAATTGATGAGTTTTTCAAATCGAAATAACGAATAGGAAATAAAAGCTGGTAAATTCTATTCTCTTCAAGAAAATTATTAAGAGATAGTTTCTGATAAAACCCAAGTTGCTTTGTAAAAGGATGGCCAGAATTGTAAACCCAATTAGCATTCAATTTAACATTCTCGGGTAAATGAACAGTTACTTGAATGTTTATATTATGTCTGGAATCGAAACGTGGCGCGTATTTAATTCCTTTTACTTCTTTGAACGCCCAATTAATAGCATAAGATGTAGTAAGATCAAAAAGATTTGAATTGTACTTTGCTAAAAATTCAGCACCGTATGCCTCACCTTTACTTTCAAGCAAATCGGGATCAGAAAACAATGTTTTCTCTTCGTTGTAAGTTGGAGCGGAAACTATTTTTTTATAGTAAGCCTCTGTTTCAATAGATAAAGCAGTTGCTATTCTATAAGTAATGCCAGCAATATGATGAATAGCTTTTGATTTTGGCAATTCTTGAGGAATGATAATTACGGGATCAAAGAGAGAAAGCACTTCACGCTCATCGGAAATAGTTGTTATATCTTGCTGATATAACCCAGTTGCCGCTTTAAAGGTTAATTGTGGAAATAAGGAATAAGATAAATTAATTCTTGGCTCAAAAAAATCTCCCTTTGCCGCAGCACTTGCAAGATTAATTCGTGTTCCAAAATCTATCCCAATTTCAGAAATCTGTAAAAACTTATAACTCAAATAAGCATTTGAACTAAGTCCGGAATTACCGGCATCAGCGCGAAAGCCAAATCGGTTTTCAAGAAATAATTTTGTTTTAAGATACTTCAAATCTAGACCAAGATTTATTTCATCTTTACTTCTCAAAGTATATGAAAAATCAGTAGAGATTGTAAAATCATTTACTTCATTTTCTTTAGGTCTGAATGAACTTTGCTTAGGTGAAATGGAATTTATGTACTGACTATATACAATTCCAAAATCGAGTGTAAGGGCATCGGTTCCAACAGAGAATATCTTTAATCCAAGAATATTGTTAGACCATTTATAATCTGGATCGGTTTCTTTTTCAAAGTTTAGTTTATCTTCACTAAACAAGCCTTGAATAGTAAACTTTGAACCGGCAAAAAATGAAGGGTGAGAAAAATTTAGTTTCATCGAAGCATCATAAAATTCAACCGGAAGTTCGTTTTGATCAACAAACTTTTCTAATATACTGTTTGAAGTACTTTTTCTTCCGCTGAAATAAAAAGAACCATTCGGAATTGGTCCTTCAAGCAATCCTTTAATTGAAAGTAAACTTGCGCTAATATTTCCGCCAAACCGATTTTTGTTTCCATCTTTAGTTACAATTCTTAAGACAGATGATAATGCTCTTCCATAATTTGAAGGATAACCTCCGCGGAAAAACTCGACACTGCTTACAACATCCGGATCAACTACACTAAATAAACCAATAGCGTGAAAAGGATAATAAATTGGCATACCATCAAGCATAATTAAGTTTTGATTATTTTCTCCGCCTCGTACGTTAAATTTTGCGGAAACATCCCCGGCGGATTGCACACCCGGCATTGAAACAAGCGAGCGTAGCACATCGGTTTCAACACCTTTGGGAATTGAATTCAATTCTTTTGCAGAAAGTGTTAGTGTACTTATTGATGGTGTGTTTTCAGATTTTACAAATTGTCCCACGAGCTCAATTTCGCGCAACTGAATCTTTGATGGAGAAAGAAATATTTCAATATCAGTTACCTTATCAACCAATCCTTTTACAGAAACTTGTTTAAAATTAAATCCTATGTATGAAACAATTAATGTATAGCTCTGGTTTGCCGGTATAGAAGTGAAAATGAAATAACCTCTGTTATTAGTAGAAGTACCTATCCCTAATTCCTTAATCATAACTGTAGAAAAAGGTAAAACTTCTTGCGAAGTAGAGTCTTTTACAATTCCTCTAATTGTGCCTTTTTCCTGAGCGAAAAATGTAGAAGCGGACAAAATAATTAATAGAATAAATTTTCTTAGCACACTTAACCTTTTTTTACATATATCCAATATTTTCGAAATCATTGTTTAAACAAATACGCTAATAATTATTTGAACAAAGCCAGCTGATATGGCGCTAACTTAATCTCATAAGCTCCTTTTGTTAACTTAATTGTTTGTCCATCCACTAAGTTTTTGTACAAAACTTTCCCATCCAAAAATTCATTTTGTTCCAAAACAATTGTTGAACTTTTAGGGTTATTATTTAATATCACAAATAGTTTTTCACCATCAAATTCTCTTGTGTAGCCAAGAATATTTTTATTGTTATCAATCACCTTAAAATTGATTGAACCAAGCGAGAGAATTTCATTTTCATTTCTCAGCTTTGCCATTTTTTTATAAAAAGAGAATAACTTAGTATCGAACGCAACTTTATCCGTTGGTCTTGGTTTACCATACGGATGAGTAGTTTCTGTTTCATAATTATACTCTGGCCAGACGTTTGGTTTTCTTTGATCCGGATCATCACCGCCCCACATACCGGCTTCATCTCCATTATATATATGAACTGCGCCAGGTTGTGTAAACTGAAGCGCAACCATCAACTTTTGTTTTAGTCTTTCAGTCTCGGTTGGCTTACGGATATCATATTCTCTGCTGTCTCGTACGTTAGCTCCATGATCATATTTATAATCCGGGTTAACAACAACCGAAGCCAAGCGTTCAGTATCATGACTTCCCAATAGATTCATCATAGCGTAGTAATTATCGCCATAAGTTTTTAACATAGATTTTAATGAATCAACATAAGCTTGTGCATCATCCGGTTCTTTTTTATTAAGCACAAAATTTTTACTTGCTCGTGTAAATCTATAATTCATAACAGCGTCAAATTGATCTCCTTGAATCCAAGGGCGGGCATCAAACATTTTATCTTTTTTCCAATCTTCCCACCAAACTTCGCCAACAATATAAGCCTCTTGATTTATATCTCTAACCCAAGTTCTAAATGTTTTCCAAAAATCATGATCTACCATTTCTGCTACATCTAAACGCCAGCCATCAATTCCATCTTCGGGATTTCCATCACCATTTGGATCCATCCATCGTTTTACACATTCATAAATATATTCTTTTGGTCCTTCAACAATACCATTTTCATCTTCGCGAATTTCCGGCAGATCTTTAATTCCCACCCATCCTTGCCAATCAAACTCATCTTTATTAGTATTTGGATCGTCCCAGCTTTTAATTGTAAACCAATCTTTGTATTTAGATTTCATTTGATTCTTTTTAACATCTTGAAAAGCCCAAGAAGTTAAACCCATGTGGTTCCAAACTCCATCAAGAATAATTTTCATATTTCTTTTATGAACTTCTTTAATGAGTTTCAAGAAAAGTTTATCCGCGCTTGTCCATTTCCAAGTTTGCGGATTCTGAGGATCTTCTTGAGACCAAATTATTCTATCACCTTCAGGATCAGGACCAAAGTTATTATCAACATGATGGTACATAGTAGCATCATATTTATGAAGTGATGGCGACTCAAAAATAGGATTCAGATAAATTGCTGTAATGCCAAGATCTTGTAAATAATCTAATTTATTTATTACGCCTTGAAGATCACCGCCATATCTTCGAATATTTATAACCTCGTAAAAATTTTTGCCGAGCAATTTTTCGTATGGCATTGGCTTATACCAATCATGAGTCCAAGGAGTAATTGTCCATCCATTGGGCACAAAAAATGGCCAAGCACCTTCCATATCATGCGGCTTTGGGTCGTTGGCTTTATCGCCATTGTTAAATCTTTCCGGAAATATCTGGTACCAAACAGCTTTTTTGGCCCAAGTGGGCGCTTCGGTAAATTTAGTTTGCGCAAAACTTAATACGCTAATTAGAATTAAAAGAAATGAAATCTTTCGTATCATACTTGCCTCCTATGTTAAAAACTCTACCAAATTTAACTAAAAATGTAGGAAAATTGGCCCTTTAAGAGTTTTTTCTTATGAACTTGACAGCAGCCCATTTTATCGATATATTTATATCGATAAAAAAATAGCGATATATGGAAAAGATAGAAAAACACTTAGGCGGAATACCGGAACCAACCTTAAGAAGGCTCCCAAAGTATATTGATCTTCTAAAAACATTACAGACCACTAAAATTAAGTATGTATCTAGCAATTTTATTGCAGATAGGCTAAATCTTGATTCCATACAAGTGAGAAAAGATTTAGCGATAACAGGAATAATCGGGAAGCCAAAACTTGGTTTTGATTTAAACGAGCTTATCCGCACACTTAACCATACACTTAATTGGGATAACCTAAACGATGCCTTCTTGGTTGGAATAGGAAGTTTAGGAAGCGCAATAATTGGTTACCGTGCGTTTTCAACCTATGGATTAAATATAGTTGCCGCATTTGATAACGATTCGGAAAAAATTGGAAAGACTGTAAATGGGATAGAAATTCTTCCCGTTACAAAACTTGCTGAGATGATAAGAAGAATGAAAATAAATATCGGAATATTAACTGTTCCTGCCCAATGCGCTCAAGCAATTGCTGATGAGATGGCAGAAGCCGGAATAATTGCTATTTGGAATTTTGCACCAATTCATTTAAAAGTTTACAAGGATGTAATAATTGAAAATGCGCAGTTAACACAATCACTTGGCGTTTTAACTCATAAACTTGCAACAAAGCTAAAAAATGATTCAATAATGATGTTCAACAAATAATTAAGACATTTTCGGAGAAACGATGAAACTATCAGAAGCTCACGAATCGGTAATGGCAAGAAAATTTGAGAGAGTTTGCGAAATACTCGAACAAAATAATTACGATTCCAACCGATTAATCCCAATTTTACAAGCTGTACAGGAGGAGTACAGATACTTACCGGAAAAAATTTTAACTTTTATAGCAATTTCGTTAAAAGTACCGCCGGCAAAAATTTATGGTGTAGCTACCTTCTATTCACACTTTGCATTAAAACCAAAAGGAAAATTTGTAATTAAAGTATGCGACGGAACCGCTTGCCATGTTAAAAATTCTCTTCCAATAATTGAAACAATTTTTAAAAAACTTAGCTTAACCGAAACTAAGAACACAACAGACGATATGATGTTTACACTCGAAACAGTTTCGTGTTTAGGTGCATGCGGCTTGGCGCCGGTGGTTGTAGTTAACGAAGAAGTACACTCGTTAATGACACCGCAAAAAACTGTAGAGCTATTAGATGTTTTACTAAAGGAGGAACAGTATGAATGTGCAGCCAATTGATCTTGCTCAAATAAAAAAAGATTATGAAGAAAACTCCAAAGTTCTAAAAAGAAGAATTACCATTTGCGCCGGAACAGGATGTGTGGCAAACGGCTCATTAAAAATACTTAAGGAATTTCAGATACAATTAGAGTTAAATAATCTTCATCATTTAATCCAACTAAAATTCGAAGAAGAAAAAAAAGAATCCGTTTTAATAAGCGGCAGCGGTTGTCAAGGCTTTTGTCAGATGGGACCGCTAGTAACTATTCATCCGGATGATATTATGTATGTTAAAGTTGCTCTATCAGATGTTAAGAGAATAGTAGAAGATACTTTAGTAGCTAACAAAGTTGTAGAAGATTTAGTTTATGTTGATCCAACCAACGGAAAGAAGTGCAAGGGCACGGAAGAAATACCATTCTACAAAAGACAAAACAGATTTGTATTAAAGATGTGCGGTGTAATAAATCCAGAGGATATTAACGAGTATATTTCTTTAGGCGGATACGAAGGTGCGCGCAAAGCATTTTTGGAAATGAGTGCAAAAGATATTTGCGATGAAATTACTTTTTCAGGTTTGCGCGGAAGAGGCGGCGGCGGATTTGCAACTGGAAAGAAATGGGAAATTACTCGAATTGAAAAAAATGTAAAAAAGTTTGTTATATGTAATGGTGATGAAGGAGATCCTGGTGCGTTTATGGATAGAAGTATTATGGAAGGAAATCCTCACTCCGTAATTGAAGGAATGTTGATTGCAGCTAAAGCTATAGGCGCAGATGAAGGTTATATATATGTACGCACAGAATATCCGCTTGCGGTTAAGAGATTAAGAATTGCTGTAGCACAAGCAGAAAAACTTGGCTTGCTAGGCAACAATATTTTAAGCTCGGCACAAAATTTTAAAATAAATGTAATGGAAGGTGCAGGCGCATTTGTTTGTGGTGAAGAAACTGCTCTTATGGCATCTATACAAGGGCTGCGCGGTATGCCCAATCCAAAACCTCCGTTCCCTTCGCAGTGCGGTTTGTTTGATAAACCAACAGTAATAAACAATGTTGAAACATTGAGTACCGTACCACTCATTATTTCTTATGGTGCAAAGCATTTTATTTCTCTTGGCACAAAAAATTCTCCTGGAACAAAAACATTTGCCTTAACAGGTCATGTTGCAAACACAGGATTAATTGAAGTTCCTTTCGGGACAACACTAAGAGAAATTGTATATAGCATTGGCGGCGGTGTTACAAACGAAGATGGTTCAATATGTAAAGAAGGTTTTAAAGCTGTGCAAATAGGTGGTCCATCAGGTGGCTGTTTAACTGAAGAACATTTGGATATGCCTTTAGATTTTGATTCACTTACCGGAATTGGTGCAATGGTAGGCAGCGGCGGGCTCGTTGTTATGAACAAGCAAACTTGTATGGTGAAAATGGCGCAATTCTTCATGCAGTTTACTCAAAACGAGTCGTGCGGAAAATGTGTTCTTTGCCGAGAAGGCACAAAACAAATGTTATCTCTTCTAAATGATATAAGTGAAGGAAGAGCTACTTTGGATACGATTGAATTGCTCGAAGAATTAGCTGGCGTAGTTAAGAAAGGTTCGCTGTGTGGTTTAGGAAAAACTGCACCAAATCCGGTTTTATCAATGCTTCATTACTTTAGAGAAGAATATACTACGCATGTGATGCAGCAGAGATGCCCGGCAAAACAATGCAAGGCTTTATTAACCCCATCAATTGATGAAGAAAAATGTAAAGGATGCGGAGTTTGTATCAAAAAGTGTCCGACTGGCGCAATAGCCGGAAATAAAAAAGAACCTCATGTTATTAACGAATTAATGTGTATTAAATGTATGGCATGTTTAGATGCTTGCAGATTAAACGCTGTATTTGTAGGAGCTTAATATGAAACAAAAAACTTTAAAGATAAATGGAAGAAAAATTGAGTTTGGCGGAGAAAGAAATCTTCTGGAAGTTATCCGTAAATCGAATATTGAAATACCAACTTTTTGTTATCATTCAGAGTTGAGTACTTATGGCGCGTGCAGAATGTGTGTTGTGGATATCAACGGAAGAGGAATTGTTACTTCTTGTACTACCAAACCAGAAGAAGGATTAGAAGTTAAAACACATACCAAAGAAGTAAGAAATATTAGAAAAGTTGCATTAGAATTATTACTTGCAAATCATGACCGCAATTGTACTTCATGTGTAAAAAGTGGTAGTTGTAAACTACAAGTTCTTGCAAACGATCTTTGTGTCGAAGAAATAAGATTCAAATCTACAGATGTAAAACAGCCGTTGGATTTATCATCAGACGCTTTAGTTCGTGATCCAAACAAATGCATTTTATGCGGCGATTGTGTACGCGCTTGTTATGAAATACAAGATATCGGCGCAATTGATTTTGCTCACCGCGGATGTAATGTAACTGTGCTGCCGGCTTTTGGTAAAGGCTTAGCTCAAGTTGAATGTGTTGATTGCGGACAATGCGCAAGAGTATGCCCAACCGGCTCATTAACTCCAAGATACAACATAAACGAAGTATGGAAAGAACTTGATAATCCAAAGAAAACAGTTGTAGTACAAATAGCGCCCGCTGTTCGCGTAGCTATTGGAGAGCTTTTTGGCATGAAGCCGGGCACGCTTCTCATCGGACAAATTGTTTCAGCCCTTAAAATGCTGGGCTTCGATAAAATATTTGATACTTCTTTCAGTGCGGATTTAACTGTAATAGAAGAAGCAAACGAATTCATTCTTCGTAAAACAGAAAACAACAATCTGCCGCAGTTTACTTCTTGCTGTCCGGGCTGGGTAAAATTTGCCGAGCAATATTATCCTGAGTATTTGCCAAATCTTTCTACATGTAAATCACCTCAGCAAATGTTTGGCGCTATAGCAAAAGAAATACTGCCAGAACAACTTGGTGTTAAACGGGAAGATTTAGTAGTTGTTTCTATTATGCCATGCACTGCAAAAAAAGTAGAAGCAAATAGAATTGAATTTTCGGACGGAAAAGAAAAAGAAGTGGATTTTGTTTTAACTACACAAGAACTTGCCGCAATGATAAAACAAGCTGGAATAAAGTTCGAAAGTTTAACTCCGGATTCTCTTGATTTACCAATGGGATTTAAAACCGGCGCCGGAGTTATTTTTGGTAATAGCGGCGGTGTTAGCGAAGCTGTTCTTCGTTATGCTTATGAGAAAATTAATGGTGTTAAGCTAAGTAATGTTGATTTTAGTGAAGTGCGAGGTGAAGATGCCCTTCGCGAAGCAGAAATAAAAATGAATGGGACATCTGTTAAAATGGCTATTGTAAGCGGACTAAAAAATACACGTACATTATTAGAAAAGGTTAAAAAAGGTGAAGCGCAGTTTGATATTATTGAAGTTATGGCTTGCCCTGGCGGATGTATAGGTGGTGCAGGTCAGCCCTTCATTCTAGATCAATCAACAAAGAAAGAAAGAACCCGTAGCCTTTATGATTGCGATAAAACTTTGCAGATGCACAAATCTCAAGACAATCCTTACATTCAAGAATTGTATAAAAATTTGCTAATTGAACCTGGAAGCCACAAGGCACACAAATTGCTCCATACTACTTACAAAAACAGAAAACGAATTATGGAGACAGAATTAAGCGTAATCGATGGATCGGATTCTCAAAAATTAGAAGTAAAGGTTTGTGTTGGTACAAATTGCTATGTTAAAAAGTCGCAGAAGCTTATAGCTCAAATGATAGATTATGTAGAAAATAAAGGTTTAAATAATTCAATTGATGTTAATGCTACATTCTGTATGGAAAAATGTGGCGAAGGTCCTAACGTAATGATAGGCGATGAACACATTCCTCAGTGCAGTTTTGAAAAAGCACTAATTGTTTTAGAGAAAAAGCTTGCTGAAGGAATATATTCTATAAACGAAAACGAAGTATTAATATAATGTTACAAAAAGCTGTTGATAACCAAATCATTTTCACAAATAAAGCACGGTGCCGGGATTGTTACAGATGTTTAAGGAACTGTCCTGTTAATGCTATAAAGATGAAAGATGGGCAAGCATCAATTGAAGTTGAGATGTGTATTTTGTGCGGAACATGTCTAAAAGAATGTCCTCAAAACGCAAAGCAATTTAGACGCGATTTAGAAAAAGTGAAACGATTGATAAAGGAAAACGAATACGTCGCAGTTAGTATTGCTCCATCTTTCCCGGCTATGTTTGAAGACTGGCAAATAGAAAGAGTACCTTCTCTAATGCGTAAATTTGGTTTTAGTTACGTATGCGAAACCGCCGAAGCAGCATATTATGTCGCTATGGAAACAAAAGAATATTTTTCTGAGAAAGTAAAAGGTTTGTGTTTATCAACAGCTTGTCCATCTTTTGTAACTTATATAGAAAAGTTCCAGCCGAAAAATGTAGATAACTTAATACCGTTGGTTTCTCCAATGGTTGCCCACGCTAAACGTCTTAAAAATAAACTTGGCTCAAATTGGAAGGTTGTTTTTGTTGGTCCTTGTGTTGCAAAAAAAGCCGAAGCCGAAAGAACCGAATATAAAAATCTAATAGACGGAGTATTAACATTTACAGAACTTATAGAATGGATTAATGAAGAGAATGTTAATTTGAAACAATATGAAGTCAGTGAATTTGATGAACAAGTTCCTGGTGATGCAAGATTGTACGCCTTAACCGGTGGAATGTCTAAAACAGCAGCACTCGAAACCGATAACTTAAACACTTCGGTTTATGCTATGAGTGGCTTCACAGAAATAGTTGACTCTCTCTGTTCATTCAATGAAACGGATAATAAAATTATGATTGAGCCGCTGATCTGTCTTAGCGGTTGTGTAAATGGACCGGGATTGCCAAAAGCAACCACAGTATATAAAAGAAAAGAAAATGTAATCAGCTATGCAAAACAAAAGAGCAATGAAACCGCAATTGTAGAAAAAAGGCTGGTAAAGCTTTCAACATCTTATAATCACGCGGCGGGTTTAATTGAAGAATGTTTTAGTGATGAACAAATACGTAATGTTCTTGATCAAACTGGAAAGCAAAATGAAGAAGATCAATTAAACTGTGCCGCTTGCGGTTATCAAACTTGTTTAGAAAATGCTAAAGCAATACTTAGCGGAATGGTTGAAATTGAATCTTGCATTCCATACATGAGAAGGTTAGCCGAAAAAAGAACTGATAAAATAATTGAAACTTCTCCAAACGGAATTGTTATTCTTAATAAAGAATTTGAAATTATTCATATGAATCCGGCATTCAAGAAATTCTTTATGTGTACAAATTCTGTAGTAGGAAAAAGAATTTCTTATTTAATGGATCCAGAAGCATTTATCAAATTAAAAGATTGTGAAAACGTTACGGTTGAACAGACCGTTAATCATACAAATTATAATATTATTTGTCATCAAATATTATATAAGCTAATTGAAGATGAGCAGTACATCGGAATTTTTGTAGATATTACTAAAAAACTTTCGGATGAAGAAAAATTGGATTCCCTTCGAGAAAGAACAATTTATCAAGCGCAAGAATTACTGCAACATCAAATAGAAATGGCGCAGCAGCTAGCAAAACTTCTTGGCGAAAACACAGCTAAAGGTGAAGAGCTTGTTGAAAATCTTCTAAAACTAACACAAGATGAAAAAGTAAAAAACATTGGAAGAAGCAAAAACGGTATATGGGATACTTATACTACGAAGTAATTACCGAGCAGACTTCTAAACGTCCAGAAAAACCATGTGGAGACGTTGTAGGAACTGAACGAAACAAATCATCAACAATACATATACTTTGCGATGGTGTTGGCAGTGGCATTAAAGCTAATATTGCAGCAAGTATGTGTGTTGCAAGATTAAAAGAACTACTGCTAAATGGTTTTTCATTAAGGCATGCGTTTACAAATGTTGCGCATACAATGGAAGAAGCAAGAAAAAAAGATTTACCCTGCGCATTTTTTACCGTTGCCCGCGTTTTAAATGATGGCGTTGCAGTTATTTTAAATTACGAGATGCCAGAATCTCTATTTATTGCAAAAAGATATTCAACACATCTTAGAAGTATTACGCAAAAATTTTATGATGGCTTTATTGGAGAGACTAGTTGTACTTTAGATAAAGGCGAAGGAATAATTCTATTGAGCGACGGCATTACTCAAGCCGGGCTAGGTAAAGGATTTCAAAACGGTTGGGGAATTGAGAATGTGAACAAGTTTGTAAATGATGAATTGAGAAAAGGAATTGAATTAAAAGATCTTCCACAGAAAATAATAAATCAAGTTAAGAAGATATGGAAACAGAGATGTGAAGATGATCTAACTGTTTCACTAATTTATGGAAGAAAAGGAAGAAGCATAAACCTATTTACTGGACCTCCAATTGAGCAAGCAAATGATGAAGAAATTGTCAATTCATTTATTTCAAACGAAGGATTGAAAATTGTTTGCGGAGCTACAACGGCAAAAATAGTTGCCAGAATATTAAACAAACAATTGGAAATGGATTCTTCTTTTAATTCTGCAATTGCGCCGCCAAATTATGAAATTGAAGGTATCGATTTAGTTACCGAAGGCGCAGTTACTCTAAATCAACTTTATAATATTTGGGGCGAAAGCATGGAAAATCTTGAGAAAAACAGTCCGGTAACCGAACTTTATGCCTTGCTAAACGTTGCTGATAAAGTGAACTTGTTCTTAGGCGGTACAAGAAACTCTGCGGGAAATGATATTAGCTTTAAGCAAAGCGGTATTCTTAATCGGGAAAAAATCATTCCGCTCCTTATTCAAAAATTCAAAGAAGATGGTAAAATAGTTTCTGAAATTAATTTCTAAGATGTACTTTTTTGTTAGCGACTCAATTATTAAACATTTTTACAAACTCATTTTGGATTTTTTAAGCCAGTGCTTTATATTTGGTGCCCGTATAAGAAAAATATTACGGAAATACTGGAGAGTTGGCAGAGTGGTTGAATGCGGCGGTCTTGAAAACCGTTAAGGATGTAAGTCCTTCCGGGGTTCGAATCCCTGACTCTCCGCAAAAGGCTTAAAACGAATTGTTTTGAGCCTTTTTTTGTTTTAAAGAATTTTTTGTATGCTCAGGGTTAGTTAGAAGAAACTGAACTGTAATTATATAATCTGATAACTCACATTGTTAGTTAAGTTTAAGTTGCAAGATCACAAAGTCTGCGTTGTAATGTGTAGGTAGCTATTTTCTATTGACTGATTATGATTGGAATGATTATTCTAAATTTTATTTGGCAGTTTTAGCATATAGTTTCCCATAACCAAGTGATTTTACCGGATCGTTTTATTTGTTGAAAGATTTCATAGTGCAGTCCATTAATTATTTTTTTTAAGATTCAATGCTTCGCTCAGAGTATGTTTATCCACATGCCAATCTCAATTCCGCGATAGAATCAGTTCTTTTATGTTTGGAATTTATTTTTTAATTTTTAGATGCCATAAGGCATTTACATATTTATTTAATAAGGGATCTGGTTCCCACTACTTGCCACCGAACTAACTTTAAGATTAGTTCGGTGTTTTTTTGCTTTCCAAAGTAAAACTCACATGTAATTCTTTCTTGATTTTTTCTATAGGTTTAGTTTTTACCAAAATATGATGTTTTTGCCTGGCATTTAGTTTGGTTAAACGCTATTAACAAATAAAGGAGTACAGCGATGGGTCAGCAGCAATTACTATTAATTGTATTAGGTGTTATCATAGTTGGTATAGCTGTGGTAGTTGGCATAAACATCTTTACTGCAAGCAGCTCTCAAGCTAACCGAGATGCTGTAATTGCAGACTTAACAAACTTAACTTCATTAGCCCACCAACATTACAGAAAACCAACCGCACTTGGCGGAGGTGGAACTGAATTCACCGGTTGGACCGTTCCGGCTTCACTTGATACGACTGGAAATGGTGTTTATACGGCAACTGTAGCCGCTCAGACAGTTACAATTGTAGGAGTTGGAAACGAGAAAGGAAACGATGGTACTTCAGCTGTTCAAGTTACAATGGTGATAAGCCCAGATAAAATAACATCCACAACAATAAACAACTAACCTCTATAGAGACTCCTGTTTTACCCAGCCAAAATTGGAGTCTCTTTTATCTAAGAAAATAATGTGGACAACTTTTGTTTAGCAAATTTCGTCTAACCATTCAGAATATATTGCTGTTAAAAAGGAGTAACATACTATGAAATTTATTTTATGGCTTATTCTGTTAATTATTTCTGCACCAGTAGCTGTTGCTGCTTTGTTTATTTATCCGATTATTTGGATTTTACTAATTCCATTTAGAATAGTTGGAATAGCTGTAGATTCAGTTTTAGACTTACTTGGAGCAATACTCAAACTGCCTGCAAAAATATTACGCGGTCTTTAATTTGTTATTTAACCGGAGCCCACTTTTTAAAAAACTCTAATAAGAGTTCTGCGCTATATGATTTTTCTTTCTCTAACAATCCGGTTTCTTGAGAGTGTAATAAATTGCCATCATTTTCTAACACAAAGAAGTGAGGATAACCGGAAATTTTTGGGAACTGACTTAAGAATTTTTCATTTTTATTTTCTGGACTAAAATTTACTTTCACTACTAGATAGTTATTAAGTAAATAATTTTTTAACTCTTCATTTGCTTCAATAAAGTTGTCTAATCTATGACACCAAATACACCATTCACCACCAACATCCAGCAGTATACGTTTATTTTCTATTTGAGCATATTCAACCGCATTTTTTAGATCTGCAAATGGATCTCTCGTTGGATCAAATTTTTGTCGTTTTTTTTCAGTCTCTTGCGCAAATACACAAAAGTAACTTGACATTAATACTACAACTGCAAAAAAGCAAAACTTTTTCATGATACCTCACTATTAGATTAATATCTTTGTGTAGAAAATATAATAATATTATGATTTCTAAACAGAAAGAATATGAATTCAGTCAATATTAAAATAATGCTAGAATTATTAAATGACGAATCGGAAGAAATACAAAATGAGATTATTTCACAGCTTTCTCATTATGGATTAACCCTTGAAGAAGATATTCAGAATAATTTTGGAGCGTTGAACGAAACTCAATCAATAAAGCTCTCCCCAATATTAGAAAGCAACCGAAGAGAGTGGATTGAACAAAATTGGATTAGTGTTTTTGATTCAAATGATGATTTTCAAAAAATAGAATATGCATTGAATTTAATTTCTAAATTTCAATATGGCTTAACAAACTTTAGTGATCTCATAGAAGTGCTTAACAAAATTCAGAATGACTTTCTTCTAAAATATCCTTATGCAGATGAAATGGATTTAGCCAGTTACTTGTTTCAAACAATGGGAATTAACGGTGATAAAGAAAACAATTATAATCCATTTAATTCTAATATTCTCTTTGCAATAAAAGAGAAAAAAGGCAACCCAATTACACTTTGTATGCTATATGTTTTACTTTCTCAAAGATGTGGTTTTAATGTGGTTGGATGTAATTTCCCGGGTCATTTTCTAGCAAGGGTGATCAAGGAAGATGAATATTTTCTTGTCGATTGCTTCAATGGCGGGAAAGTAATTTACGATTCAGAAATTGCACAAATGGCAAGCGAATCGTTAGAATCAGTTCAACATATCATTAACGAAACACCAAACGTAAAAACTATACTTCGCCGAATCCTTTCAAATCTTCAACATTCTTACTCAATTATTAATCAGTTCGAAAATGCTTCATTATTCCAAAGATTAATAAAAACGTTATAAAATAAAATCCCGCATAGCGGGATTCTTAGTACTACAAAATTTTTTAATTAATTACTTAGTCAATAACATCTTCATCGTTTTCGAAAATTCTGATGTTTCAATTTTATAAATATAAAAACCACTTGTTAAACCACTCGCATCAAAATTTACTGTATGAGTTCCAGCTGATTTATAACTATTCACAAGTGTTTTAATTTCTTCACCCATTACATTAAAAACCTTTAACAAAACATTACTTTCCTTTGGCAAACTATATTTTATACTTGTTGTTGGGTTGAAAGGATTAGGATAGTTTTGCGCTAAATCAAATTTTGTTGGCATTACTTGTTCATCTTCAATGCCGACTATTGTACTTCTAACCGTTATAGTTACAACTTTTGTTTCTGACAAAAAACCATCACTTGCAGTAACCATAAACATAAAAACTCTACCAGCGCTTGCTTTAGTTGTAATCCAGTTGAATAATCCAGAAGCGCTTAAAGTTGAACCGCTCGGATAATCACCATCAAGTCTGTATGTTAATGCATCACCATCTGGATCAGTAACCTTAAACTGATACTTAAATAACATTGAAACAGTATGCACGCTAATTGTAGTGTCTGTAATAGTTTTGGAATCAAAAACCGGAGCGCTGTTCACTTTTACAACTTTTATTTTAACTTTTATTGATGACGTTAATTTACCATCTGAGACAAAAAAAGATATTTCATAATCTCCGGCTTGTGAACTTGTTGGTTTCCACGAAAATTTTTTTGTAGTTGCATCAAAACTTGCACCTTGAGGCAATGTACTTGTTCCATAAGTAAGCGCATCACCATCAGCATCGGTAGCCAATAATTCAAATGATAAGGTTTGACCTGTATTTATAGTTTTATCATTAATAGGTGTAATTTCAGGAGCTGCATTAGCATCAATAACAGTAATTTTTACAGAAGTTGAAGCGCTCAATTTACCATCAAAGACAGAAAAAGTAACAAAATATTCACCGGCTTGAGTAGAACTTGGCTTCCAAGTAAATTTACGAGCAGTTGCATCAAATAAAGCGCCTGTTGGTAGATTCGTTGCACTGTAAGTTAATACATCTCCTTCGGCATCAGTTGCTGTTATATCAAAGGTAAGAGTAACTCCCTCATTTACACTTTTATCTGGAATTGGAGTAATAACTGGAGCAGTGTTAACATCATTCACAGTGATATTTACAGTCGTAGTAGCTGTTGAAGTTCCATCAAATGCGCTAAATGTAACGGAATATGACCCTGCTTGCGTATATGTGGGCTTCCAAACAAATTCTTTCGTTGTAGAATTAAAAGTAGGACCAGTAAAACTATATTGTGCAGCATAAGTTAAAACGTCCCCTTCCGGATCCACAGCGTTGACAGTAAACTTTAGTTCCTGGTTTTCATTTACGCTTTTTGAAGGTATTGCATCAAAAACCGGAGGGTTATTTGTTGATGTAACAGTTATGAGACCATTTGAAACATTAAAAGATTTATCTCCAGAAAACTTATTAGTAAAAGTAGCATCCAAAGTTAAATTTGTGGATCCAAGTTGTAAGAATTTTACTTTTATTTTATACAAAATACCTGCACCGGCATAATACGAATTTGAAACTGCTACCGCTGTAAATGTTCCCGATGTAGAACCATACATTGGTGGATTACTTTCTACAAGTGTACCTGAATTATTTGGTGGTGCTGAGATCTCAATAAAAGTTGGGTTATAACTAATTCTAAACTGAAAACCTTGAACTTCTTTTCCAGTTAAGTCACTTACTAAAACATTTAATACTTTCTCGTCCCCTGGCTTACCACTAGCACTTGGTAGTGTAAGTTGAATTTGAGCCAGCATACTAGTACATAAAACTAAAACGAAAATAAAAATACTTCTTGTTTTTAACATTATAATACTCCCTCTTAATGTTTGTACAAATATAAAAAAAATGCCCCTTATAAAAGGAGCATTTTTTAATACTGTGAACTAAAACAAATTACTTCATCAACAACATTTTCTTTACTTGTGAGAAGCTTTCTGTTTCAATTTTGTAAATGTACATTCCAGAAGGAATGCTATTAGCTTTGAAATCAACACTGTGATATCCAGCCGGCATTACAGAGTTAACCAATGTTGCTACTTCTTGACCAAGAATATTGAATACTGCTATTCTAACTCTTGATTCTTTTGGAAGAGCATATTTAATGTTAGTAGTTGGGTTAAATGGATTCGGGTAGTTTTGGAATAATTCAAAAGCTGTAGGAATACCACTTTCTTCAACTGCTAAATCTGGTTGAACCGTAACTGTTGCAATTCTAGAGTTAGTAGTTAAAACACCATCACTAGCAGAAACAACAATGTAATGCATTCCAGCTTGTGTATTAGCTGGTCTCCAGCCAAAAACGCCGGTAGAAGGAACAATAATAGCGTTAGACGGAGCTGGTTGGTTCAAGAAATAATTTACAACATCACCTTGTGGATCAATTGCTTTGAAAGTAAAAACAAAGTTAACACCAGCTTTAATTGTTGTATCAGGCATTTGTTTTCCGCCAGCAACATCAAAGCGTGGAGCGCCGTTAACGTTAGTAACTGTAATTGCTGCGGTTGTAGCAGCATTAGCGTTGAAGTTGTCTTTTACTGTAAAAATAACCAAGTAACTACCTTCTTGCTTAAAGTTAGGTGTCCAAGAAAAATCACCCGTTGCTGCAGTGAAAGTTGCACCTGAAGGAACACCGGTTGCTGACAATGTTAGGGTATTATCAGTATCATCATCAGATGTAATTACTTTGAATTTCAACTCCGTACCTTCGCCAATTGTAAATGGGCTGGCAGAAGATAGACTAATTTTAGGCACTCTGTTAACATCTTTAACTGTAATATTTAATGTCATAGTTGCAGTATCAGAACCATCTGAAGCTGTAATTACAACAGTATATGTTCCTGCTTGTGCATAGGTAGGAGTCCAAGCAAATGCGCCTGCTGTAGATAAAGTTGCGCCTGTTGGTAACCCAGTAGCCGAATAAGTTAACACATCACTATCACCATCAGTAGCAACTACTGTTAGTGCCAATGCTGCATTTTCATTTCCGGTTAATGTTTGTGTTGCAGCAGCAAAAACTGGTTTTTGATTAACAACTGTTATTAAACCATCAATTGCAACAGTAACTGGTAAACCAGCATTGAATTTGAAAGATGATAAAACAACATTTATTGTTGATTTAACTTTTACTTTAGCTTTTACATAAGCAATAACACCTGAACCGGATAAAGCAGAAGCGCGAGCCCAAGCTAACTTATAAGTTCCGGCAACTGTATTGTTTTCTGCTACATAACCACCTGTAGCAATAGTATTATCTAAAGTATAGCCTTTTATTTCTAATTTTGTAGCATCGTAGGTTAATGTAAAATCATAACCTACTGCATTGTCCGCAGCAACGAGAGCCGAAGTTCTAATCGGGATAAGTATTTCTGAAGCTAAACCAGAAACATTCATATTATCTACGTTAACAGCAACTGTTGCAGAACTAGCTGAACCTGCTGTAACTGTTAATAATGAATTGCTTCCATTAGCAAGAAATGTTGCACCCGGATTTAAAGCTACTGTACCGCTGCTGAGGAATTTAATTGTAACGTTAAGTAAAGTACCTGCACCTGTTAGTTTAGTACCTGCCCATGCTACTTTTAACATACCACTTGTAATATTTGAATAAACACCAGGAACACCAGCACTTAAAGTTCCAACTGCTGATACACCTGTAATTTCAATAATACTTGGGTTGTATGCTAAATCAAATTGATATGAAGTCACATTCATCGCTGTTAGATCAGTAGTTGTAATAGGCACAGTAACTGTGCTTCCTACAAGACCTTTAGCAGTCGGAAATGTAACTTGAGCAAAGGCGACACTTGTTCCCAACATAAGCATCAAAGCGAGCACAGAAAATACCTTAACAACGCTTATCTTGAAACTGTTCATTATCACCTCAATTTTTTTAATATTCATTTTGAAGAATCAAAGCGGGACAGTCTACTTTAGACTGCCCCTTTTGAATATTACTTCATTAAGTTCATCTTCATTGTTGAAACAAAGTTACCAGCTTGTAATCTATAGATATAGACACCTGAAGATACTTTGCCGCCAAAATCGTTAGATCCATCCCAACGTACTGTATAGAATCCAGCATCTTGAATACCATCAACTAATGTTCTAACTCTTTGACCTAACATATCATAAACTACCAAGCTAACTTTTGCATCTTGTGCAACTTGGAATTTAATAGATGTTGTTGGGTTGAATGGGTTAGGATAGTTTTGGCTAAGAGCAAATTCAGATGGAATTTCTCTAACTTTTGCATTCAATAAAGAAGTAACTTCTTCATTTAATTTAGCATTTCCTACTACGGAAACTACTGTCTCTTTGCTGTTAAGTTTTAATTCAATATTTGCAACTGTACCATCTGTTAACGGAGTAACACCGGCAGCAGCAAATTTAATTTTACCATTTTCAATTGCATAAGAGCTTAACCAACCTTGCGGCAGTCTTGCGCTTACGTTTTTAATATCTACACCATTAACATCAACTTCTGCATAAACAGCTGTAACGCCGCTTGTTGAAGTAACATTAATTGGTAAGTTATATACACTATTTTCACCAGCTAAACGACCAAACTCAACGTTACCAGCTGTTGCAGCTACTTTAGGAGCTACCCATACACCGCCAGCGATGAATTTAAGTATCCATGAGGCATCAACTGCATTTACAGTACCGTCTAAGTTAGCATCTGCTGGAATTAAAGCTTCAGCTGATAATGAAGGATTACCAACAACGTGTTTTAGAACTGCAATAGCGTCATCAATATCAACACCACCAGTTAATGTAGCATTACCTCTAGCATAAGAACCAATAACCTTAATAGTTGCAGAAGTTGTTGCTGTAGAATTTGCTGCATCTTTAACTGTTACTGTAACTACAAATTCCTTATTCAAATCAGCAAATGCTGGTTTCCATGTAAGAACAGCGGCATTACCTAAAGCACTTGCAATAGTAGGTGCATCGGCACCAGTTGCAGCAGAAGCTGGAGTAACATTAACAGAATAAGTTAATGTTTCATTATCTTCATCTTTTGCAGCATATTGGAATGTCTTAGCTACACCGTAAGGAATTTCTTGATTTGCTACAACTGTACCACCTGTAAATGATGGAGCGCGGTTAGTATTTGTTACTGTAACATTAACTGTTAAATCTGCTGTTAAACCTGTACTAGATGTAGCTCTTACAACAACTGGATAAGCTGTTGCTGAGAAATCTGTGTAACCAGGTGTGAAAGTTAATAAACCAGTTGTACTTAAAGCTGCCCATGTTGGACCAGATACTTTTGTATAACCAGTAATTGTTTCACCAGCATTTTGTGCTGTTGCTGTTACTTGAAGTGTATTAGCAGTAGTTGCACCTTCTGCAACTGTAAATGTAGTTGCTGTTGCACCAAATGTAGGAACGCGAGCTGGAACACCTATTGAGAATCTTGTACCTTGAGTTACAATACCACCAATAGAAGATGTTGTTCTTACAACTGCAGTTGTATCTGTACCGCTAATTACTGAGTAGTTTGCATATGTTGAACCGTTTTGTAATGACCAAGGATTGTACTCTGCAGCACCATCTTGTCTTCTAACGATTCTTAGATTTTGATCACTTGTATATGGAATACCAATGTTTGTACCTGTTAATTCAACATCAAATAACTGTGTTGAAGTAAAGCTTGATGGATTAGCTGTTACTAACCAGTAGTAAGCAGGGTAACCAGCAATCTTCAAACCGTTGCCAGCATCAACATTAAGAGTTCCTAATGGAGATGAATCAACCATACCAACAATGATGTTAGTTGGGTTAATTGCTGGGCTTGTTGAAGAGAATGTAATTGCATATGGTCTGAATCTTGTTGGTGTACCAACCGGGAATTCATAACGACCGTTTGCATATACTGTTGGGCTACCAGCACCCGCTGTAATTGCATGTCTTACATTTCCATTAACCCATCCGCCAGTTCTTGTGAATCCTTGAGTGTTAGCAGCATGAGCAAATTGAATCCAATTTGAACCAGTAGTCAAAACACCACTTGTGAATGTAACTGTTTGACCAGCGTTCATTGTTAAATTACCACCAGCTAATGTAACGCCAGTAGCATTATTAATGGTAAGATTTCCACCTAATGTTTGAGTTGCTGGAACTGTGAATGTTTGAGCTGTAGTTCCACCGAACACTAAAGCACCGCCAGCAGAAGTAAATGTACCCGCAGAAACATTCACATCACCAGTAGTTGTTAATGTATTAACACCAGTATTAAATGTACCGGAAGCTAAAGTGAAATTCTTTACTGTTCTATCTTGGCCTAAGTTTACTACAGTTGCAGCACCAGAAACTGTCAATAAATCAACGCTAATTCCAGCACCATTTCTGAATTCTGTAGTTGTTGTACCATAAGAAGCAGAATAAGTCAAGTTGTAGTTAGTTAATGTTGGAGCTTGTCCTAATGTACCGCCATTATAATTTATTGTAGCACCTGAAGCAGCTGTAATTGCACCACCAGTATTATTTAATATACCTTGTGTAAGCGTAGCTGTTCCTTTGAAAGCAACAGCAGCAGCAGTTGCTAAAGTATTGCCACCAGCAGCCATATTAACTACTAAATTATTTAATTTAGCACTTGCGGCAGTAGGCATTTCATTTGCCATAGTAGCAGCAGTTGCACCACGATAAGTAATATTAACATCACCGTCGAATGTTGGTACTTGTGTTAATAAACTTACTGTTGCAAATCTTTCTATAGTAGCAAGATTTCCAATATGTAATTTACCGGCTGCAGTTGAACTTAGATCACCAGTTGTTAGTCTTAAAGTTCCAGTTACAGTAAAGTCGTTTGTTGCACCACCGGCAAAAGTAACGTCAGGTGTACCAACTGTAGCATTGTTGATTGTCAAATTAGGAATAGTAAAGCCAGTTCCTTGAGCAGCGGTTTGAGCTGCAGCACCTTCAAATCTCAATTCACCAGTACCTTGTGTAATTTGACCAGTTGCAGTAGCTCTTGTATAAGCAGCACCTGCGCCAGTTAATGATACAGAATTTATTCCTAATGCAAGATCACCCGCAGTATGCGTTAACGCACCACCAATTGTAAAAGTTCTTGCAGTTGAACTGGAAGAAGCTAAGGTAGCTGTACCTGTTGTATTAACGGTAACATTGGAAATTAGTGTTGAAGCAGAAGCTGTAATAGTAGTAGGGGCTCCAGCTAAGATTAAGTTACCAGCACCCGAAAAAACACCAGCAACAGGTCCACCATTTGTAGTCATTGTATTTTGTAAAGTTAGGTTATTACCAGCAGAAGTAATTGTACCGGCTGGTGTAGCACCCGTAATATCTAGATTTTGAGAAATTGTTGCAGCAGCACCTAATGTAACAATAACATCATTTACTCTTAAATATGGAAGTGCAGATGTTAATGTTAGAGCACCAGCAATATCAAATTGTAAATAACCACCAGTTGATGCATAGCTACCGCCAGTTTGTAACCAGTTACCACCTGTTGCTAAAGTTACAAGGTTAGCACCAAAATCAAATGTACCTGCAGTGTGAGCAGCGCCAGCATTTAATATAATAGGTGTAGTTAAAGTTAAGGAAGCGCCACCTGAAGTTAATAGACCTGTAATTTGTCTACGAGCAGTTGCTGTACCCATTCCTAACGTAACTGTACTACCAGCATTTGCAGTAACAGTACCTGTAAATGCAAAGATATCTGATACAACTAAACCTGTTGCATTAAACACTACGTGTCCAATGGAAGCAGCATGTGTTGTAGTAGCGCTACCGGTAATTGTAGAATTTGCGCCAGTAATAGTTAAATTATCAGCCGCATCAACTGTATTGAAAGTACCACGGATGATGTGATTCTTAGAAGCACCACTCAATGTAAATGAAGAGTTAAATATATTCGTTGGAATATTAAGTGTAGCACCGTTTTCAATTATTAATGTACCGCCAAAGTTCAAACTTGTAGTCGGTACAAGTGTATTCAAGAAAGCGCCAGTTGTCTGAATCGTCCATGTTCTAACATTTGCAGGAGTAGCTGTAATTTCAGTACCAACGGCTTTATTACCAGTGATAGCACCTGTATATGTTAAATCATAACTTACGTTTGCAGCATTAAATGTACCTGCTGAAGTTGTGATTCCAGGAGAATCTTCAGGATATCTGACTATAGAAGCAACTGAACCGGTTGGACCAAAGTCAACACCAGCAGTAGCAATATCTAAAGTTCCGGAACGAAGTGTTAAAACACCATTCCATTTTACACCAGTAACAGTAGTAACAACTTCTGCTAAATTACCAGCACCTACGTCTACGGTAATGTAAGAATATGTTCCTGTTCCTTGCAGTCTATAAGTTGCACCAGCAACACCACCAGCAACACCACCAGGAATAACACCGCCAACAGGGCCGATAGTATTAATACCACCAACAACAACACCGCCACCACCGATAGCTGTATATGTACCATTATTTGTAATAGTACTTGTAGCAGCGCCACCGTTCATGACTAAGTTTGTTGTACTAAAATCAACATTCGTAGCAGTAGCAATAATAATTGCACCTTGTGCACGAATAGAGTTACCTACAGTGATAATTCCACCTGCATTATTAAAAGTAAGATTTCCAACTTGGAAAAGCGGACCGCCATTAACTGACTGAGCGCCTGAACCAGTAAAGCTTACCAAAGAGCCAGCAGGAGCTGTGAAAGTACCACCTGTTCTATTAAAATTACCCTTAACATCTAAAGTAGAACCCACAACTAATGTTAAAGTACCTGCGGATTGATTAAATGTTGTTGCTGTAATTGCAACAGCACCGTCAGTAACAGTACCGCCATTTATTGTTAGTGTACCAACCGTTATAGCAGCACCAACAGTAACTGTACCAGCGGTAGCAGTTAAAGAAGTAAATGTTGCAGCAGCACTAATAGTAGTATTTACAGCACCATTATTTGTAACATTTGATAATGTTCCACCGTTGAACGAGGCTACGCCAGCGCCAGCTGTAACAATAATTCCACCTGTTGAAGCAGTAACTGTACCACCAACTGTAACATGTGGTGAGTTACCAGAAAGAGTTAAATTATTGCCACCTAGAGCAGTAGTACCAGCATTAGTAAAAATACCAGCAACAGTAGTAGCACCAACTATATTTGTAGTAGCTGTAGCATTACCTGTTGTAAGATTTCCATCTAACTTACCAGCGACATTCAATGTACCGGCAGCTGTGGAGTTTATAACGTTAACAATAACACTAACTGCATTTGCAGTTGCTGCTGTAACTGTACCTAATGTTAAAGTACCTGCGTTGTTAATTGCAGTAACTGTTGAGTTAAAGAATCCAGTTGTTGGATCTGCAACGAAAGTTGTTCCAGCGTTGAAAAGAATTGATCCCGTTAACTGATTGTCTATAACGTATGTTGTTGCGGCTGCAGGATATACTCTTACAGCAGTAATATTTGCTGATGACCAAGTAGCACTAGAGTTAAATACAACACTACCTGTAGAAGCATTTACGACACTACCAATGTCAGCAGCAGTAACAGCATCTAACATAGAGAAAGCAACTGCGCCATTAAATGTAAGTGTGCCTGTACCATTATTTGTAATATCATTTGCGCCTAAAGTAACAGCAGCACTAAAAGTAGCATTTCCAGCTGTTCCAACTATACCAGCAACCGCTGTAATAGCATTTGCGAATGTAACTGTTGTACCGGCTGTTTTGTTTACAGTAATTGTACCTGTTCCATAAGAACCATAATTACTTTCTGATCCCGCTGTAAAGCTAGAACCGCCTGTATAAACTAGGCTAATGTTTGTTGTTTTACTTGGAGCTGCATTTGTGAAACCTGAAGTACCAGCCAAAGTAATTGTAGCACCATTTGGTAATACCCAAGCTGAAGCAGCTGAAAGGTTAATGCTACCAGATGTTATGTTGAGAGCAGCATTAGTCTGTGTGATTTTTTCAGTTCCAACTGTTGTAACAATGTTAACAGTTAAACCTGCTTTGTTAATAACGGTTGCACCGCCAGTAAAATCGACAACATCGTTTGCATTCAACTGAGATAGTTGAACAGTATAACTATTTGTTGCAGCTATTAAGCCAGTTGACATATCGAATGCTTCTGCATATGTACCAGCCTTAATAACAATCGTACCGCCATTAGTAACCAAAGCTCTTGCAGCTGCAAATGTAGCTTTTGGTCCCGTACCAGCAGGATTATTTGTTGCGTTCACGCCTGTATACGCATCGCTACCATTGGTAACGTCTACATATAGCAAACTTTGAGCAAACGCCGTTGTTCCCATAAGAACAAAGAACGTAAGCATCAATAAGAGTTTTTTTAACTTCATTTTTTTCTCCCTTATGGTTGAAAAATTAATTAAGTATTACTTGTTTTTTTACTACACACATTACACACACAAACAAACTTTGGGAAGGACCGCCCCTAAGTTGGTAACTGGTTTAACATTAATTGTCCTCCTTTTGCTGGTTTTAAGTATAGTTATAGAATTAAATTTAACTTCAAAGACACACACTGTCCGTCGGTATTTAAAAGGTAAGTTGTTAAAAATCACGTACTTAGTCCAACTCTCTTTATTTTATGGTTTAATATAACAAGTGGGATATATCTTGTCAAGGCTTTTTTATGTAAGAAAATGCTAAAATTCATCATTTTTATGTGTTTTTGTCTGTTGTGTGTTAAAAGACGTTGTTTAAAATATAAATTCAGGGTGTACCAGTCAATATTTATTTTTAAAAAACTTTCAAAGTTCCTGAGTTAAGAATCAAATTATCATTTTCCAAAAACATTAGCACGCTGATTAATTATGATTTTTATGATCAATTAAGATAAATCATAACAAATCTTAATCATCTTAATAAATCTGCGTTCCAATTTTGTTTTCAAATTCTTTAATACTTCCATCATGCAAAGAACAAACTACTTTATTTACTAAGTTACTTCTAAACAAACCATGTTCTACAATTCCGGCGCGCTGTTCTAACATATTAGCAAATTCATTCACATTAGTAATTTCATTAACGCTTGCATCTATTATAAAGTTTCCTTCATCAGTTATTAAATGCTCACCGTCACTATTTTTTCTTATTGTAATTTTTGCACCGAGTGATTCAAGAAAACATTTTTCTGCTTCAACAGCAAACTGAAGAACTTCAACCGGAACCGGAAAATTCATTCCAAGTTTTTTTGATAATTTAGATTCATCAACAACAACAATAAATTTCTTGCTTGCCTGCACAGTAATCTTTTCTCTTAATAATGCACCGCCGCCGCCTTTAATAAGATTAAACTCATTAGATCCTTCGCTTTGCTCAGGATGGCTAATCGCCACTTCATCAGCGCCATCAATAGTTAAATCTATAGCTAAAAGATTCGGCTTTTGTTTGTATAACTCGTTCAAAGAAATTAATGGAATGCCAAGTTCAGTTGCCTTTAATTCTGTTTGTTTTGAACTTGATACACAAACAATATTTTTTAGTTCACCGGATTTTATTAGTTCAGCAATTTTAAGAAGCGCAAAATGAAACGTTGATCCTGTTCCCAGCCCAACAACCATTCCATCTTTTATTTCTTCAACTGCTTTTTCGGCAGCAAGTTTTTTTAAGGTATCAATGTTCATGCAATATCCCATGAAAAAATCGAGCCACAATATATTGTTTGAAATTCAAATAATTTCAGCCATTCGGTTCTGCGTGACTATGAAAATTTTTCGTAGTATGGCGAAGTTTTTTGGTCACTGAATTTCTGAGTGCCTGAACAACTGAGTTAAGAATCAAATTATCATTTTCAAAATTCATTAGCACGCTGATTAATTATGATTTTTATGATCAATTAAGATAAATCGTAACAAATCTTAATCATCTTAATAAATCTGCGTTCCAATTTTGTTTTCACTCAGGTACTTAATTACTCAGTCACTTAGTCACTCTTTATTGAGCAATTATTCTTTCTTATCTTTGCCCCAAAGTTTGAGGTTGCTATGCCGCTTGACTTGTTTGAATATGAGAAAAGAAAAAGAAGGTGGGTTGCAATTATTGGTTTTTTGGTTTGCTTAATTTTATTAAACATTATTATTTATTATTTGACGAAAGTATAAAATGAAAAACAATGTGTATATAGAAACCTATGGCTGTCAAATGAATTTTGCTGATACCGAATTGGTTATGGGTATTCTAAAAAATAAAGGGTTTCAAGTTTCTAAAGAAATTGAAGACGCAAATATTATATTATTAAATACGTGCAGTATACGCGATAACGCCGAACAGAAAATACATTCACGCTTAGAACATTTAAGAGGCAACAAGCGAAGAAACCCAAATGCAGTTATTGGAATTCTTGGCTGCATGGCAGAAAGACTACGTAAAGATTTAATTGATGAAAAGAAAATTGTTGATCTTGTTGTTGGACCGGATGAATACCGCCGCTTACCGGAATTTATTGATGCTGCTTATGGTGGAGAAAAAGGAATTGGTGTTAAGCTTTCGAGAACTGAAACGTATGATGATATTACTCCATTCCGCGAAGATGGTTTAAGCGCATGGATTTCTGTTATGCGCGGATGCGATAAGTTCTGTACATTTTGCGTTGTTCCGTTTACACGCGGAAGAGAAAGAAGTCGCGCACTCGAATCAATTACAAATGAAGTAGCTCAACTTGCAGAAAGAGGATTTAAAGAAGTTACATTGCTTGGACAGAATGTAAACTCTTATATAGATAACGAAAAAGATTTTGCCGACCTTCTTGCCTCTTGCGCTTTAGCCGCGCCAACAATAAGAATTCGTTTTTCAACTTCGCATCCGCAAGATTTATCTGATAAACTTTTGTACACAATTGCAGAGCATAATAATATTTGCAATTACATTCACTTGCCAGTACAATCCGGTTCAAACACAATTCTAGAAAAAATGAACCGCACTTATTCAATAGAACATTATCATACTATTATAGATAAGGCAAGAAAAATTATTCCCGGTGTTTCTTTTTCAACTGATATTATTGCCGGCTTCCCTACTGAATCTGATGATGATCATAAGATGACTCTTGATGTAATGAGAAAAGTGAAATATGATGGCGCGTATATGTTTAAGTATTCTCCGCGCGAAGGAACTAAGGCTTACGAAATGGGTGATGATGTACCGGAAGAAGTGAAATCAAAAAGGTTGAATGAGATTATTGATTTGCAGCAGCAAATTTCTTGGGAGATTAACCAAGCATTAATCGGTAGCGAAGATGTAATATTGATTGAAGGCACAAGTAAGAAATCGGAGGATTTTTTAGCCGGAAGAACCAACACTAACAAGATTTGTATTATCCCGCGCAAAGATGAGCTTAAGATTGGTGATTATGTAAAGGTTAAAATTAACCGCGCAACTTCAGCAACTTTGTTTGGAGAAATAATGTAAAAGCAGCACACTGATCTATTATGATGATTATGATTTAAAATGAACAGCAATTATAAGCACTCGGAAATAACAGATAAGATTATTAAAGCGTTTTATAACGTTTATAATCATTTGGGATATGGATTTTTAGAAAAAGTTTATGAACATGCCTTGCTTTTAGAATTACCAAAATTTGGATTACAAGTACAAAATCAATTTCCTATAAAAGTTTATTATGATAACAAATCTATTGGTGATTACTACGCTGATCTGCTGGTTAATGGATGCATAATAGTTGAATTAAAAGCCGCTGAAAATATTTGTCTGGAACATGAATGCCAATTAATAAATTATCTAAAAGCTACTGAGATTGAAGTCGGCTTATTATTAAACTTTGGCAAAGAGCCGCAGTTTAAAAGAAAAGTTTTAACAAATGATTATAAAAATCATAAGAAATCATAATGATCTTAAAAAATCTGCGTTCTATTTCTTTGCTTTTTTTCTTCTTATCTGCTTCTTTATTGCGTGCGCAAGAAATTGATATCTCCGGCGCGTTAAAAAGTATTGAATCCGGAAAACTTTCCGAAGCTGAAACAATTTTTCAAAGATTAAAAGAAGTTAACCCATCTAATCCGGATGTAATTTTTCTTGATGCACTCTTAACAAAAGATGGTGAGGAATCGTTAAAGAAATATTCGCAAGTGTTTGAAAAACATCCTAAAAGCAAATACGCGGATGTTTCTCTTTTTCGGATTTTCTCATATTACTATTCGCTCGGTTTATATAAAAAAGCAGAAAGTTTTTATAATAGACTCAAAATAGATTATCCCGCATCTCCTTACATAGCCGCTGCAGATAGAAAAATTCCGAATATAGAAGAACCGGTACATAAAATTGAAACTTCAGAAATAGATACTTCGAAAAAAATTTTACTTAAAGAAACCGACACTGCTAAACTTACAATACAAGCCGGCGCATTCCTAAATGCCGAAAACGCTGCAAAGCTAAAAGAACTATTAACTTCCGATGGTTATTTTACAGAAATTGTTAATCGTGTTGTTGGCGGAAGTTTATTAAAAGTAGTTTATGCTGGTAAATTTGCAAGTGAAGCGGAAGCCAAAACAGCACTAAATTATATTGAAACCAAGCATAAGTTAAAAGGTCGAGTAATCACAATTCCACCTAAGCCATAAAAACTGCAAGCAAGACAAAACTTCACACAACATTTCGTTCATTCTTTTCTTTATGCTATTTTTAGACATAAATAATTATGTGTTATGCGCACCGAAGAATTTCAGAAAAAATATGGCATTATCGGAAGATCTAAAGAGATTCGTGATCTTGTAGATATTATTATGCAAGTCGCAAAAAGTGATATCTCTGTTCTTATCACAGGTGAGAGTGGTGTTGGTAAAGAAATTTTCGCTAGAGCAATTCATAATTTCAGCCCCCGTTCCGGAAAAGAATTAGTAAGTGTAAATTGTGGCGCCATTCCGGAAACTCTGTTAGAAAGCGAATTGTTCGGGCACAGAAAAGGTTCTTTTACGGGCGCAACCGATGACCGCAAAGGCTATTTTGAAATAGCCGATGAAGGTTCCCTTTTCTTGGATGAGATTGCAGAAATGGCGCTTACCACACAAGTAAAACTTCTTCGTGTTCTTGAATCTAAAGAGTTTATGCGCATTGGCGGAGAAACAGTTACAAAAGTTGATGTAAGAATAATTGGCGCGACAAATAAAGATCTGCAACACGAAGTAGATTTAAAGAGATTCCGTAATGATCTATATTTCCGTTTAAAAGCTGTTTCAATAAATATTCCGCCACTAAGAAAACGCAAAGGCGATATAATTGAGCTGGCAAAAAGTTTTTTAGAAAATTATACTGTTTATAATAGAATGCCGAAAATGTCTCTTGCAAAAGATGCAGAAGGAGTACTTATCAATTACAATTGGCCGGGTAATGTTAGAGAGTTGAAAAATGTTATTGAAACAGCAGTTGCTCTTTCCCGTACAAATGTACTTGATGCTGAAGCATTTATTCCTTTATTAACTATACCAACTTATAGAGAAGAACAGCATAACCTTCCGGTTCATGTAAACAAAACCGCCGAGCAGTTAGATCGGGAAATGATTTACCGCGCGTTAATTGAAATCAAAAAAGATTTGATTGATATTAAATCGCTTGCAACTACTTCGCAAAGTGATAATGCTTCGCACATTTCTCATTTGCCAAACGAAGTTGTTCCTCTTGTTCAAATTGAAAAACAAGCAATAATTAACGCTCTTAATTTTACAAAGCATAACAAACGAAGATCTGCGCAGTTGTTGGGAATAAGCGAAAGAACTCTTTACAGAAAAATTCAAGAGTATGGAATTGAATAAAAAGTACCTTAGTAAATTAGCGCCTAAGAGCCTAAGAATAATATATAAGCTTGCTGCTATGGCAGTAATTGTTTCGTTTCTTTTACTAGAATCTTGCAGCTATTCTTTTTCGGGCGCGTCAGTTCCAGCTCATCTTAAAACTATATTTATTACAGTGTTTCAGGATAGAAGCGGCTCAGGCGAGTTTAATCTTGGCGATAGAGTAACAAAACAGCTAACACAAAAATTTATTGATGACAACACATTGATAGTAAGCAACAGATCGAGCGCTAACGCGATTTTAGATGGATCGATAACATCCGTAACTGACGCGCCTTCAACTATAAGCGGCGGAGAAAAAGTTTCTACCCGAAGAATAACTTTGAGCGTGCAAATAGTTTATAAAGACATCGTAAAAAAAACAACAATTTTTGAAAGAAGTTTTTCTAACTATGGTGATTATGCAGTTGGAGGTGATGTAACTAACGCACGTAAAGCCGCTATTGATGAATCAATTAATAAAATAACAGAAGACATCTTACTTGGTGTGGTTTCTAATTGGTGAGTAAATTACATAAGTACATTCTTAGTAATAGAGACTTCTGAAATATTGCAGACATTGTCTTTGCGAATCCGCCTTTGGCGGATGAAGCAAACTCAAAACTAACTTTTTGAATCAAAATAGAGTTTGCTTCGTCATTTCATTCCACGCAATGACAACTAAAAATAATATTTCAGAGCTCTCTTAATAAAAAATTAAACGAGGGTTAAATCAAGTTATGATATTTGACGAAATAGTTTTATTTGCTTATATAATTTCTCTTAGCATAATTCTAATTTTTGGAAGTCACGGCTTCATTATGATGTATTATCATCACAAGTATAGAAAGAACATTCCAAAACCAAAGGATTCTGATGAAGAAGAGATGGTAACAATTCAGTTGCCAATGTACAACGAAATGTATGTAGTAGAAAGGCTGATCGATTCTGTCTGCGAAATTGATTACCCGAAAGATAAATTAGAAATACAAGTGTTGGATGATTCAACTGATGAAACAGTTGATGTAGTTTCCAAGATTGTTAAGGAAAAGCAAGAGCTTGGTTTCGATATACAACATGTGCGCAGAAGCAACCGCGAAGGATTTAAAGCCGGCGCTCTTAAAGAAGGTATGAAATCAGCCAAAGGAAAATACATTGCCATTTTTGATGCTGACTTTATTCCTAGAAAAGATTTTTTACGCAGTACCCTAAGATATTTTACAAACGATAAAATTGGGTTGGTTCAAACACGCTGGGAACATTTGAATGAAGACTATTCCATTTTGACAAAGATTCAAGCACTTGCTCTTAACGGACACTTTGTTATTGAACAAACAGTTAGGAACAAAGCCGGGTTCTTTATTCAATTTAACGGAACGGGCGGCGTTTGGTTAAAAGAATGTATTGAAGATGCGGGCAACTGGCACGCAGATACGTTAACGGAAGATCTTGATTTAAGCTACCGCGCCCAATTAAAAGGTTGGAAATTTATTTATCTACGCGACATTACAACTCCGGCAGAATTACCGGCAGAAATGAACGCATTAAAAGCTCAACAATTCCGCTGGACAAAAGGCGCCATTGAAACAAGTAAAAAACTTTTACCTATTGTTTGGAAAGGAAAAATACCATTACGCGTAAAACTGCAAGCAACATTTAACTTAACAAACAATTTAGTTTTTCCATTTACACTTCTTGCCGGAATATTAAACGTTCCTCTAATTTTCATTAAGAACGCCGGTCCTTATTGGAACTTCTTCAACTTCATGGCAATTTTTGTTGTAGCGTTTATAAGCACATTTTTGTTTTATCTTTTTGCACAAAAAGATGTGCATCATGACTGGAGAAAACGAATTGCACTCTTCCCTCTCTTTATGGCAGGAAGTATGGGTTTTACACTTAACAATACGAGAGCAGTTGTTGAGGGATTGATGAGCAGAAAAAGTGAGTTCGTTCGTACACCTAAATTTAAAGTAGAAAAGAAAACCGATCTGCTTTCATCCGGAAAAAATATATACTTAGCAAAGACAAAAATTCAGCCGTCAACTTATATTGAGTTGCTACTTGCTGCTTATTGTTTAATTGGTGTAATTGCCGCAATTTATTTTATGGAAATTGCAGCTATCCCGTTTCAGTTGATGTTCTTTTTTGGATTTGCAACTGTTTCTATTATGTCTCTTAGACAAGCATTTTTGAAACGCCAACAATTATCTGAGTAATTTAAGTGAAGAAAGATCTTTCGTCAGATAAAGTAAAACTAATATTCGAGTTCAATAAAAACTCGCCTCTATTTGCGCGTGTAGCCGCATCAGAAATAAATAAAGGGAATTATTTAGAAGCTATAAAAGTTTTGGATGACGGTATTGATCTATACCCGAATTATGCTTCTGCTTTTTTAGTTTTGGCAATTGCAAAAGCCTACGAAGGCAAAGAAGAAGAAGCTAAAATTGTTGCAAAAATAGGTGCCGATTTAATAAACGATGGAAAGACTTACCTTTCTTACGAAAGAAAAATTAAAGAGATTCTTGTAGAACGTAATTCAATTTCAGAAACTTTAAGACCTTCTTTTATAGAAGAAAAAAAGGAAGAAGTTTTAGTTTCGCAAAAAGATTTTGAACTTGAAGATAAACTTGATATTCTAGCCAAACAGTTAAGCAAAGCCAAAATTATTCCAAAACAAGAAGATGAGACCCCAGTTTCTGTACCTGAATTCAAAGGACAGAAAATTGTTTCTGAGACATTAGCCGAAATTCATATTAAACAGAAGAATTTTGATGAAGCCATTTCTATGTATGAAGAAATGTTAAATATAAAGCCGGAAAAAATCGAGCAATATCTTCAGCGTATTGCAGATATAAAAACTATGATGAATGTTTAATAAATATTCATGCAAACCATTAATTCTCATATAAGCTAAATGAATTCTGATGATGTTCTCCCTTTCGAATTTTATAATCGTAATGTTACTATAGTTGCCAAAGCATTGTTGGGTAAAATATTTGTCCGCAAAACCATGCATGGAACATTAAGCGGCAAAATAGTTGAAGTTGAAGCTTATAATAGTAAGGACGACAAGGCTTCTCATTCATATAACGGAATTACTAACCGCAACCAAGTTATGTTTGGTAATGCTGGTAATTTATATGTTTACTTTACATATGGAATGCACTATTGCGCAAACATTGTTACCGGAAAGGATAATTTTGGAGCCGCTGTATTAATACGAGCGCTAGAGCCGATTGAGGGTATTCTCATAATGTCAATTAATAGATTCGGTAAAGAAACCACTTCGGATAAAGAATTAATAAATCTTTGCAATGGACCGGCAAAGATTTGCCAGGCTTTTAAAATTATTAGAGAGAACAATGGAGCAAATCTTAGTAGTGGTGAATTTTATATAATAAATTCATCTAACGTGCCAAAAAGTAAAATCATTTCTACTACAAGAATCGGGATAAAAAAATCGATAGATTTACCATGGCGTTATTACATAAAAGATAATCTTTACGTTTCTAAAAAATGAATTCAATCAAAAGAATTTTAATTGTCCGCACAGATAGAATTGGTGATGTTGTTCTTTCTCTGCCCATTGCCGGCATCTTAACGAAATATATGCCAAATGTTAAAGTTTCCTTTTTAGTTAGAGAATATACAGCACCGCTAGTTAGAAACTGTAAGCATGTTGATGAGGTTATTGTATTAGCAGAAAGTAAGGGTAAGCCGCTACTTGGGAAAAATATTGCCGCTTTACATGGTAAATACGATTTATGTATTGTTGCATTCCCAAATTTTCTAACAGCCATAATACTTTTTCTATCCGGAATAAAAACAAGAATTGGCAGCGGATACAGATGGTATTCATTTTTGTTCAATAAAAAAGTTTATGAACATAGGAAATATGGGGAAAGGCATGAGCTGGAATATAATGTTCGGTTGCTTCACAAAATAAATATTTATGAGGGTGTAACCCGTGCCAATGTTGATTTTGGAATTCATGTTGATCCTTCTATTTCTGAAAAGGTACATAAGCAACTAATGGATTTAGGCTGGGATGAAAATCATAAGTTAGTTGTTGTGCATCCTGGAAGTGGAGGAAGTGCTATTGATCTGCCAATAGAAAAAATGAAAACGCTTATCGAAAATATTATAGCTAATGATAATGTTGTGCTTGTTATCACTGGAAGCGAGACGGAAAAGGAACTTTGTAATTATTTTGTTGTAAGCAAGAAAATAATTAACACCGCCGGAATGTTTAATTTAGAAGAACTTACTGCCATGATTAATAAAGCTGAAATATTAATTGCAAATTCTACAGGACCAATACACATAGCTTCCGCTTTAGGTAAGCGAGTTATTGGTTTTTATCCAAGGTTTGCGGCTGTTTCACCAAAACGTTGGGGTCCGTACACAACAAATTCAAAAATATTTCAGCCAACCAACTGTAGCGATGAAACTACATGTTCTCGTGAACAATGTATAAAAACTAATTGCATGGAAAGTATTGATATAAACGATGCGACTTCTGAAATAAACAAAATATTACTAGAGAATTGAAATGAAACCATTTATCAAATACTTATACTTGGTTGTTTTTCTGTTTACAATTTACTCTAACTTTAATATCGCACAGAAAAAGGATGATTTTAGAAAAATTGATAATAAAACTTTTAAAGTTGGAGAAAGATTAACATTTGATGTTAACTATGGCTTCATTACTGCCGGCATTGCTGAATACAATATACCTAAGATTATGAAGCTTGCCGGAAGAGATGTTTATCAAATTACTTTTGGTGTAAATACCATTTCGGCTTTTGATGCTTTATATAAAGTAAGAGACCGCTATGTAACATATGTTGATGTGGAAGGACTTTTTCCATGGCGTTTTGAGCAGCACATTAGAGAAGGCAGTTACACAAGAGATTTTTCCGCATTCTTTGATCAACGCAAAGGGAAAGCAAAAACGTCAGAAGGTTCATATGATATTCCTAAATATGTAAATGATATAGTTTCTGCATTCTATTACGCTCGTACTTTAGATTACTCAAAAATGAAACCCGGCGATAAAATATTTTTAGAAAACTTCTACAAAGACAAAACATATCCGCTTGATGTTATTTACAAAGGAAAAGAAACAATAAGTGTTAAAGCCGGAACATTTGAATGTATTATTCTAGAACCGGAAATAAAAGAAGGCGGATTGTTTAAAAGTGACGGCAATGTTGTAATCTGGCTTTCAAATGATGAGTGCAGAATACCAGTCAAGGTTAAGACTAAAATAGTCATCGGTTCTATTGATGCAGAATTAACCGGTTACAGCGGTTTGGCAAACGAGTTAAAATCAAAGAAAAAATAAACTCTTCTTCAGGCTTTTTTATTAGGGTCAAAAAACATTCAGCAAATAAACAAATCTTGTAATAATAGCATAGTAAGTAAATAAAATAATGACAAGACTTAATACTGCTGCCTTTTGAATAGATCTTTTCAAGCTTTCTCTATCAATATGCTTGCCTATTAAAAATAAAAATAGAGGCACCCAAAAGGGTGAGATAAAATCAGCTGCAATTGTTAGTAAATACAACAACTGTAATTTTATTCCGGCATCCAACAACATAATGCTATTAAGAATAATTAACCCAAGAGTAACAAGAACGCCAAGTTGCGTGTAATGATCAAATACAATTTGGAATGCAGATGAATCTTTTCTTTTCATAAAAAAGTAAATAATAGATACAAATACAAAGAGGAGAAGAAAGTTGATAAGAAGTAAAATCATATAACCTCCCATTGTTTTTATTAACCTTATTTGCAATTAAATAAATCTTATCATTTTTGTCAATATTTATTTTCAACTGCATTAATTTAGCTTCTAAGCCCTCTTTTTTTTAATTTGGGAACATTATGACAGAAGACTTTAACAAACAACAACCTCAAATAGAGCCTGATGAGCCTAATAAGCTTTTTAGCACTATTCAACCAGCCACCGCAGCATTTATAGCACTTATAGGAATTTTTATATCTTATCAAGTTGGAGGCGCTGTATTAACACTGTTAATCTTTGGCTTAGATTTTCAAAAAGCTGACGTAAATCAGATGCGGCTGTTGACCATGGGTGGACAAATAATGCTTATGCTTTTGCCAACATTGCTTTTAGCAAAGTATGTTTATCCTTATAACATTACACAAATGTTAAGAGCCCGCGTTCCTAAAGCGAAAGAAATTGGAATCTATATTCTCGGTCTTGTAATAATTACTCCTATGCTGCAATCATTTATGTATTTACAAAATGCTTTTTTCGAAACAATATCAAAATACTCTCCCATTCTTAAAAAAGTTATGAATATGCTTGATGAGCTTGATAAGATTGTTCAACAGACTTATGGAGAACTACTAAAATCTTCCAACGTTTTTGAAGCTTCTTTTGTAATATTTGTTGTTGCCGTAGTTCCGGCAATTTGCGAAGAAGTTTTATTCCGAGGATTTGTGCAAAAAAGTTTTGAACAAAAATTCAAACCATATTTCAGCATCTTTATTACATCTCTGTTTTTTGGATTATATCACTTTAATCCTTATGGTTTAGTAGCTCTGATATCTCTCGGATTTTATTTTGGTTATGCCGCTTATAAAAGCGATTCTTTAGTAATACCAATAATACTTCACTTTATAAATAATTTTTTAGCAGTGACAGCTTTTCTTGTATTGGGCAGCGATGAAATGATTGGGTCAAATGTAAAGCAAACAGGCACGGTTTTACCACAACTTTTATTGTTTGTTTTTTCTACTGCGTTGTTTACAATATTTCTACTTTATGTAAACAAGGGATTCTACAAAACGAAATCCTTTAAAGGAGACAATTTATGATTTGTCCAAACTGTGAAGTTGAATTTATAGAAGGCATTATAACTTGTTCAGATTGTGGAACAGGTTTAATTCAAAACGATGAATTTGTTAAAGAAGATGAAAATGAAATAGTCTCTCTAGAAGATTGGAAGGTAATATATTCAACTCAAGATTTTATAGAAGCGGAAATGATGAAAGCAAACCTTAGCGGCGCTGATATTGAAGCTATTGTTTTTTCTAAAGAAGACCGAATGCGCTTAAACCTTTCTTTCGTTGGTTCAGCTCCAATTAAGATATTCGTTAGAAAAGAAAGTGTTGAAGAAGCCACTCGAATTATTAATGAAATTAACAATACTGAAGTAAAGGACGACGAAACAGATGGCTAAGCAAATGAGTAATTTAGTTTCAAGAATTTTAGTTGCACTTGTAGGTATACCTCTTATTGTAGCATTATGCTTAATTGGAAAAATTCCATTCTTACTTTTTGTTTTATTTATCGGATTGATAGCCTTTTATGAATTCTCAGGAATGTTGAAAAATAAAAACTCATACGCCAATAGAATAATCGGTTCAATTTCGGTTTTATTAATAATCCTAAATGAATACTATCACTTTTTAGATTACCATGTTTTTTTCATTTTAATCATACTAACATTATTGCTTGCAGAATTATTCCGCAATAAATCTTCTGCTATAAACAACCTTGGCTCTACTCTACTTGGAATTTTTTACATAGGATTTTTTGCCGCTTCAATTTTAAACTTACGCGAGTTTTATAGTGGTTCTGCATTTACTTATTCACAAGGCGGATACTTAATTCTTTCAATCCTGGTATCAATTTGGCTTTGCGATTCTGCCGCATACTTTATTGGCAGTGCTTACGGCTTGCACAAATTAATGCCCCGTGTAAGTCCAAAGAAAAGTTGGGAAGGTGCAATTGCCGGTTTTATCTTTGCTGTTATTGGATTAGTTGTTGCCAAATCACTAGTCCTAGAGTTCTTAACAATGTTCCAAGCAATAATAATTGGTATAATTGTAGGTCTGTTCGGTCAAATTGGAGATTTGATAGAAAGCCTAATCAAACGCGATGCAAATGTAAAAGATTCCTCGGCAATAATTCCGGGTCATGGAGGAATTTTTGACCGTTTTGATTCACTTCTTTTCACTGCCCCAATAGTATATTTGTACTTAAGATTGATTAATTAATACATCTGCAATTCTTAATCGTTTTGCGAACAATCTTTAGAGAACAAACTATAAAATGATAAAGAATGATCTATACAAAAAAACATTTTAAAGATTATTTAGAAAGCACAACTAATTTATGAGTAAAGATAAAATATCAGTTATAACATTAGGCTGCTCTAAAAACACAGTTGATTCAGAAAGACTAATGAGCCAGCTAAAGCTAAATCATTTTGATCTAGTTGATAATTCTGAAGCGGCTGATTCTATCGTAATAAATACTTGCGGATTTATAGATGCGGCTAAAGAGGAATCAATAAACACAATTCTCTCTGCAATAGAGTTAAAGAAAAAAGGTAAGATTAAAAAAGTTGTTGTTGCCGGATGTTTATCCGAGCGTTACGTTGATGACTTGCGTAAAGAAATTCCGGAAGTTGATGCTTATTTTGGAACCGAGGCGTACGAAGAAATTGTTGAAGAATTTGGCGGTGATTTGAGATATGAATTACTAGGTGAAAGAGTTATTACAACGCCAAAACACTTTGCATATTTAAAAATATCCGAGGGCTGTGATAATCCATGCTCGTTTTGCGCTATTCCATTAATGAGAGGCAACCACAAAACTAAACCATTGGATGAACTTCTTGCAGAAGCAGAGTCTCTTGCAAAACAAGGTGTAAAAGAATTAATTATTATCGGGCAAGATACAACCGACTATGGAATTGAGATTTACGGGAAAAGAAATTTAGCAGAGTTACTAAAAAAACTTTCGGAAATAAAGGGAATTGAATGGATAAGATTGTTATATGTTTATCCTTCACACGTGCCGGATGATTTAATTGATGAAATAGCAAACAATCCGAAAATTTGTAAGTACATTGATATTCCTCTTCAGCATATTTCAGATAATGTTCTTAAATCTATGCGGCGCGGAATAACAAAAAGAAGAACGTTAGAACTTTTAAATATTTTAAAGGAACGAATACCAAATTTAACTTTGCGAACTACATTTATAGTTGGTTATCCAAATGAAACCGAAAAAGAATTTCAAGAATTGTGCGAATTTATTCGTGAGGTAAAATTTGATCGGGTTGGAGTTTTTAATTATTCAATAGAAGAAAACACACCCAGTTATATATTAGGCGATCCGTTTTCTTCCGAAGAAAAAGAAGAACGCAAAGCCATTTTAATGGAGATCCAAAAAGATATTTCCGAACAAAAAAATAGAGCTTTAGAAGGAAAAACATTAAAAGTAATTATTGATAGAAAGGAAGGCTCATATTTTGTTGGAAGAACAGAAAGAGACGCTCCGGAAGTAGACGGCGAAGTATTAATAATAGCCGAGAAAGAAACAATTAAGATTGGGGAGTTTTATAACATTGTAATTTATGATAGTAATGAGTATGATTTATTTGGAAATATTGCTTCCACTTAAGGAGAAGAAATGAAAAAAATATTTGCATTATTTTTGTTAATAAATGGTTTGGTTTTTTCTCAAGTTGAATATTCTGGAGAAAAAAGCCTTGCCGGAAATCCTCCTATGTTTTACTATGACGTTGCACAAGTGAAAAGCCCAACAGCTGGTAGAACACGATTGGATGTTTATGTTCAAGTTCCTTATTCAAGTTTATCTTTTACCAAGAAAGATGGCGGCTTCAACGCAAGCTATTATGTTTCTCTTACGTTACTGGATGAAAAAAAAGCTAACATTATTACTGAAAAATCTTGGAAAGAAAAACTAACATCTGCAGATTTTGCACAAACTCTTAGCAGTAAAAACTTTAGTCTAAGTTATAAATTCTGGGATATCTCTCCTGGATCGTACGTTTTGAAAACAATACTAGAAGATGGAGATTCTAGAAGAACTTCTACGCGTGAAATGCAAATAAAAATTAGAGAGTTTGTTGATAGCATAGATGTTAGCGATGTGCTACTCATTTCTGAAATAGTTAAAGATTCCGCCGGGGACAAATTAATTCTTAATGCTTCAAAAACAGTTACCAATAAAGATCGCTCGCTAAAATTCTTCTATAATATTTATTCAAACACTTCTAAAGAGTTGTATGTTGAATATTATTTGAATGACCCACAAAAAGGTATTTCGACAAAGCAATTAGACCCGCGTAAAATTAATGCCGGCAAAAATTCGGTAACATTCGAAATGACCAATACAGATTTTTCAATTGGTAATTACACATTAAAAGTTGTGCTAAAGGATAATGACTGGAAAGAAATTAAAACTATCGAAAAAACTTTCATTGCCAAAATTTATGGCGTACCAAACTCTATACAAGATTTAGACAAAGCGATAGAACAAATTACCTACATTGCTTCTCCCGCCGAAAAAGATTTTATTGAAGAAGGTAAAACTTTTGAAGAAAAAATGAATCGCTTTATTGCTTTTTGGGATAAGAAAAAACCAAATCCTAAGGTTGATGATAATCCAATTATGAATGAATACTATAGACGAATTGAATATGCCAACAAGAATTTCAAAGGATTTGGTGCTGGCTGGAAATCAGACATGGGAATGATCTACGTTACATTTGGTCCGCCGAGCAATGTAGAGCGTCATCCGCTTGATCCGGATTCCAAGCCATACGAAATATGGCAGTACCACGAGTTTAACCGAAGTTTTGTTTTTGTGGATGAAACCGGTTTTGGTAATTACCGCCTCTATAATGCAGATTATTCACGTTGGCCAGGATACAGACCATAAATTATTTGTAGTAAATATTGTAAAGCTATTACTTATATATGATATTAACTGTAACATTAAACCCGCTACTTGAAAGAAGATTATTCTTCGATTCTGTTTCATTTGGAAAAGTGAATAGAACAAACAAAGAACTCTATACAGCAGGCGGTAAAGGAATTAATGTTTCGCGTCAGTTAAACCAGCTTGGCTTGCATAATCACGCTTTTACTTTTCTTGGCGGAAACAACGGAAAACTTTTACGCCATTGTTTTACAAATGATAAAATTGATTTTAGCGTGGTTTCAATAAAATCAGAAACAAGAATTGGCGAATTATTAATTGAAGAAAAGACAAAAAGAATTTCAACTTTTCTTGGTAAGAATGGTTTTATAACAAATGAAGAAGCTGGAGAGTTCAAAGCAAAATTAGATAAGATGATTCAGAACTGTTCCACCGTTGTTTTTGCCGGAAGTTCACCATGCGAAACAACCAATGATATTTTTGAATACGGAATCAATCTTGCAAATGAATATGATAAAACTTCTGTTTTGGATACTTATGGTTCTCATTTTAAAAGATGCTTAGATGCTTCCCCAACTATAGTTCATAATAATGTTGATGAAGTAGAGGATTCCTTAGGTATAGAATTGCAAAACGAAGATCAGAAACTTGATTATCTAAATTCTCTTTACAAAAAGGGAATTCGATTAAGTTTTTTAACAGATGGCGACAAACCCATATATGCTGCAAATTTCGATTATGTATATAAAGCTGCGTTCCCCAAAATAGATGTTTACGATTCAACTGGAAGTGGTGATTCATTTACTGCCGGAATAGTCTTTGGCATTGAGAATTCAATTGTTTTTGAAGAGGCAATTAAAATTGCAACTGCACTTGGCATTTCGAATGCGAAAGTATTAGAGACAAGCAACGTAAATAAAGATGAATACGTTAAACACATTGACAATATAATGATCTCTACAATCGGCAAAAAGATGAAGCTGATAGATGACTCTCCAACAACTGATTAAAATAAATAGAACCATTTCAGTATTTCATAATTCATTTTTAAAAACAATCTATCCTTTTATCATTTTTCTATTTTTTATTGCTTCATCAACTTACGCTCAATTCAATATCGAAATTGTAGGCAATAAACATTTCAGTTTGGATGAATATAAAAGCTGGATAAATTTAACACCGTCATTAAAAGCACAAGATCTCTCGCCAGATTCTATTAAGAAAAGTATTCTTTCTTCACTCTCTTCTAAAGGCTATTACAATCCAACGATTGAAAATATCGTAATTGATTCTGCGTTTATTCGTATTTCAGTTGATGAAGGTAACCCTACAATAATAAAAAATATAGCCGTTAAAGAAAGTCTTTCTGATTCACTTTATATATTCAACGAACTAAACTATTTGAAAAGTGAAATCTTTAATTCACAATTAATTGAAGCTACTTTTGAGAAAATCTTAGATTATTTAGAAAACAATGGATATCCATTTAGTATTATTAAACTAGAATCGGTTTTATTTAATACAGATTCTTCTACCGGAAATAACTTTGTTGACATTATTCTATCTATAAATGAAGGAACACAAGCAAGAATTGATAAAATTCTTGTTGAAGGCAACAACAAAACAAATGATAATGTTATTACTCGGTCGGCAAGAATAAATATTGGCGAATTGTTTAGTCAAAAAGTATTAGACGATATCCCAAACAGACTTAATCGTCTTAGGTTTTTTGAATTGGTTGAAGCACCAATCTTTTATTTTACAACAAATAATAACGGCATTCTAAAAATTCTAATCAAAGAGAAAGAAACAAATAGTTTTGATGGGATTGCTGGATATGTTCCAAGTATAAGTGAAAATGAAACTGGTTACTTAACCGGCTTTATTAATATCAGTTTACGTAATTTATTTGGTACAGGAAGATCAACTTTAATTAAATGGATGCGAGAAAATAAAAGCTCTCAAGAACTTCAGTTGCGTTACGTGGAACCATGGCTGTTTGGATTTCCTTTCAATATTGAAGTTGGATTGTTCCAAAGGAAGCAAGATTCAACTTTTGTGCAGCGTAACATCGAATTTAATTTCGAATACTTAGCTAATGAAGATTTAACCGCTTCAGTACTGATTAACTCTCAATCAACAATTCCAACTGAAAGATCAAGCGGAGTATTTACCGTTTTTAACTCATCTTCACTCACTACTGGCTTTAATCTAAAAGTAGATACAAGAGATGATTTCTATTCTCCAACTAAAGGTTTTTACTTCAGCACAGGTTATAAATTTTCTAATAAGAAAATAGTTGGTTCGCAAGCTTTAATTTCGAGCAACATTCAAACAAATTATAATCATCAACGCCTAGAGTTTGATTTTTCTTATTTTCAAAAATTGTTCGAGCGACAAATATTTTACTTTTCAATTCACGGAAGAGAATTAAAAGGATCCAATCTTGATTTGAGTGATCTTTACTTTCTTGGCGGAACTAATACTTTGCGCGGCTATCGTGAAAAACAATTTCACGGAAATAGATTATTGTGGAGCAATCTGGAGTATCGTCTATTAATATCTCAACGTACACACGCTTTCGCTTTCTATGATTATGGGTATATTTTAAGAAATGAAGACCCACTACAAATTTCTTTAAGAAGCCACAGTTATAAAAGTGGGTATGGATTTGGACTAAACATCGAAACCGGTTTAGGAGTTTTAGGTATTAGCTTTGCTCTAGGAAATGGAGATTCATTTTCAAATGGTAAAATTCACTTCGGAGTTATTAATGAATTTTGATGAAAATATTTATTCTAGTTTTTCTAACAAATCTATTATTTCAAGTAAATCCTTTACTTCATAATCCGGAACAATTACATTTTCTAGACTTGGTAAAACTTTACCAGAGTTAGTATAAATAGAAATACCACCTAAATCTTTTGCAGCCTTAATATCAGTTTCAAGATCATCGCCAAACATTAAGAATTTCTTAGTTATATCATGCCCAAGTAAACTTAGCGCGGATGCAAAATAAAGTGGCGAAGGTTTACCTATTAAAGTCGAAGTTTTTTTCGCGGCATATTCAATTGCAACTACAAAAGGACCAACGTCAAGAAGCTTACCATCGGCTGCTGTTTTCCAATAACGATTTTTATGCATAGCAATAATTTCTGCGCCATCATGAACTTTCTTAAATATTTCGTTCATTGTTGCAAAATCCCACTTCTTGCCATAATCACCAATTATAATTGCTTGAGGATGGTCATAATCAAGCATGCCGCTAAAAAGAGTTTTAATGTGATCTGTGCAATAAACTGCAACACGGCGATACCTGCTTCTAGCATACATTGCAGCAGCTTCAGCCGCAGTTAATATTGGTATACTTGTATGTATTCCATTGAACTCAAAAAACGCTCGAACATCGTTTGATGTTGACAAGGTTGAATTACTAAGAATGCAAGCTTTTCTTTTAGATTTTTTTAAGTGTTCAAAGAACTCTTCAATATGTGGAGCCGGTTCTTTATCTAATCTTAGGACTCCATCCAGGTCAATTAAAATTGGAAGTTTCAACTCTCTATTCCTTTTCTAGCTAAAATACCTTTTTCATAATAGTGCTTAACATCTTTCATTTCTGTAACAAGATCAGCTCTTTCAATTATTTCTTTAGGGCAATATCTGCCGGTTAAAATCATCTCCACTTCAAATGGTTTTGCATCAACTAATTGTAGAATATCATCTGTTGTAATCAAGCCAAAATATGTAGCCACTAAAATTTCATCAAGAATAATCAAATTATACTCACCACTAAGCATTATTTGTTTAGACTTTTCAAGAGCAAGCTTAACTTTTTCAATTTCTTCTTGTGGCGGTAATTCCTTTCGGTAAACGTAATCATCCTTGCCAACTTGTTCAATTGTTATTAAATCTTTTAGTAAAGAAATTGCAGTTACTTCGTTATAAGGAAACTCCTTCATCAGCATCAAAAAATATGTGCGATACCCATATCCGGCAGCCCGAACTGCCTGCCCAATTGCAGCTGTCGTTTTTCCTTTACCATTCCCGGTATAGACTTGTATATAACCTTTGGTAAGTTTTTTCATTATTAATTTCTTTTATTAGCTTCTTTTCTATACTCAACAAGTTCTAAAATTTTCTTTTTCTCTTCGTAAGGAGCCGTTGACCATAACATTATTTCCTCAAGTGTTCTGTAACAGCCTTTACAAAGTTTTGTATTTATATCCATATTGCAATTATTATTGCATGGCGAGAGGTCGTCTTGATCGGTGTACATTTGTACCCTTTCTACTAAATGTTATTCCCTTATAAATATATATTTTAAAAAATAAGTTCCAAAATTAAGAGACTGACTAAAAAGCTAAAATGAAGTTGCAGACGTAAGCTTTAGCATGAGGCAGCCTATTTTTATTAATCTGCCTTACTGCTCTCTAGTTCTTTGATCAGCCGTTCGGTTTTATAAACATACCGCAATGCTTCTAAGAGTCCATATGAATCTGTTGAAACTGCGCGGTTGTTTTCCGGTAAGAAAATAAAATCACCGGCTAAACTTTCTAAGTTGCCATCGTGCACTAAGCCAACAACTTCTTTATTCTTATTGATAATGGAACTACCCGAATTTCCACCTACGATATCATTTGTTGAGGCAAATGCAATTGGTGTTGCTAAGTCTAGTCCTTCCGGAATCTTTTGCCAGCGCGGATGCAATCCCCATGGATATGGTTTTTTCCCAAAAGAATTCCATTTATCCCACAAACCAAAGTAAGTAGTTTTACCAGGTGCTAGTGTACCATTGTATTCATAGCCTTCTATCATTCCTTCTTGAATTCGTAATGTTCCGGTAGCATCTGGCGGAATAGTTTCTCCATAAATTTTATATGCTACTTCACCTAATAATTGATTTAGAACTGTTATAGTGTTGTTTATCTCTGAAGATTTTGTTCGCAATGCAGCAACTTTACTTTGACTATTAAGAACAAAATAAATAAACGGATCGTTTGAATTAAGTATTTCGTCTGGTGATTTTTTTAACAATTCGTTAGCTTTTTCCTTTGTACTAAGCAACGAATTTTTCAGTACAAAAGAAGCAGCTTCTTCATTTTTATAATTACCGAACATTTTTACGACAAGTGGATGCATATCACCAAGAATACTTCGGATGATATTTGCTTGTGCTCGAACCATTTTTGTCTGAAACTCAAGATCATACTTCTCTGGGAAAATTGACTGTAAAGTTGAAGCAATTTTATCTGATTTATAATCAGCTTCACGAGAGGCTTCTTCAAGTTTCATTTGCTTTGCGTATTTAATCACTTTTTCTGCAATTGAATAATAGATCAATGTGTTGACATTATAGCTAAAGGCAATCGTTTCATCTGCAATTTTTCTTAACTCATCGAAATTATTTTTTAATGCATCCCAGATATGACCATATTTAGGTTTTAATTCCGGATTGGCATTTACTTTTTCTCTAATCTCTTTTTCAAAATCACGTTTCTTTGTCATTACATAATCATTGTTTAGAGCCATCAATCTGCCGGCGAATGATTTTCTGCCGTTTCCTATTCCCATTACTTGATTCAGTAGTTCTGTATATCGCTCAGGATGCTTTTGAAACAATTCATAGTAAGTTTTATAAATTTCATTTTGTGTAATAAGCATGTTCTTATAGCTTTTGTCACGTAAAAATTCTAATTGCGCAACTGAATAAAGTCTCATAGTTCTGCCAGGATTTCCCACAACAAATATCGGTTCTCCTTCGGCTGCGCCTTTTTTACTCCACTTAAAATGCTGGTAAGATTTAACCGGCTTATCATTTTCATACGCTCTGAAAAACATAAAATCCAGTTCGTATCGCGGATAAGTAAAATTATCCCAATCCCAACCAGTTGAAGCTATTTGGAAATCTGGCGACATAACCAGCCGTAAATCATTATAAACTTTATATCCATAAAGGGAAAACTTTCCACCATTGAACAATTGAACAACTCTGCATCTTAATCCACTTTCTTTAGAATATTTTTCTTCAAGCTCTTTAATTTTTTCGTTTCTCATTTTTACTTTTTCATTATCATCTTTTCCAACTTTCATAGCATCAATAATAAATTTAGTAACATCCTCTATCATAACTAATTGGCTTACTGTTAAACCCGAAACTTTTAATTCATCTGAGATTGTTTTTGCGTAATAACCATCTCGCAAATAGTCTTCACCTTTTGGTGAAAGTCCCGGCAATATATTTCTGGCGCAATGGTGATTTGTCATAATCAATCCATCTTCTGAAACAAATGAAGCAGAACAACCGCCACCGAATGAAAGGGCTGCCATTTGAACATCTTTTAACCATTGTTCGGTTGGACGAAAACCTAATTCTTTCTCAAATTTATCAAGCGGCACGCTGTCAAATGTCCAAATTTTACCCATATCCAATTGAGATGATTTAACTTTAGACATATCAATCGGCTCGTACATTGATTGCGCTAGTGAAATAATTGAGCATAAGAATAATAAAGCTGATATAAATTTTATTTTCATATTTCTTCCTTTCTTTAAAAACATAGTGGTTTTGTCAAAGATTAAATTTTTCACAAAACCACTTAGGTAATTAAAAACTATTGTGTAAGCTTTCCAGTTTCAAGTTCTTTAGCAATTCGATCTGCTTTTACTAGATCTTTTACAATTTCATAAATAGATTGAGAAGATAATCCAAGCGAACGATTTTTTTCAACAGTGTAAATAAAATCGTTGGATAATCCTTCCATATTTCCATCATGCAAAATTCCAATGTATTCTGCATTGGAATTTATTATTGGGCTGCCGGAGCTTCCGCCAACAGTATCAAAAGTTCCAATAAAATTATTTTGCGCCCTCAAATCAAAGGAGCTGTCATAGTTTACCCAGCGAGCTGGTAAATCCCAAGGCCATCTTTTTTGATGAGAATAATAACGGTCATATAAACCATGCAGAGTTGTATAAACTGGTGCAATAGTTCCATTATATTCATAACTGGCAAGTTTGCCATCTGTAATTCTAAATGTTCCAGTAGCATCTGGCGGAATTTCAGTTCCGAACACTTCAAAAATTGCTAAGCCAAGTTGATCTTCCAAAACCGTTTCTGTATTTGCGATTTCTTCAGAAGCTTTTTGATATTTAAGTCTAAGATCGCGTGTGCTAGCATAGTACTTAATGAATGGATCTTCAATTTTCACAAGATCATCAAACGAAAGTTTTAGTAAGTCCGAAACATATTTTTTATTATGCAGTTTAGACTGGTTAATCAATATATCAGCAGCTTCTAATCCTTTTAGTCCGGAAAAACTTTTTTGCACAAGTTTATTTTTGTCTCCAATATTCAAGTAGATGAAATCAACCATTAGTGCAAGTTTTTTCCTTTCCAAAGGCATATCAATTGTATCGGGTAAATTTGCTAACCCTTGTCCAGCACCAGGTCCTCTTTGCGGCTCTGCCGGCCTTTGTTCTTGCGGATTTTTTTTATTATAAGCTTGTTCTATAAGATCAAAAGCGCGTTGGAAATAAATTGAATTATTTAATCGTGCAAAAGCGGCTCTTTCTCCTGCATTAACTGCAAGTTCTTTTCTGGTTTTTGAAATAGCATTCCAAATATGTGCATACTTTTTCTTTTTAACCGGATCGTTCATAACAAGTTTTTTTAAATCGTTTTCAAATGCTTTTTTTCTAGCCATTAGATATGGATCGTTTAGGTAAGTAATAAATCCATTTACTCTTTTTGCAGAATTAGCTGGACCAAATTGAGCCCCTTGATAGGTTGCCGCCTTATTTGGAAATTCTTTTATCAATTCATTGTAAATTCTCACTAATCCATTATTCTGAAATGTGCTGTTGCGGTAAGTAATATCTCTATTGTACTCTAATTGAGAATATGTCTTTAGTCTATTTGTTGTGCCGGGATAACCGAGTACAAACAATAATTCATCTTCTTTCGGTCCGCCAACATTCATTTTGAGATAGTTATCGGTCTTTAATGGTTTACCATTATCATCATAAACGCGAAGGACAGCAAAATCAGAATTGTATCTTGGATAAGTGTAATTATCCGGATCGCCTCCATAAAGACCAACAATACGTTCAATAAAAATTACAGCGCGAACATCATTGTAACGTTTGTAACCATACAACGAATATTTTCCGCCATGATATAGAGAAGTTATGCTACAGACTAAACCGGTTTCTTTGGAATATGATTCCTCTAATTCTTTAATCTTTTTATTCTTTAATTCTACTTTTTCTTTATCATCCTTGCCAACCTTAATTGCTTCAACAATTTCATTTGTTAAATCTTTAATAAGAATTAATTGTGTAACGGATAAATTAGGAACACGTCTTTCATCTGCAAGAGTATTTGCATAAAACCCATCACGTGGAATATTCTCACCTTCTTTTTGTATTGACTGAACAATAAAATCAACACAGTGATGATTAGTTAAAAGTAATCCATCTTCGGAAACAAATCCGGAAGAGCAACCTCTTCCAAAGCGTAAGGTTGAAAGGCGAATCTTATCAAGCCATTGTTGTGTTGGTTTAAAACCATATGTTTTTTCAAAATATTCGATCGGTGCATATTCAAATGTCCACATTCTGCCAATATCGAACTTGCCTGTTTTTACGGTATCGGGGTTAAATTTTTGTTGAGCATTTGTTTGAAAAACGAAAATAAGTGATAAAAGTATTGATAACGATATAACCTTGCTAATTTTGGTTATTGAATTCATAAAGCACCTTGGTTTTGGTTTTAAATTTTTCAAAATACTTAAACTGCTTGTTGAATGATTTTAAACTTACTCAAAATTAATTCACTTTAAAACAAAAAGGGATCGAGAGTTTTTTCCCGATCCCTTAATTAAACTATTTGCTAATATTTTATTGAACCATTTTACCGCTTTTTAGTTCACTTGCAATTCTTTCCGCATTATAAATCTTATCCATAGAATGAACCATTGCACGGGAATCGACTGCTACCATTCTATTATTAAAAGGAATATAAATATAGTTGCCGATTATGCTATCGATGTTGCCATCGAAAGCTAAGCCAACAACTTCTGCATTTTTATTAATTACAGCACTACCCGAATTACCGCCAACGATATCGTTATTAGAGACAAAATTGAAAGGTGTATGTAAATCAAATCCACTTGGAATTTTTACCCATTTTTCATGCAAATCCCAAGGATATGTTTTTCTGAATGAATGATAACGATCATACATTCCAAAGAAAGTTGTAAAATCTGGAGCTACTGTTCCGTTATACTCAAATGGTTTTAAAATTCCATCACTTAGTCTAAGTGTAAAGTTTGCATCCGGTGGTAATTCTGTGTTGTGAACTTTCACAATTGCTTGCCCCAACATGTCATCATAAGTGCTTTCTGTATCATTTATTTCTTGAGCTTGTTTTTGAAGTTCTGATATTTTCTTTTCTGCTTCTCTTGCAAACATAAGAATTGGATCATCTGATTTGGCAATAGCTTCTGCGCCATCATTTATTAAATCAATTACATCGTCTCTATCATTAAAAATCGATTCATCAAGTAAATATTCCGCTATATTTTTACCGCTCTTTCCACCAGAAAGTTTTTTAACAAGCGGATCGTCTTTGCCAAGATTCAAGGCAATGTATTCGATATTAATCCAAAGTTTTGTGCTTTCAACAAGTTTATCAAATTTTTCCGGAAAAGCTGCTTCTAAAGTAGAATCTAATTTTGCCGCTTTATATTTATCCGCTCTCTGATCTTCTGGCTTCTGAAGCTCTTTTGCGATTTCTAAAACTGTTTTGGCTTGAGCAAAATATTTAGATCCAAACATGAAGTTTTGAACAAGCGAATAAGATGCAATTTGAGGTGCAACTTTTCTCATTTCCATTCTTGTTTTTTCAATGTTTTCCCAAACTTTGCCATATTTCTCTTTAAGATCTGAATCTGACCAAACAGCTTTTTGTAGATTCTTTTGGAAATCCATTTTCTTAGCATAAACGTAAGGATCTTTCAAACCTTTTAGTGTTGTAACAATAACTTTTTGGCTATTGCCAATATTTACTCTTATATCTTCAAATTCTTTAGCTCGAGATGGATCTTTTTTCTTCAAGTCTTCTAAAGCATTGTAATACGAATCAAACAAAAATGCTTGATTTCTATATGTAATATCTCTTGCATATTCAAATTGAGCAACAGTTTTTAATCTGTTTGTTGTACCTGGATTACCAACTGTAAAAATTGGTTCGCCAGGTTTAATTCCATCTAAAGAAAACTTGAAATAATTTGTTGATTTAACTGGTTTATCATTTTCGTATGCACGATAAAAAGTGCAATCTAAATTATAACGTGGATAGGTGAAGTTATCATAATCACCGCCAAAATAAGCCACCTGCATATCCGGTGCGAATACTAAACGTATATCTGTATAACGCTTATAACCATATAAAGAGAATTTTCCGCCATTATATAAAGGAACAACTTGACAAATTAAGCCGGTTTCTTTTTGTGTTGCTTCTGTTAATTCTTTGATCTTATTCTTTTTATTTGCAGCTTTTTCGGCAGGAGTGTTTCCAGTGTTAGCCGCTGTTTGAATTTCCGCTGTAATATCTTTAATTAATACTAATTGATCAGCATAATAATTTGGAATTTTTCTTTCATCGGCTAAGGTCTTTGCATAAAAACCATCTTTAATTAAATCTTCGCCGTCTTTCTTTAATCTTTCTAACAAACCGCGTGCACAGTGATGATTTGTCATCATTAAGCCATCTTCTGAAACAAAAGACGAAGTACAACCTGGTAATCGAAGTGCTGAAAGGCGCACATCTTCGTACCATTCATCATTTGTTTTTAAATTATAAGTATCTTTCAAATATTTTACTGGCGGATAGTCAAATGGCCACATCTTGCCATTATCATAATTCTGTGCTTTTACTGTATCTAGTTTTAGTTGTGCTTGAATTGGAAGCACAACTGCAATTAACATTATTATAATTAATGTAATGTTTAGTTTTTTCATTTAACACCTAGGATTTGTTTGTGATTTTTCAGTTGAAAAAATATGATAGTTGCTTATCATAAACAAAATAAGATTTTGGATGGAGGCTTAGACGTTTGCAAAAATCAAAAGTTTTATAATAAAAAAGCCTCTCAAAAAGAGAGGCCAAGAATACTTTACTTCATTAAAATAAACTTACGCGAAGCTATAAATTCATTCGCTCTTATTCTGTAGAAATATATTCCGCTTGATAAACCAGTTGCATTTAATTCTACAGAATGCTCTCCGGCAGAAATTCGGCTATCAACAATTGTTACTACGTTTTTACCAGTTACGTCAAACACTTCTAATAATACATTACCAGAAACTGGCATAGTAAAACTTATTGTTGTTGTTGGGTTAAAAGGATTAGGATAGTTTTGAGCTAAGCTATAAGTAGTTGGCATTTTAATATCATCTGTTATGATGCTTGTTGGCTTACTGTTTCTATCGCCCGGATTTGTTACATTATTTAACACTCCGGGAGAAGTTTGTCCTATTCTCCATGCACCTGTTGGGTCTTGAAGTTCAACTCCGTTAGAAACACCATCACCATCAGCATCTTCAGCTGCTAATGCTGCTCCCCAAACAACACTTCCTTGAGAATCTAAATATTTGGCTGCTACTAGCTGACCAAAAGAATTTCTCGGACCACCACCATTTGGTGAAACATGACAATTGGCACAGCCAAACTTAGAACCATTTGGTAATTGTGCAACTCTAAACGAACTTGCCTGCAACTGAATAGCAAACAGAAGAAATATTATTGCTGTTAAGCCAAGTAACTTTAGTTTCATATAAACTCCAATATTTTTACTTACATTTTTTTTGCAAAACCTCAACCACGCATTTTATCGAGTAGTTTGTTTATTTTATTTGATTCATCTTCTGTTAGGTTTTGGAAAAACGAATCGTATGTTTCATTCAGTTTGTCCATTTCACCAAGCAGTTCTAATCCCTTTTGGGTTATAGAAACATCAACACGCCTTCTATCATTGCTACAAATCTCTCTTTTTACATAATTTTTAACTCGAAGCCGCTCAACAAGGCGTGATGCATCCGACATTTTATCAACCATTCTTTCTTTAAGTAAATTAACTGTGACCGGTTTAGGATATTGCCCACGTAATATTCTTAGTATGTTATATTGATTTCCGGTAATGTTATACTTATCGAAAAGTTTGGCTTGTAAATTCATAAGCCAGCTATAAGAATATATAAGATTTACAGCCAGCTTATGTTTTTCGTTCCTAAACTTTGATTGTTTTATTTCTGATTCTAATTTCATTTTACTTTGTTAAGTTCGAGATTAACTGTTATTGTAACTTCTTTTCCAGCAACAGCTCCGCCAGTTTCCATAAGATTATTCCATTTCAAACCGTATTCTAATCTGTTTACTTCACCGGAAACTTTAAAACCAGCTTTTGTATTTCCCCACGGGTCTTTAACAATTCCATTGAAAACAACATCTAGAGTTATTGTTTTAGTTACATCACGCATTGTAAAATCACCGGTCAATTTATACTTCTTTCCTTCAACTCTTTTTATAAATTTACCAACAAAAGTAATTTTTGGAAATTTTTCTGCGTTGAAGAAATCATCCGACCTTAAATGTTTATCGCGTCCTTCATTATCTGTATTAATGCTTGCAACGTCAATAGAAAAATTGATTTTAGCATCACTTAGATCTTCTTTTGAAAACTCTATAGTTCCATCATAAGATTTGAATTGACCGGTAGTTTCTGAAATTATTAAGTGAGAGACTGAAAAGCCCACGTTACTATGAGATTTATCAATTTTCCAAGCATTTTGAGCATTTACAAATGTAAATCCAAATGCAAAAAGAACTACTAATACTACTTTTTTCATTTATTTATCCTTACTCGAGTTATTTATGTTATTAATTAAAATATATGTTACAACTTATAATGTTATAACACACATCATTAAGCGAAAAGTTCACAATTGGCAAAAAAATTTTATAGCATCAGGTTAGGAAACATAAACGGTTGGATTTTCTGCTCATCTTCCAAAGTTCCTTTACACTCTTTGCAACGCTCAACATAAAAAACATTTGGTGTTTCAAAATCCTCAGCTTCAAAAAAGTCTAAAATTGATTCGCAATTACGGCATTGGATAATATGATTGACCTGAGAATGCGCAGCACATGAAGGACAAAGTTTTGTAATTTGTAGTTCTTTCTCGGAACTTATAGGGAATACTGAATTACATTTTGAATAACTGCAAACTAAATATCTTGGGTAAGCGGTATCAATTGTTTCGATCTTTTTCTCCTTGCAGAAATGCAACCCCAAAATATGCATTGAACAAGAGCAAATAAATGCAAAAATAATTCCGTGCGTTACTAAGATTTGTTTTCAAATCCTTATTTTTAGATTGTTCAAATAGGAGAAAAAATGGAAAAAATTCCTTCATTTAAGGCATATGATATACGTGGTAAAGTACCCGGAGAATTAAATACTGACTTAGCTTACAAAGTTGGCAGAACTGTAGCAACTTTTCTAAATGCAAAATCTATTGTAATTGGAAGAGATGTTAGAAAATCTTCGCCAGAGCTTGCACAAGCATTATCAAATGGACTGAATGATGCCGGCTGCGATGTAATTGATTTAGGACTTTGCGGCACAGAAATGATTTACTTTGGAACACCTTTTTTAAATGCTGATGGCGGCATAATGATTACGGCAAGCCACAATCCACCAGAATACAACGGATTAAAATTTGTAAAACGCACTTCCGTTCCACTTGGATACGATTCCGGACTAAATGAAATTGAGCAAATGATTTTAAAAAATGAATTAGGACCTATTTCAGATTTTAAAGGAAAAGTGATAAATAAAGATATAATGAATGAATTTATCGATTCCTTGACAAAATTCTATGATCCCAAAAAAATTAAACCTTACAAAGTAGTTGTTAATGCTGGCAATGGTTGCGTTGGTCCAGCTCTCGATAAATTAGAAAAATACTTGCCGATAGAAATGATTAAAGTTTTTCATGAACCGGATTCTAATTTCCCAAATGGTGTTCCCAATCCTCTATTACCAGAAAACCGTCAACCCTCTATAGATGCAATAAAAAATCATAATGCTGATTTAGGTGTTGCGTGGGATGGAGATTATGATAGATGTTTCTTTTTTGATGAGAAGGGAAATTTTATTGAAGGTTATTATATAGTTGGTATTCTCGCAAAATCAATTTTAAAAGCAGCTCCCGGCGAAAAAATTGTTCACGATCCCAGATTAACATGGAATACAGTTGACGAAGTATTAAAAGCCGGCGGTGAAGCGGTTGTTTCAAAAAGCGGACACGCTTTTATTAAACAAAAAATGAGAGAAGTAAACTCAATTTATGGCGGAGAAATGTCCGCACACCATTACTTCAGAGATAATTTTTATTCGGATAGCGGTTTAATTCCATTCCTCTTAATTTTACAATTAATGGCAGAAGAGGGAAAAACTCTTTCTCAACTAGTAGAAGAAATGGTAGCGGCTTATCCTTGTTCAGGAGAGATAAATTCTACGGTTTCAAATCCGCTAGAAAAAATTGAACAAATTAAACAAAAGTACAGCGATGGCGCTTTGGATGAACTCGATGGAGTCAGCATAGAATATCCAGAATGGAGATTTAATGTAAGAATGAGCAATACAGAACCATTACTTCGCTTAAATGTTGAAACAAAAAAAGACCAAGTTTTATTGGAAGAAAAAACAAAAGAAATATTAGACTTGATTAGAAAATAAAACCAATTTATATTTGGGTCGTCAAAAGACTTGATAACAGAAATCAAGTCGGAGAAAAAAATGGCTGATGCACAAGAAAAAACAATAGATGTAGATAAACTTTTAAAGAATAAACTAAAAGCTGTAAGTGTTGGCTCTTTGGAAAATGCCATTTCTAAAGTTGTAAGCGAAATGGTTGGTGAAGATTATAAATGCACAATTGGCGAAGTTAAGTATACTTTGTTTAGCGGTGCTGATTTTCACGTAAAGATTGAATTGAGTTATTCCCCAGAAAAATAAAGTTTGGTGGAGACTTCAAGTTGGGTCATACGTCCCCCCCATCGTATGATTTGATTTGTTTCTCCACCTTTTCATTTTAAATAATCCCTCAACTCTCTAACTACTAAATCTATTTCTTCTGATGTATTATAAAAATGTGGTGAGAAACGAATCATTCCTTCTCTTACTGCACAATAGATTCTTTTTCTATGGAGAAATTCAAAAATCTCAGATGATCTTTCGTGTTTGAAACTAACAATACCAGCTCTGTTTTTGCTTTCGATGTTTTTTAGAACTGGATCAATTCCAATTTCTACAAATTGATCAATAAAATATTCTGTATTAGCTAAGATTTTCTTTTCTACTCTTTCCATCCCGTAATCAAGAAATAAATTAAGAGTTGCTTCAAATAGACAAACTCCTAAGACATTTATGGTTCCATTCTGAAATCTATCTGCTGATGACTTAAGCGATAAATTATAATCTAGCAGATTCCAAGCATCATTTACAGATGTCCACCCAACATTTTTTTGAATTATTCTTTCTTGTAATTCATCTGTAATAAAAATGTAAGACAATCCTTGAGAACTCATTAACCACTTTTGCGTACCTCCGCAAAGAAAATCGATCTTAGATTTAGCCACATCAATTTCAACTGCTCCAACAGCTTGTATCGCATCAACGCAAAATATAATTCCCTTTCCGCGGCATAGGTTGCCGATTGATTCTATATCAGCACGATAGCCCGATAGAAATTGAACCAAACTAATTGAAACAAGTTTTGTTCTTGGAGTAATTTTCTTTTCAATATCGTCAATATCAACCACACCGTTTTGTGATTTAATAATATCTATTTCAACACCAAGCCTTTTCAGATTTAGAAAAGGATAAATATTAGATGGGAATTCTAAATCGTTAAGAATTATTCTGTCGCCGGAATTCCATTCAAGTCCATTTGCTAAAATGTTTAGCCCGTTTGAAACATTATCCACCCAAGCAAGGCGATCTGGAACAGCGCCTAGTATTTTTGCAAGTTTTGTTTTTGCACTAGCATTCTTTTCCAAGAAAAAGGGAAAGTTTTCAACCATTGCACCACTTCTTTGAGTAGCATATTCATTTATTCTTTCCAACACCAGCTTACACCATGGTCCAATGGCAGCGTGATTAAAATAAACTTGATCTGTATCAAGATGTGGAAATAGAGAACGAATTTGCGCTAACGTCATGACAACCTTTTTTATAAATTGTATTCAAAATTTAATTAAACTATCCGATAATAGAGACAGAACAATAAGATTTGGTTATGGAAAAAGTATTAGAATTGTCGCGCGCATTTTATGGAGTATTGGTTCCTAAAAGATTCCGCAAAAACTTTATTAATAAAGTTGCAGAACATTTGAACGAAAGGTATTCTATTGAAACTGCTATTGGACTTGCAATAAAAGAATTAAATCTTCGGTAAAAATGGGACGGGGTGCCTTGCCCTAGGCCGAACAAGCACCTCGTCTCGACGAAATTATTTTTTCTTCTTCTTTAAGATGTCTTCCATCTGATCCATTACTTTATTCATTTTTGCCATAGTAAGATCAAATGCTTCAGATGTTAACGGGTCTAATCCAGCTTTTTTAATCAAATCAATTGGATAAGCAGAACTTCCGCCATTTAAAATATTGTAAAATTTATCAACAGCGGGCTGACCTTCCTTAACAATTTTCTCCGCAAAAGCAGTTGCATAAATTAATGATGTTGAATATTGATAAACATAATAAGTATAGTTTACAAAATGAGGAATGTAAGCCCATTCGTATGCAACGTAATCATCAACTACACATGCACCAGAATCGTGTCCATAATATTTTTTAACAATCTCGTAATAAATTTTACTCATGTCTTCACCGGTAAGCGGCTCGCCTTTTTCAATACGTTTATGTATTTCCCATTCGAACTCTGCAAAAGATGTTTGGCGGAAAATTGTTGTCCGAAGTAGATCAAGATAAGAGCCAAGCAGATAAAGTTTCTCTTCTTCTTTCTTTACTTTGTTAACCATATAATTATTCAACAAGTCTTCATTAATTGTTGAGGCAATTTCTGCTACAAATGTTGCGTACTGAGCATCAACAAAGGTTTGGTTCTTGTTTGAATAAAAACTGTGCATTGTATGTCCAAGCTCGTGTGCAAGGGTAGACACTGATTCGTAATCATCAGTCCAGTTCATCAAGATGTAAGGATGTAAATCGTATTGTGCGCCGGAAGAATAAGCGCCGCTTCTCTTTCCCGTAGAAGGGATGTAATCAATCCATTTTTCTTCAAAAGATTTTTTAACTGTAGCCACATATTCTTCGCCAAGAGGTTTGAATACATCGAGCAACAACTTTTGCCCTTCTTCAACACTGAATTTGAATTCAACTGATTTAACAAGTGGTGTATATAAATCGTAGTAATGAAGTTTATCTACACCGAGCATCTTCGCTTTTAATTTAAGAAAGCGGTGAAGTGTTGGTAAATTCTTGTGAATCTGATTAATTAAGTTTTCATAAACAGAAACGGGAATGTTGCTTGTATTAATTGAACTTGCTAACACGGTTTCATACTTTCTGTTTTTTGCATAGAAGTAATCTGCGCGAAGTTTTCCGGCAAGATTTGCACCCATTGTATTTTGATAATTTTTATAATTTTCAAACATTGCTTTCATCACCAATTCACGGTCTTTACGGTTTTGTGCCGTTCTATATTTATAATAGTTGGCGGAATTTAGTTCGATTTTAGATCCGTTTGATAACTTAACTGTAGCGTTGGGTCTTTCTGCATTATCAAAAATGCTGTGTAATTCACTTGGAGAGGAAGTTATCAAGCCGGCACTGGCAAGAATTTCTTCTTCGCGGGCTGTTAAGGTATGCGGGCGCAAACGAAGAATGTCATTTACATAAACTTTGAATTCGCTTAATTCCTTTTTCTCAGCAAAGAATTTTTTGATTTTTTCTGTATCCATGCTTAAGATTTCTGGATTGATAAACGATGCCGCTTCTCCAAGTTTTGTCCAAATTGAAGAGGAAATTTGGTTTAAGGATTGATTAGAGCTGATACGTAAATCTTCATCCGCTACACGAAATGCATAATCTGAAAGTTTATAAGAAAGCTTGTTGATATCGAAGTAAATACGAAGTGTAGTGTAAAATAATTCGGCGTTCTTACCCATTTTTCCGTTAAAGGATTTAAGTGTTTCAATTTGTGCAAGGATTGTTTCTTTTTCTTTATTCCATTCATCAACATTTTTGTAAATGATGGAGTTATTCCATTTATATTTTTCTGGAACGTCTTTACGTTCCTTGCTCTGAGCAATAGTAATTTGTGCAGCCATTATAACCACCAAGAAATATGAACAAATATTGTAAAGTTTTTTCAATGTGTTCTCCACAAAGTTAATTGTTAAGGGTCAAAAATTAGGAAATAAGTTCTTATTAAAAGAAAGGAATTTCAGAATTAAATTATTGCAACAAATCGGTCTTTAAAAAAATAAAGCCCCGGCAAAACCGGGGCGTTCCATTCAATTATTTGTAATTAAATTTATGCCTCTTTCTTTGCGCGTAAGGAATCCCAAATAGTATAAACACAAAGTAAGCAGAACATAATAAAAGATAATATTTCTGCCGCGTGAGATTCTGCCCATTCTAGCATAATCCAGTTGGCGCCTGTTGAACGGATAATTACACTAACAACTCCCATTAATGCGCCGCCGGCAATAAATCCGGAAGCAATTAATGTTCCTCTTTCTCTGCGAGCATTGTTAAGAGCTTCATCTTTGCTTCTTGTTGAAACGTAATGAGAAATTAAACCACCAATTAGCAGAGGTGTATTTATTTCTTGAGGCAAGTACATACCAAGCGCAAATGCAAGTACCGGAACTTTAATCATAGCTAAGATTAAAGAAATGCAAGCGCCTGCAATGTAAAGCATCCATGGAGCCGGTTGATTTGACATTAAAGGCTGAATAATAGCTGCCATTGCGTTTGCTTGTGGTGCGGGTAATCCGCCACCTGCAAAACCATAAATTTTATCTAACAAAGAAATTATCCAAACTACAGTTGCGGCTGAAACCAGCGCGCCAACAAATTTCCATTTCTCTTGTTTCTGAGGAGTTGAGCCCAGCCAATAACCGATTTTCAAATCTGTAACAAATGAACCGGCAACCGATAACGCTGTACAAACAACTCCACCTATTATCAATGCAGAAACCATTCCAGTTGGACCAGAAAGTCCAACTGAAACTAAAATGATTGATGACAATACTAAAGTCATCAAAGTCATTCCACTTACTGGATTATTTCCGGTAATAGCAATTGCGTTAGCAGCTACTGTTGTAAACAAGAATGACATAATCATAACAATTAATAACCCAATAAGAGCATGAAGAAGATTATTTACCACACCAAATAAAAAGAAAACGAATAGAACCACTGCGGTTGCTGCAATTCCTAAAACAATAATTTTCATTGATAAATCTTTTTGTGTGCGGAGTTCTTCTCTATTGGTGTTTTCTCTTTTTCCGGCAATTTCGTTAAAAGCAAGAGAGATTGCTGATTTAATTACACTAGATGAGCGAACAATTCCGATGAAGCCCGCCATAGCAATTGCGCCAATTCCAATGTGGCGGACATAATTTCTAAAAATTAATTCCGCTGGCATGTCTTTAATTAACGTAGTTACATTTGATCCAATTGCAACTGTAAGTCCATCTCCGAAGTACGCAATTAAAGGAACAAAAACGAAATAAGATAAAAATGATCCGGCGACAATAATTACCGAATATTTTAAACCAATTACATAACCCAAGCCAACAACCGCAGCACTAGTGTTTAATCTGAATACTAATTTGAATTTATCAGCAAGAACTTCTCCAACACCAATTACTCTTGAAGTAAATATCTCTGCCCAAGTTCCAAATGTTGCAACTAAGAAATCATAAATTCCGCCAATCAATCCACTAACAACCAAAATCATAGCAGAGTTGCCTCCTTTTTCTCCTGCAACTAAAACCTCAGTTGTTGCGGTTCCTTCTGGAAAAGGTAGTTTTCCGTGCATCTCACTAACAAAATATTTTCTAAAAGGAATTAAAAATAGTATTCCTAAAAATCCACCAAGAAGCGAAGCAAAAAACATTTGGAAAAAAGTTGCTTGTAAACCCAAAATGTAAATTCCGGGAAGTGTAAAAATTGCGCCAGCAACAACAGCTCCGGATGATGAACCAATAGATTGGATAATTACATTTTGTCCCATTCCATTTTTCTTCTTGAGTAGATTTGTTAAACCAACAGCAAGAATTGCTATAGGAATTGCAGCTTCGAAAACTTGCCCAACCTTAAGTCCAAGGTATGCTGCTGCCGCTGAAAAAACCACTGCCATAACAATGCCAGTTAATACTGAGTAGGCAGTAACCTCGGGATAGATTTTTGCCGGCGACATTATTGGTATATATTGCTCACCTTGTTTTAATTCAGTATAAGCGTTTGAAGGCAAGCCGCCGTTATTAGAAGTTTGGTGTGAAGACATTATTTGTATCTCCTTAAATTAATCTTGAACTTGCAATAAATCTTTATACACTATGTGGAATTAAATATACAATTAGCATCAGTATTGCAGCCAATACTACAAATAATTTTGGCAAATGGTTTTTCTTTATCATATAAAAAGCAACGAGCCAGCCAATAAATGCGATTAAAGTTTTATTATCAGTAATGTCGTTGCCAAAAGGAATTCCTCCCCACATTTCACCAAATGCATAGCCGTTCATGGCAAATCCAAGCGGAAACCCACCTATAAAAAGAAATACTAAATTCCAGATTGTTAGCTTATAAAGATTTGGCGTTTTGTTAAATATTTCAAAGGCTGTACGGGTTGATATTAGCATTGCACCGAACATAAAAATAACGTGTGGAATTAATACCCATATCGGAACGTCATCCTTAAATCGAATTGTAATTCCATTATCACCAGGTATAATAATTTCCTCTTGCCCTTTCTGGAGCCGAATATAATATTGCCATTTTTGTAATCTTTGTCTCGCCGGAAGTTCAGCTTTTAAAACTTTATCTCCTGTCATTTTCACTGAGTTAAATTCACCATTGCTTTGAAATGGTCTCCAGTTCAACTCACCAATAATTTCCGGATCGTTAGTTTCTATTTCTACAACATAATTAGATGACGAGCTGTGGCTTCTTTCTAAGTTGTATTTAATAGTTTTGCCGACCAATGTAACAGAGCCGCTTTTGGGGTATGTTGGACCAGTCAACCTTTGATAAACTGCAGAACCGGCAGTAATTAAAAATGCCAGCACCCAGAAAAGTATTTGTTTTGCCATTTCTATTTCCGTTTAGTTTTAAATTAAGTGTTTTTTAAAATAATTTGTTTATTTCTTCTGCGGGGCGAGCAAGTATTGCTTTATCATTTACTTCAACAATAGGTCTTTGAACCAAATCCGGATTCTCAATCATCAGCTCAAGGATTTCACTCTCGCTCATAACTGCAATTTGCTGCTTCATGGTTTTGTAAACTTCTTCGTTTTTCCTTAATAATTCGCTCGGCTTCATATTCATTTTCTTGAGCAATGAGTTTAGTTTGGTTTTGCTAAAAGGTTCTATGTAATAATTTACTTTCTCGAAATTTATCCCTTTTTCCAAAAGAACTTTGGAAACATTCCGGCAGGTTGTGCATGTTGGCTTTTCGTAAACTTTTATTTTGTTCATTATCATTTTTCTTAGAAATGTTGCACAAACTTAGTGAATGAATGGCTTTCGGACAATCATTTTTTCAATCAAACTACCATAATTTCTTTATCAATAATCATTTGAACAACAGAATGAAATCTTTTTTATTTTGTGGCTGGTAAATGAGGCGGTTATGTTGGATAAAGAAAAAATTATTACCGAAACACTTAAAGAAAGTGCAGAAGTAAAGTTAAAAACTATAGATGCTTGCAAAGCTGAAATTTTAGTTGCAGTTCAAAGTTTGGCAGATGCATTCAAGAATGGAAAGAAACTTCTTCTTTGCGGAAACGGTGGCAGCGCTGCCGATTGCCAGCATTTAGCTGCTGAGTTTGTAATTCGTCTAACAGCACAAGTAAACAGACCATCGCTTCCGGCAATTGCATTAACTACAGATACATCTAATCTTTCTGCCGGTGGTAATGATCTTGGCTGGGAATTTACTTACTCAAGAATTTTAGATGGTTTGGGGAACGAAGGAGATGTTCTTTTTGCACTTTCTACAAGCGGGAATTCTCCCAACATAATTAGAGTTGTTGAAAAAGCTAAAGAAAAGAAAATTTTTGTAATTGGATTTTTAGGTGGAACCGGCGGCAAACTAAAAGACTTGGTTGATCTCCCGATAGTAATTCCTTCTGAAATTACTGCAAGAATTCAAGAGACTCACATTACAATCGGTCACATTATTTGTGATTTGGTTGAAAAAGAACTGTTTTGCTAACTTTTCTTTCTATACATAACAGATAAAAATTTTTCAAGTGGAAAGTTATCTTTCTTTCTGCTTGATTTGCATTCCCAAATTTTCCCGGAGAGTTATGAATATTCCTTTAGTCATTTCAAAAGAACTTAACATTGCTGAAAGACAAGTTGTTACAGTAATAAATTTATTTACCGAAGGCGCTACTGTTCCTTTTATTGCCCGCTACCGTAAAGAGCATACCGGCGGATTGGATGAAGATTTCTTACGCAACATTGAAGACAGATTGAGTTACTTAACCATTCTAGAAGAACGTAAAGCAACAGTTCTGAAAAGCATTGAAGAGCAAGGTAAACTTACAGATGAACTTCGCGATAAAATAAATGCGTCGACAAAACTACAAGAAGTAGAGGACTTGTATCTTCCCTATAAACCAAAACGTAAAACGCGCGGTACAATTGCTAAAGCAAAAGGTTTGGAACCGCTCGCGCTTTTCATTTTGCAGAATCCGAACTTCAACGGAAACTTTGATGAAATTATGGCGCAGTATATCAACGCTGAGCTTGGTGTTGTAACTATTGCCGAAGCATTGCAAGGCGCAAAAGATATAATTGCAGAAATGATTAGTGAAACCGCAGAAGTTCGCCAAGAGGTTCGTGAGTTTATGCATGAGGAAGCAATAATTGTTTCTTCAAAAAATGAAAACAAGAAAGAAGATCCGAACCTCAAAAAGAAAGATGTGTATGATGTTTACCACAACTTCTCTGCGCCGCTAAATAAAATTAAAGAATATCAGATTCTTGCGATCAACCGTGGCGAAAGCGACGGTTACCTTAAAGCAATCCTTAGCTTTGATAAACCAGGCGTGTTAAACAGAATCTTTGATAAATATTTTGAATATGACGAGTCTTTCTTCTTAGACATTCTTGAAGAAGTTGTTGATGATTCTTTTATGCGATTGATCTTTCCATCTATCGAGCGCGAAGTAAGAAATCTTCTTACCGAAGAAGCCGATCTCCATGCAATCGAAATTTTTGCTTCTAACTTGCGCCAGCTTCTCTTACAACCGCCAATCAGCAACAGAATGATTTTAGGAATTGATCCCGGTTTTTATTCCGGTTCTAAGCTTGCTGTTATTGATACAACCGGAAAGTATATTGAAGGCGCTACAATGTATCCTCATCCGCCGCAAAACAAAACTGCGGAAGCAAAAAGAATATTGCTTGATATGATCGAACGCCACAAAATTAATTTAATTGCTATTGGCAACGGAACAGCCAGCCGCGAAACCGAACAGCTTGTAGCAGATTTAATTAAAGAACAAAAGTTGAAATGCCATTATCTAATTGTTAACGAAGCCGGCGCGTCGGTTTATTCTGCAAGCGCTGTTGCTAAAGATGAATTTCCCGATCTTGAAGCAAGCCAGCGCGGTAATATTTCTATAGCTCGCCGCGTTCTCGATCCACTTGCCGAGCTTGTAAAAATTGATCCGAAATCAATTGGTGTTGGTTTGTATCAGCACGATGTTGATCAGAAATTACTTTCTAAAAAACTTGATGATGTTGTTGTAAGCTGCGTAAACTATGTTGGAGTTGATGTTAATACAGCTTCCGCTTCACTTCTTAATTATGTTTCCGGCTTAAACAAAAGAATCGCAAACAATGTAGTTAAATACCGCGAGCGAATCGGTAAATTCAAAAATAGAAAAGAGTTGATGGATGTAACCGGAATGGGTGAAAAAGCTTTTGAGCAGTGCGCCGGATTTTTGCGCATTCCGGATGGAGAAAACCCGCTCGATAATACTTCAATCCATCCTGAGTCTTACGAAGCTACAACAAAACTTTTAAAACTCTGCGATCTTTCTACAACACATATCAACGAAAAAGGAAATCTTGTTGAACTGTTTGTGAAAACAAAAGGTGTTGAAAAAGTAGCTAAAGAAATTGGTGTTGGCGGACCGACACTTGTTGATATACTTGATAACTTAAAAAAGCCGGGACGCGATCCACGCGAAGAAATGCCCTTGCCAATTTTGCGCAGCGATGTTCTTAAAATAGAAGACTTGCAAGATGGAATGAAGCTGAAAGGAACCGTACGCAACGTAGTTGATTTCGGTGCGTTTGTAGATATTGGTGTTAAGCAAGATGCATTGCTTCACATATCCCAAATAGCAAATAAGTTTGTAAAGAATCCGCTTGAACTGCTTAAAGTAGGTGATATAATTGATGTAACTGTAATCGGGATTGATGTACCAAAACAAAGAATTTCATTAAGTATGATAAAGTAAAAAAACAGAACGCAGATTAATTAAGATCGATTACGATTAATCATGATTATTCTTAACAGATCACAAAAAAATCTGCGTTCTCTTCTTTAATATCTTTTAAAATAATTCCCGCCATTTTTTTATCTTTGTACCAATTACAAACAATACAGGAATAACAATGACAGCAAACTTTGAAATGATTAAAAAAGTTTATGCTCAATTTCAAAATAAAGTTAAAAGCGCACGCAAAGTTGTTGGCAGACCAATGACTTACGCAGAGAAAATTCTATATGCTCATTTATGGGAAATGCCAAAAACACCACTAACGCGTGGAAAAGATTTTACTGACTTTGCACCAGACCGCGTTGCTATGCAAGATGCAACTGCTCAGATGGCAATGCTGCAATTTATGCACGCCGGAAGAAAAGAAGCCGCTGTTCCGGCAACAGCTCATGCAGATCATTTAATTGTTGCAAAGAATGGAAGCGTGAGTGATTTGAACGAAGCTATTTCTGAGAACAAAGAAGTTTATGAATTCCTAGAAACAATTTGCCAAAAATATGGCGTTGGTTTCTGGAAGCCGGGCGCGGGAATTATTCATCAAGTAATATTGGAAAATTATGCGTTCCCCGGCGGATTGATGATTGGTTCTGATTCTCATACCCCAAACGCGGGCGGCTTAGGAATGCTGGCTATTGGTGTTGGCGGCGCAGATGTTGTTGACGTAATGGCTGGAATGCCTTGGGAATTAAAATGGCCAAAACTTATAGGCGTTAAACTCACCGGAAAACTCAGCGGGTGGACTTCACCGAAAGATGTAATATTAAAACTTGCCGGATTGCTAACCGTTAAAGGTGGAACCGGCGCAATTGTAGAATATTTTGGCGAAGGAGCCGAATCAATTTCTTGTACCGGAAAAGCAACAATCTGTAATATGGGCGCGGAGATTGGCGCCACTTGTTCTGTATTTCCTTTTGATGAAAAAATGGCTGCTTACTTAGAAAAAACTGACCGTACAGATGTTGCTAAATTAACACGCAAGCTTGCTTCTGCTCTTAAAGCCGATGAAGAAGTTTACTCTGATCCTTCAAAATATTATGATCAAATTGTTGAAATAAATTTAGATGAACTTGAACCACATATTAACGGACCATTCACACCGGATCGAGCTTGGCCTTTATCAAAAATGAAAGAAGCAATTTTAGAAAATAACTTTCCAGAAAAAGTAAGCGTTGCTTTAATTGGAAGTTGTACAAACAGCAGTTACGAAGATATTGACCGAGCCGCTAACATTGTTAAAAATGCTTTATCAAAAGGATTGAAAGCAAAATCAGAATACAAAATTACTCCCGGCTCTGAACAAGTACGCGCAACAATTGAACGAGATGGACAACTTCAAACGCTTACTGATTTTGGCGGACAAGTATTAGCAAACGCTTGCGGTCCTTGCATTGGCATGTGGAAACGTATGGATATTAAAACCGGCGAGAAGAATACAATTGTAAATTCGTTCAATAGAAATTTTGCTAAACGAAATGATAACAATCCCGAAACATACAGCTTTGTTGCAAGTCCGGAGATTACCACGGCATTAGCTGTTGCCGGCAAGCTTTCTTTCAATCCGGAAACAGATTATTTGGAAAACGAAAATGGCGAACACGTAATACTTGATGCACCATACGGAGAAGAACTTCCAAAGAAAAATTTCTTAAAAGATAAAAAAGGTTTTCTTGCACCAAGAAAAAATGGTTTCAAAACAATAATTGCTATGCCGGAAAACAATGACCGACTTTCTTTTATGGAACCATTTGCCGCATGGGATAAAAAAGATGTTGTTGATGCGCCTCTTCTCTTAAAAGCTAAAGGCAAATGTACAACAGATCATATTTCTCCAGCTGGTTCTTGGTTAAAATACCGAGGGCATTTAGATAATATTTCTAAGAATATGTTTCTTGGCGCTATCAACGCATTTACAGGAAATGCGGGTGAAGCAAAAAATCTTTTCACCGGTCGCTACATGCAAGTACACGAAGTTGCACGCGAATACAAAGCCCATAACATCGGTTGGATTGTAGTAGGCGATGAAAATTATGGCGAAGGTTCTTCCCGCGAACATGCAGCAATGGAACCGCGTTTCCTTGGCGGTAAAGCAATCATCACAAAATCTTTTGCGCGAATACATGAAACCAATTTGAAAAAACAAGGAATGCTGCCTCTTACGTTTGCTAATCCAAGTGATTACGATAAAATTCAAGAAGATGATAAACTGAGCATCCCTAACTTGGGCGCTCTCGCACCGGAAAAACAAGTTCAGTTAATTGTTAAACACAAAGATGGTTCGGTTGATGAAATTATATTAAACCATTCTTTCAACGCCGGACAAATTGCATGGTTTATTTCCGGCGGTGCTTTGAATTTGATTGCAGCTAAACAAAAAACTAAAGTTGCAAAGAAAAAACCAGCCGCAATAAAGAAAGTTGTTAAGAAATCGGTTAAGAAAACAAAACCGGTAGCAAAAAAAGCATCCGTTAAGAAAAATGTTGTAAAGAAGGCAGTTGCTAAAAAGGTTCTAAGGAAAAAAGTAATTGCCAAACCGGTCAAAAAGGCTGTAAAGAAAATTATTAAAAAGGTTGTTGCTCATAAGCCGATTAAAAAAATAATCCGTAAGAAAAAATAAAACCCATTTAACGTAGAGACTTGCCGCAGCAAGTCTCTACAAATTTACCCGCTAAATTTTCTCCTCAAGCGCATAGCATTCATAGAGAATCCATTATAACTTGATATTTATCAATGAATTAAATTTTAATTACGGAAATGATTTTGCTGCCTATATTCACCCACAATTGTTGGTATTATGAACTAAACGACTTCTGATTTGCAAAACGATCATTATAAATGTAGTTAGTGAATACAAACGACCAGAGATTATAAATCATTTATCAATCCGGTCTCCGAAATTAATTTTTACCGCTTACAAGCCGGCAATTACAGCCAAACAAAGAAATTAATTTTGGTGAAATGATTTAACATGAGAAGTAAAAATAACAGATAATCTTTCAAGGCTTACCGCTTCCAATTTCAGTTAATCAGTTTCTCCGCCAGACTATTTTATCACCTTCTTTAACACCAAGCTTATCAGCAATTCCTGCTACAACCTCAACTACATATTGCGCCGGTTTTATAGAAGGAAGTGAAGTATCATCAAATGGTTTAGCGTTTTTAATAATTGTAACAATTTCCATTTTAGAATTAACATAAATAATATCAAGAGGTATAATTGTATTCCTCATCCAAAAAGACTGCGGTTCTTCAACATCAAAAATAAAAAGCATTCCTTGTGCTTCATCCATTTTATTTCGAAACATCATACCAGTTGCGCGCTGCTGATTATCATCGGCAATTTCAATTTCAATCTGCGCATATGAGTTTCCATTTTTGTCTGTAAAAGAAAGTTCGCCTTCCTTTGAAAAAGAGTATGCTGTTTTACCGTTCACTGCAGTTTCCAATTCCGGGTTAACCGGAGCTTTTGTTAATAATAGATTAGAGAGAACAAAGTACGCGATAAACGCTACAAGAATAATTCCTACTGTAATTTGCATAAATCTGTTCTTGTTCATCTGCTTTTTTGATTGTTGCTTGCTTTTAGACATAATAGTTATTCTGTAAATTAGTTCTCAAATTTGCTAACACCTATAATTGGTAAGATATTACCAAAGAAAGCAACTGTAATTTAATAATTTTCAAAAGGAATTAATGAATTCTAATTTCATTTTACGGCATAAAATAGAGCTGAGTTCAGTTAAAGAGAAAATGATTTCCCGCGGCTGGGGCAATGATGTTTTAGAAAATACAACTACAGAGAAAATAACTTATCTATCTGACGGCTTAAACTTAACCGGTTATATTTCTTATCCAAAGGACAATTCGAAAAAGTATCCTTGCGTTATTTGGTGCCGTGGCGGATTAGGAAACTCCGGCGCTATTGATGTATTTAACGCGCGTGGAATTTTTGGTCAGATTGCAAGCTGGGGCTATGTTGTTTTTGCTTCACAATATCGAGGTAATGCAGGAAGTGAAGGACAAGATGAGTTTGGTGGAAGCGATTTAAATGATGTTCTTAATTTAATTCCTTTAGCTGAAGAAATTGACTGCGCTGATAGTACTTCTTGGGGTATTGAAGGATGGAGCCGCGGCGGATTGATGGTTTATCTGCTTTTAACAAAAACAAATTTGTTCAAGGCCGCAATTACAGTTGGCGCATTATCTCACATTGACTGCGACAAACCAAACAGCGATTTTATTAACCGATTAGTAGAATTAAAAAGAATTGATTTAAATGGGAAATCTATAGCCGACATTTGTTATGAAAGATCAGTAATGAATTTTCCGGATAAGATTTCTAGACAGACAAAACTATTAATTGTTCACGGCATATCGGATGATAAAGTTTCGGTAAATCAATCTATTGAACTTTCTAATGAATTAAATAAACTGAATTACTTTCATAAACTTGAATTGATTGAGAATGGTGATCATTTTTTGAAACGGCACAGAAGTAGAGTTGCTAAGCTAAGAAAAGAATGGTTTGATAAATATCTAAAGCAGCTTTAGTTCAACTTCGGGTTTATTCATACCGAAAACAATTTTTATTTTATCGTAGGCTTTTAGATCAGCCGATACTTTTATAAAATTCTTGCCGGCAGAAACATATTCGCTTCCAAGTATTGAATACATATTTTCTTTTCCGCCCAAAACTTTAATCTGTTCTTTAGCGTTTGATTCCAAGACAATTATTACGCTTTTGTCAGATTCCTTAATTAAAATCGGTTTACCAATTTCCTTGTTCAACTCAGCCAAGGTCTTCATCAAAGGGATTTGTACAGTTACTGTATTTGTTTGTTCAATACTTTCGTTCCATATTTTATTAACAGATTTGATGGTAAAGAAATAATTCACTTTCTTGGGTTTATCTATCATTAAGGTTATTTGATTCCTTGGTGCAGATACCACATCAAACAAATTTGCTTGTGATAATTGCTCATTTGCATTTGACAAATTATAAATTGAATAATAACTCACGCTATCATTTGCATCTTCAATTTTGCCTTCAGTCCATAATAAAGAAAAGTATTTTTTATCAACATTTATCTTTGCTGATAAATTAGATGGACTTGCCGGATGCATTTCATTTATCCCTTTTATCGAAGCCGGAAATACTTTGTATTTATAAGTTGGGAAAGAAACATTTTTTATATGTTCATAACGAAAAAAAGAAACTCCATCTGCTTGAATATTGCGCGCAAACTGAATCATTTCTTCAATTTCGGGCTTAACAGTTTCTCTATATGCGCCAATGCCAAGAACAATGCCGCTTTTAGCAGAATTTTTTTTCCAATCCTTTGCAAGTAAATCAAAACGAGGATTCTCATCAAATCCCCAATATATTTGAGGTGTTAAATAATCAACAATTCCCCTCTTCATCCAATCATAAGAATCTTGATAAAGATCGTAATAGCTTTCCCAAGACCGCATCCCACTAAGTCGTTTGTAAACGCCAATAGGCGCGGCGCCAATTTTTACAAATGGCTTAACAGATTTCACTTGTTGGTAAACATCTTCAACTATTGCTGTAATATTGTTTCTTCGGAAATCATCTCGGTTTAAGCCGCCGCCATGAATTTTATATGAGAAATCATCATCAAAATTTTTTCCAGGATACCTTATGTAATCAAGATGAATACCATCAATGTCATAATTCTCTACAATTTCAAGAATTAAATCTACAAGATAATTTCTTGCTTCAGGCAAACCAGGATCAATCCACATAGATTTTCGCCCATCTCGATATTCTTCAACAATCCATTCCGGTTTAGTTTGCGAAATGTGATTTTTGTTTTTCAGAATTGATGCATCTGTTCCGTTATTAACCAAGCAAGCATTTACCCAAGCATGAATTTCGAGACCGCGTTTATGCGCTTCTGCGATAGCAAACTTTAGCGGATCATAACTCGGTTCTTTGCCTACAACTCCGGTAATGTATTGAGAATATGGCTCGAAAGAAGAATTGAACATAACTGTTCCGCTGCTTCTAACTTGAAAATATATAGTATTAAAATTCTTCTTTTTCAGATCATCAAATATTTCTGTTAATGATTTTTTCTGTTTTTCTGGATTATAAGTTGGAGGCGGCCAATCTAAACGATGATTTGTAGCAAGCCAAACCGCGCGAGTTTCTCTTTCAACTTGTGCAAAAAGAGAGAGAACTGTTAAGAAGTAAAATAAGTAAATGTTTTTGAGCTTCATTTGCATCAAATAAAATGTGAAACGCCATCTTCTAGCGCTTGAATTACAAACTCTTTTTCTGCTTCAAAGTCTAAATACAACATTCCAGGTGAAGAAAGCAGAACAAATTTAATTTTTCCCTCTCTGCTTTTTTTATCTCTCTGCATTATCTTATAAACAGTTTCTAAGTTGCACTTATCAATGTTTATTTTGTCTTGAAACATCAATGGCAGTTCAAGATATTCAATAAGTTTTTGAGCGCTCATTAATCCTTTGAAGTGAGATAAATAAAGCGCGCACGTTAAACCAACAATTACAGCTTGACCATGTTTTAATTTATGATCCTGCTCTACTTCGAGCGCGTGAGCAAATGTATGGCCCAAGTTTAGTATTTTTCGAAGTCCGCTTTCTGTCTCATCTGCTCGCACTACCGAAGCTTTCATATTCACGCATGATTCGATAGTTTTTTGAGTTATATCAGTTTTTAATTTTAATATGTCTTTCAAAGAAGTACCAAGAGCGGAATGCATATTTTCATCTCCGATGAAAGCATACTTCATAATTTCTCCAATGCCGCAGACAACTTCTTCTTCTTTTAACGTCTTGAAAAAGGTTGTATCAATCAAAACAAATTCCGGTTGGAAAAATGAACCGATAAGATTTTTTGTCTTACCATAGTTAATTCCAGTTTTACCTCCAACAGAGCTATCAACTGCCGCAAGTAAAGTAGTTGGTACTTGTATTAATTGAACACCGCGCCCGAAAGTTGATGCGGCAAATCCTACAATATCACCGGTTATTCCGCCGCCAATGGCTATAACAAGCGTATCTCTGCCAAAGTCATTTTTTATTAGGCAATCATAGAGTTCTTCAACCGACTTGTTGCTTTTGCTTTTTTCGCTGGCCACATATTCAACAACCACAATCTTATTTATTTTTTCGCTGATAATGTTTTTGATTTTCTTCAAATGATAACCAAGAACATTTTCGTCAACAACAATTAAAACATTTTTGTGCAAACCATGCTTCTCTATAAGTGAAGGAATTTGCTCGAAAATATTTTGTCCGATATAAACCGGATAGTTTTTAGAATGTGTTTTAACTTCGATTTTTTTCATAGTATACATACTTTATTTTTTTTGCGATTCTGTCTATTGTTTGTCCTAATGGTGTTATTTCAGTATCAATAATAATATCAGCTTCTTCATATAGTTCTCTTCTTTTTTCAAGCAAATCTTTTATACGAAATAAAAAATCTTCTTCGCTGTTATTGCCAAGAACCAAATCTCGGAATATAGGTCTATCTGTTTTATGCCTAAGCCGTTTATACAATGTATTTGGAGAAACTTTTAGATAAATAATTTTTCCACAATTCTTCATCATCTCAAAATTATTTTTATTAGTAATAGTTCCGCCTCCCAACGAAACAACTATTTGATCTTTCTGAGAAAGTTTATTCAATATTTTAGATTCTGCATCGCGAAAATACTGCTCTCCATATTTTTCAAATATTTCAACAACAGTTAAACTTTCATTATCTTCAATTTCACGATCAAGATCATAAAATTCTAATCCAAGAACATTAGCCAAAATTGGTCCAATAGTGCTTTTGCCGCTTGTCATAAATCCGGTTAAATAAATTCTCATCTTTATTAATTGCTCTCTTTACCAGCTAAATATAATTATTAAAAAAAGAAAATGTGAGATTTGAACTAACTGATGAGCAAAAAAAAATCCCGCCGAAGCGGGATTAATCTTTTATCTGTAGAAAATGTAGCGGTTATCTACTATGTCAGCTTCTTTCTTAAGCTTTTCAATCCACTGAGATAAATAAATATTCTTTTTGTTTTGAAGAAGATCTTTCTTAATTCCTTCTTTAGAAGAATTAAATGCGTTTTGATCAAATTGATTTCTTGATTTAACATTAATTAAATATGCGCTTGTTCTTCCTTTTACAGGCTGTGTCCATTTATTTAAATCAGCTTTATATGCAACGTTTGAGAAAGCAAATTCTTGTCCAAGTGTTCCAATGCTTCCAGAAGTTGTAAACTCAACAGTTGTATCAACTATTGCCTGAGCCCAAATAGTTTTAGCAGAATTTCCATCTCCGGTATCACCTATTTGATTTTTTATTTGCTTAGCAAGCTGCATTGCTTTTTCTAATTTCTTTTGTGTTGTTACAGCGCTTTTAATCATTTCCTTAACTTCATCAAATGGTTTCAAGCCAGGTTTAATTTCTTCTGAAACCATAGCAACAACATAACCGGCGGGGAATCTGTAAACATCGCTAATCTCGCCAATACCATTTTCAAAAGCCCATTTAACAAGCGCGCGGTTAATGCCTAATCCGGCAATTGCTGCGGCTTCTTCATTAAATGGTGGGGCTTCCAATACTTCATACTTTAATACTTTGGCTTCTGATTCAAATCCATTTTCTTTTGCAACAAAACCAAAATCTGCCGCATCTTGATAAACTTTTTCTATTGTAGTAGCAGAAACTTGAATTTTGTTTACAACTTTTTCAACAATAAAATCTTGGTTTGTTTTTCCAGTCGTCTTGATTATATGCCATCCGAATTGTGTCTTAATTGGTTTTTGAACTGCTCCAATTTTTCCGGTAAAGCTCGCATCCTCAAATGGCTTAACCATTTGTCCTTTGCCAAACCATCCGAGATCACCACCTTGAGGCGCACTACCATCTTGAGATTTTGTTCTTGCTACAGTTGCAAAATCTGCTCCGCCGGCAACTTCGTTATAAATTGCATCTATTTTCTTTTTATCATCAACATCATTGCCTGTAGAACGTAACAAAATATGAGAAGCACGCACTTGTTCATTCTTTGATGTTTTCTTGCCAACCAATTTATAAACAACATAGCCTTCAAAAGTAGCAACCGGTCCAACAATATCACCGGCATTAGCATTAGCTAATAATGTTCTTACTTCTGTAGGTAAAGATGCTATCCCAACTGTATCTCTTCTGTATGGCTGTTCGGAATAACTTTCAACATAAGTTTTGAAGGAAGCAGTATCGGCTTTTGCTCTTTTAATAACTTCATCCATATTTTTCTTAACTAATGCAGTATCACCTTGAGAAGCACCGCGTCTGAAAATAACATATTTTAGCTTTCTTTGGCTCTCTATCTTATAATCTTCAGCTTTTTCATTGTAATATTTTTTCATTTCTTCTTCAGTTACTTTTACATCTGTATCGGGAATGGTAAAAGCATCAATCTTTATATAATTAGCTTTCATCTTAATGTTTTGCTTAACAAAAGAATCATAAGCTTCAGATTCTGAAACACCAATAGACGCAGTTAAATAGTTTTGTAGTTTCTGTTGAATTAATTGTTGTTTAATTTGTTTTTCAACGCCTACAACAATTTCTTTATTACGTGGATCTCGCATAGCAGTTTCATAAGCCTTGCGATTAAAAGCTCCGGTAGAATCGGTGAATTGACTTTTTAACATTTCTGGTGGATTAGAACCTAAAATTGCTTCTCTTACTTCATCATCCGAAACAACAATACCAAATTCAGCAATTTTCTTATCAATCAATTTTTGGGAAACCATTGCATCCCAAACTTGATCTCTAAAGTAATCCATCTGTTCTTCATTTATTTGCTGCCCGGTTGACTGCTCTTGATTCTTTCTAGCTTGTTCAACCATTGCAGAATAGTCTTGGTAAGAAATATCTTCACCATCAACCGATCCAACATTTTGACTTTGGGTTCTGGCAAAATCAAATACTCTTGAGTCTGAAAGTACCATGAATAGAACAAACAAACCGCCTACAGTGAGCATAAACCATGGAGCCATACTCCTCATTTTGAGCATCATACCCATAAAAA
>CAZVYT010000008.1:0-83293 GCA_964631495.1 uncultured Melioribacter sp. | reverse complement strand
CTCTTGCAAATTTAAACCCTTATTTACTGCTTTTCTTCCTTTATTTACTTACTCACTAAGATTTTTCAGCGACGACTAAATAATTCCTCGCCATGCATACTTATTTGCAAAAGAAGTTTCTAAATAAAATGTTGGAGAGGAATTTCCATCTTCTTTTTGCGCAAAAGATGTTGAGTTTATTAATACCAACACAATTAATAATAAGAACATTCTCTTAATCATTTTTACTCCGAGATTTTATTGAAAATATTTTTCTTTAATAAGGATTTGATTAACTCACAAAAAATATTAGTCTTTTTTAATACTATCGATTCTATCTTTCACATTTTTAATTAAATAACCGTTTTCTAAGTATCTATAGAGATTCTTTCCTGGGCAAACTGTCATTTTGGAAAAGTCTTTATGCCCTTTTATAAACTCGACCGGAACATTGTACTTTATGGATAGCCATGCCATCGTATTAACAACAGATTCCAGTTGTAATTGATTTGGTTCCACTTCTTCAAAATTACCAACCACTTCAATTAATGCATGTCCGGTAGGATCATATTCCGTATTAGTATCTCCGGCATAATCAATTTTTCTTCCTTCGTAAACTTTTCCCTTGAGATCAATTATATAATGATAAGGAATATCTATCCACTTCTTTTCTGTTCTAGACCAAGATTGAAGATTTCGAAGATATTGTTGCGGGTCTTTTCCTTCCGGGAATGATTCGCCTTGGTGATGTAAAGTGATGTGAGTTATTGAATGCTTTTTAGCCAAGGAATCTATAGCAGGAGTTCCGCCCCATTCATTAACACTAATAATTAAATTCTCAAATTGATTTAATGATGATAATCTATTAGAAGAACAGCCAAGAACAACTATTAGTATTATCAAAAAAACAGTGTAATGCAGCAAATCATTTTTATTACGATTTTTCTTAAGCTCTTTGTTATACATTAATTCTCCTAAATAAGCCAATTAGATTTTCTGATTATTGATAACGACTGACATTAACTTAATCCGTTTGTATTATTATTTAAAGGCAACGTTAATATTACATTTGTAAAAGAATCTAATTCACTGCATATATTAAAAATTCCTTTATGTAGTGTTACTATTTTTTGAGTTAAAACTAAACCTAAGCCAAGTCCGACTTCGGCAATTACATTGTCTCCAAATTTATTAAAAGCTCTAATTGAGTTTATTTCATTTTCAGCCATTCCTTTGCCTTCATCCATAAATGTCAATTTATAATTTGAATCAATTTTTTCACCAATAACCGTAACTTTTTTATCTATTTCAGAATACTTCAACCCATTCTCCAAAAGTTCTTTAACCGCTATCCTTAAAAACCATTCTTCCATTTGTATTTCTGCAGTTTCTAGTTTAAGGACTGTACGTTTATCAGCTTCTAAAGGGCTTACAATATCATAAAACAATCCTTCAACCATTGTGTTACTAATTTCAGAGACATTTCTACCCGCGTGAAATGGCTTAATTCCGGATTCCATTGCAGTCAATTCTCTATATATCATAAACTTTTCAACTTTTTCATGTAGCATTTTGCCAGATTTTTTCATGATGCGGACAAGTTCTTTAACTTTTTCTAAGTCATCAATTTCTTCAATCATTTCAGCATAACCAATTATTGGTATTAATGGGGTTCTAAGATCGTGATGCATCTTTAATGTAATTTGATCTTGTGATTCAACCAATGGCTTAAGGTTTGCTTCTTTTTTTCTTAGCCTAGTTTCAACAGTACTTAATAGTTCTTCCATATCAAATGGTTTAAAGAGATAATCATCAGCTCCTAAATTCATTCCGTTCCTTAAATCGGACATTTCGACTTTCGCAGTAAGAAAAATAAATGGTATGGTTGCATTAATTATATCTTTTTGTAATTCTTTCAAAACTTCATACCCGTTCATCTCTGGCATCATTATATCACAAATAATAAGATCCGGTTTTTTCTCATTTACTTTTTTTATTCCAAGAGCTCCATTTTCTGCACTGTCAACTTCATAGTTTTCATTAAAAAGCAGTTCAACTATGTTATCTCTTAATTTCTTTTCGTCTTCTATTACTAATATTCTAGTCATTGTTATATTTCTCCAACTTTAAGAGAACTGTAAATGTACTGCCTTTGCCTTCAATACTTTCTACATTAATATTACCTTTCAACAAATCAACCGATTGTTTTACAATAGGTAACCCTAATCCAGAGCCTTTAATATTTTCTACTTCTTTTGACCTATAAAACGAATCAAATATTTTCGAGATATCTTTTTTATTAATGCCAATGCCATCATCAATTACTTTAAATTCCAAATCCACGCCATCATCATTGACATCAACTAAAACATTACCGCCATTGGGGTTATACTTTATCGCGTTTGATATAAGGTTAACAAAAATTAATCTAAAATATTTTGTGTCAAATAAATATTTTGTGTGTGCTGCATTATAATTTAATTTAATATTTATTTTCTCTTCAACCAATGGAGAGAGCTCTTTGATAATTGTTTCTAATTCGAACTTAACATCATGCGGTTCATTTACAACAATTTCTTTACTGTTATCATTTTTACTAACTGTTAAAATATCATCAAGCATTAAAGTCAAGTTGTTTATCGAACTCTTTATTCCTTCATAGTATTCATTAAGTTTTTCCTCACTCCACTTTTGCGAATACCTCTTAATTAATTGAACAGATGATAAAATTGAGGCTAATGGTGTTCTAAATTCATGTGAAACAGTTGAAATAAATCTGCCTTTTAGTTCGTTTAATTCCTTCTCTTTAAGAAGTGCCTTTTCTAATTCAACTTCATACTCTATTGTTTTTGTTATATCTCTTGAAGATGTTACAACTGAGATTACTTCTCCATTTTCCGCAAATTCCGGAATTAATATCCAGTCAATCCATTTGCCGTTTGGAAGTTGAAATTCTATTCTTTTGTTAGCTTTCTCCAAAATTGCTTTTTCAAGTATGTCATCCCAAATATTTACTAGATCTTCCGGGAAGCCCATTTCACGATGAGTTTTTCCAATGAAATCTTCCCGTTTTATACCGGTTAACATTTCGATACTTTTGTTTACATAAATGTGTTTTAGTTCTGTATCAAAACGTATAATTACATCCTCTATGTTTTCTGCTAATGCGCGGAATTTATTTTCACTCTCCCGTAATTCATTGGTTCTAACACTAACTAGATGTTCTAGCTTTTCTCTATACTCTTGTAGTTCAAATTCAATAATCTTCTTTTGTGTTATATCTTCAGAAATTCCTACAAAGTGAGTAATTTCATTTTCAGTGTTTACTATAGGAGATATTAATAAATCAATCCAATAGTAATCTTGATTTTTCTTCTTGTTTAGTAGTTCTCCGTGCCAGATTTTTCCATTGTTTATTGTCTGCCATAGATCATGATATTTCTCAATTGTTGTCTTTTCTGATTTTATAAGTGAAGTCTTGTTCCCAACTAATTCTTCGTTAGAATAACCCGTAGCCATTATGCATTTTTCATTAACATATTCTATAACCCCACTTTTATCCGTAATTAAAATTGAAAGCGGGCTTTGACTAACTATAGTCGAGAGCATCTCAATTTGTTCATACGCTGCTTTTTTCTCAGAAATGTTCAAAACTGTTCCATCGTAGTACAGGACATTTCCGTTGTTATCCTTTATAGCTTTGGCATCTTCTTGTATATAAATTTTGTTTCCATCTTTATGCTGCCATATAGCTTCATGACTGTTTATATGCCCGCTTGTATTTAATTTATGTTTGAAAGACTCTCTTTCTGATTTTTCATAAAAAGTGTTATCTATTTCTAGATTTTTGTTCTGTAATTCTTCAAAGTCTTTATATCCAAGCATTTTTACAATAGCTGGATTAGCCATTAAAATCCTACCATCTGGAGTTGTTCTATAAATTCCTAGAGTAACATTTTCATATAGGCTTCTATATTTTTCTTCTGATTCAGCCAAAGAATCTAATGCGGCTTTTCTTTCGGTTATTTCTCTTACTGTACTTTGAAAAGAAACAATTTTACCATCGGTGTTAAATTTCCGGTTAATAACTTGTTCAACCCAGATTATGCTTCCATCTTTTTTATGCCATCTTTCTACTATGGGTTCAGAGTCATTTTTCCCGTGAAATATATAATTCTTAAATTTATTTAAATCATTATCATCAACTAAGAAATTTCTAATAAATATATCGGGATCAGTATATACTTCTTCCGCACTATATCCAGTTAACTTTTCACAAGATGGAGAAATGTATTGGTAATGTGGTTTAGGATCAAAACTAAAAAAATAAATTAAATCGGTTGAGTTTTCGGCTAATAGTCTGTACTTAGCTTCGCTTTCTTGTATAATTTTCTCTGTTTGTTTACGTTCATTAATATCTCTAACTATAAAGATCATCCCTATCGGTTTATCCCCATCCCCCAGAATAATATCTCCGTTAATTTCAAAATGACCATTTTTATTGTTACCTAGCTTCAATACATAATCTTGTGGGCCAATAGGTTTTTGGTACATTAGCTTGGTATTAGCAACAACCCTATCAATATCCTGATCTGATATAAAAGATAATATATTTTGACCTATAATAGTTTCTTCTGTAAATCCATACTTCTTCAAATCATCTACTTTATTCACATATACAACTTTGCCTTCAATATCAGTGGATATAACAATATCCGGAATTGTAGCTACAAGCTTTCTATTAAATTCTTCGCTTTGCTTTAGTTTTAGTTCTGCCTCTTTTTGCAGCGTTATATCTCTTGAAACAATATGAAATCCGGAAACCTTTTCTCTATCAAATACAAGTGTAATGATGTTTCCTAACCAAAGCTGTCCCGACTCTTTCTTTAAGACTGGAACTTCGAAATAAAAGCTTTTTACTTTTTTAATGAATTGTTGGAACATCATTCTTTTTACTTTAGCACGGTATTCTTCAACAACAAAATCGGTAAACAACATTTCTTTAAAATCTTCATGTTTATAGCCAGTTATATTATAGGCTGCACTATTAGCATGTATAATTTTTCCATCAGTATTAATTGCGTAAATAATATCGCTTGCGTTTTCAACTACTTCTCTATACAGTTTTTCAGATTCTTTTAGTTTTGCTCTCTGAATGTATGACTCAGTAACATCTGAGAATACTAATACAACTCCTTCAATAATTCCATCGTCATTAATTATTGGAGCTGCGCTATCAGCAATATGTCTTTCAGTTCCATCGAGTGAAATTAAAATTGTGTGATTTGCAAGTTCAACAACTTTTCCAGTACGAATTACCTCATCAACAGGGCTTGGTATTTCCATTTTTGTGTTGGCATTAATTATCTTGAAAACAGAATAAAGAGGAAGCCCTTGAGCATCATCATATTTAATTCCACACATTCTTTCCGCAATGGGATTCATTAATGTTACATTTCCTTTATCGTCAGTAGCAATAACTCCATCACCAATAGATTGTAATGTAATAGAAAGTTTTCTTTCACTTTCTTTAACTTTTTTCTCGGCTTTAAAATTTGATAAACTTACTTCAATAGAAATGTTTAAGCTAACATCTTCAATAGGTTTTATTAAGTATGCGTATGGCGAAGTAACTTTTGCTCTTTCAAGAGTTGTTTTATCAGAATATGCTGTTAAGTATACTATTGGTACATTGTACTTTTCGAGAATTAATCCGGCTGTTTGAATTCCATCTTTTTCGCCAATGATATTAACATCCATCAAAACTAAATCCGGTCTGGTGTTTATCACTCCACTATAAGCATCATCACTATTATCAGCAGTGCCTACTACTTCATGACCTAACTCAATCATTCTTTGTTTTAGTTCCAATTGGAATATTATTTCATCTTCTACTATAAATATCCGCGCCATAGAAAAACCCTACTCTTCAGGAATTATTATTCTAAATTCAGTGTCGTTTTTATGCTTAATAAAAAATTTGCCTCTAAGTTGGCTAACTAAACTTGTTACAATTTTAAGACCAAGTGATTTGTTAGTCTCGATATTTAAGGATTCATCTACGCCAATTCCATTATCGCTTATAACTATCTCTACTTTACTATCGTTATATTTTGTTGCTTTTATAATAGCTTTCTTTTCACAATTTTGATCATAAACATTACTTGGAAACGCATATTTATAAACATTAGTTATTAATTCGTTTGTAATTAACCCTATTGAAACCGCTTTATCAACTGAAAGAAATATTTCTTCCATTTCAAACTTTATGTTTATCTCACTGCCCGGTTGCTTATATGTGCTCTTGATAGCGGTTGCCAGGCTCTTAATATAATCAGCTAAATTTATTTTACTCATACTTTCTGATTGATAAAGTTTTTCGTGAACCATTGCTAATGAGCGAACTCTCATTTGGCTATCTTTAAATACAGCCATCATCTTTTCATCATCTGTATTTCTTGATTGGAGATAAAGCATGCTTGATATTACTTGCAGATTATTTTTTACCCTGTGGTGTATTTCTTTTAAGAGAACTTCTTTTTCGTGTAATGATGCTTGCATTTCTTCTGCAGCGGTTTTAAGTTTTTCTTCAAGGAACAACTGCATTACACCAATTGAAATATGATGTGAGATTTCTGCTATAAGATTATTATTGTAATTATCTAATTCCAACGGCTCATTGAAACCAAAGTTCAATTCACCTATAAGAGATTGTTGATAGTGCAATGGAAATGACACATATGAAATAATGCCTTGTTCATAAATAATTAGTTCGTAAGGATTTTTTATTGCAACCTTTGTTAAATCTTTCTGAAAGCAATATGGTAAATCTGGTCTTTTGTTCAATCCATAATAATTATCCAGAGTTATATCCTTGTTTTCAATAGTTACTTCATCATTCTGAATTCTCATATTAATTACTTTAGCTGAATTCTTATCTTTGTCATAAATCGAAAGACCAGCCATGGTAAATTGAATAATTTTCTGCTTGATTATATTGACTGATTTAAAGAATACTTCTTCGCTTGTGGCAGCGCTAATAATTCCTTTATAGATATCTTCTAATGTTTCCAATTTAAGTGTATACTGCTTTAACGAATCTTCTGCTTTTTTTCTCTCAACCACTTCTTCTATAAGATTTTTATTACTCTCTTCAAGCAAATTGGTTCTTTCTTTTACAGTATTCTCTAAATTTTCTGTACTTTTTCTCAATGAGTCGATCATAGAATTGAACGAAATTGCCAATATTCCCAATTCATCGCGGCTTTTAATATCAGCGTTAGCAGAAAGATCACCGTTTTCTACCTTATTAGTAGTTGCTAACAAATTACGAATTGGTTTCGTTAAAGCTTTCGAAAAGTTGTACGCTAAAAAAAAGCCAATTATAATAAACACTACTGTAAATAGTATGGTTTGAATTAATAGATCGTTAATCGATTCTTTATAAAATTTAAGTGATAATCCAATATATATATGTCCCCAGTTAACTCCGGTATATATAAATTCTTCCTTTGAGACAAATAATTCCGTAAGCCGACCAGGAAGAAGTATAAAATCACCATTCTCATTAATATTTAAATCTTTCCATTTATCTCCCGATTCATCCATTGTCCAAGTATCTTTGCCAAAGTTTAATACAACACCATCTTTTTTTGCAAGAACAACAAGTTCAAGAGATTTTGAATCTTTGACCAAATCATTACAATATTGACTTAATTCTTCGTATTCATCGGTAAAGATTTCTGTACTATAAGCACTTTTTATTGATTCAGAAGTATTTTTTACTTGGTTTTGCAACAACTCAATAACTAAAGATTTTTGATTAGTGTAATTGTACAGAGATACTATAACAATAGTTGTAACAAGCATAGACCAAGCCAACAGTGTAATTTTAACTGTAATAGAATTATACCATTTGTTTTGCTTGCCAATTGTTGACCAAAACTTGCTATCTGTCATTGTTTTCTTTTGTATTGTCTTCATTTTATTTCTTTTTAAATATTTGATTATATCGTTCATAGAATTTTCTTGTATCCATTAAGTCTTCTTCTGTTATTTGAAAAACTCGTTTTAATTTCATCAAATTGAGTACTTGTTTACCATCAACTCTACTATTTAGGTTCGTGGCTTCGCTTATCATTGCTTCTACAAATTTTTTATCCAGGTCATTTCTATAAGCTAAGAAATTGTATATAAACCCAGGTGATTCAGCCATTACTAGTATTGCATTTTTAAGCTGAGGGTTCAATTCAACTGCATCCTTGTATGGGGCTTCTCTAATTAAAGCGTAGCCTCTCTTTTTGAAGAATATAGTAAGCAACAATTTATTATCACTTTCTAACGAATGATTTATTTTTACAAGTTTCTGTTTTGTTTTTCCAAGCTTTTCATGAATAAATAATTCAAGCCAATGTTCGAACACACCGTTAGCAATTGCTATTTCTTGATTTACCAACTGTAAGGGATCTGTGTTATTATCAGTATTATATTTAACTAGAAGTAATTTTTCTTTGTAACTTGTTTCAGATATGCTTGATGTTAAGCAACCGATAAGTTTACCTCTCTTATCATTTGTAAAATAATCCCTTGTATTTAGGTTAAGAAAGTCAAATGGTCTTTTATTGTGTTCGGCAAACATCTCCTCTTTATTTGTAAACACTTCTGCTTCAAGTAAAGTTGAAGCAAATGGTTTATATGAAGAGTTCCTTTTTATCGCTTCAACCCACTGCATAAAAGAACTGGCAACCGTTTTGTTATCCATGTCAATCAAGTTTGTGTGCATACCTATTCTAAAAACTGTTTGTCTATTCTGTGAATACACATCCGAATAAAGAAACAGAGCTGACAAGATTAAAAATATTATGCCGAGCAATCCCAATCGGGCATTAATAAATTTGTTTGTTTGATTCTTGTTTTTAAGTTTTAAGCCAATCTTCTTAAAGATCATATTTACACTGTACTTTATGTTTATTACTGTTATAGATAATTTCATCTTAGCTCTATTCTTTATTAAATATTTGATTGTATCTCTCATAAAATATCCTTGTTTCCTCTAAATCTTTATCACTTATAGGATAAACTCTAGATACTTTCATTAAGTCGAGAAGTTGTTTGCCCCCGACAGTTTTGTGTAAACTGCATGCTTCTTTTACTAGTTCATTGGCAAATTCAACACCAATATCATTTCTAAAAGCTGATATATAGTAGATCAACCCAGGCGATGTTGCCATTATAAAGAGTTTATTCTTTAACTGAGGATTTAGTTCAATAGCAATTCTATATGCTGCTTCCCTAACTAAAGCATAGCCTTTCTTCTTAAAAAAAATAGAAAGTAATGCTGAATTATCCCTTTGCTGTATATTCTTTAAAGTAACAAGTTTATGTTTTGCTTTGCCAAGTTTTTCAAAAAGCATAAGTTGTAACCAATCTTTGATTACTCCTTTTGGAATTATAATTTCTTGATTTACTAATTGATCTAGAGAATTATTATTATCTGCATTGTATCTAACTAAAAGTAATTTATCCTTGCACTCCGTTTCTGAAATATTTGCTGTTATGCGAGGAATAAGCTTACCTTTTATTTTGTTTTGAAAGTAATCTTGAGTTGAAATATTGATAAAATCAAAGGGATTATTGTTGTGCTCGGTAAATAATTCCTCTTTTGAAATAAATACTTTTTCTTCAACAATCATAGAAGCAAATGGCTTATAGGTCGAATTTTTTTTGATTGTTTCAACCCACTGTTTAAATGAACTGGCAACTGTTTGATTATCCAAATCAACATCGTACACTTTCATGCCTATTCTAAATTTTGTTTGTGATGTTTGAGCATAAATAGTTAGGTCTGCATAAATGTGTATGAAAACACTAATTCCAAACCATAAAATGAATAATTGAGAATTACTCATTTTCTTTTTAATGGAGTTTAATTTCTCTAGTGAATATTTACTGCTTCTGCTGAACCATATTAGACTATAAATGGGTGTCATCAATTTTCACCAAAGAATTTAATGTAAGTTTGCACATCCTCGTTTTTAACAGGTACAAGTTTATCGGCTACAAATAAATTCATTAGTTGTTTCCCAAATTCATCTTCATGCAACTTTGTTAGTAACTTGAACATTTCTTTAGTTCTAATATCATTTTGCTTTAATTCATTAATACAACTAAATCCCAATATCAACCTTGGAGAACGGTAAATTACTTTCAATTGCTTTTCTAACTGCGGGTTTAATTCTCGTATAACTATAAGAGATTGTTCTGTAAATAATGCGGCTTTTACTTTTCCCAGAACAAGAGGAATAATTGCGCTTTGTGCGGTAGGTTTTTCTGTTATGCTCCTAAAATATTTTCCACTTGCTTGTAAATTTTTCTCCTTTAACAATTTATCTAAAAGCATAATTGGTATGCTGTTCTTACTATGATGCTGGATTGTAATATCACAGTCTTTCAAGCTTTTAATGTTAGTAATAGTATCTTTTTGGTTTACAACTAATAAGTAATTATAGCCGGACTGCCCGTCAGTTTCATTTGTAAAATATGGGAGCAACTTATATTTTTTTCTTAGGCGCAAATAATCATCGATAGGAAGAGTGACTAAATCAAAGCCTTTGTTTAATTCATTAATAAATTCAGTATTGTTTTCACAAATTATTGCTTCAACTTTTATTAGAGAGTCGTTTTTCTTTTTAATATGATCCGTTATTATTTTAACTACTGCCTTTGCCTCATTAACAGAGGATGTCTGCATAGCACTTAATAAATATATAATCCTAGTAGTTTCTTCTCTATTGTTACTTGTTTGAGAAAATATTTGCAAGCAGCCAAAAATGAAGATGGTAAATAAATTGAAAAACATTTTCATATTAACAAATCTCTCTAATTCAATATTTGATAAAATAGTTTCTATTTGTACTTGCTTCAATGCTTTCTTTTATGAAAGCTGAATTTCTAATAATATCATGGAGCACATTTCTACAATATATTTACGTAGCGTAAACTTGCTGTTCAACGACCACTAACTTGTTAATTAAAAGAAATTCATCAGTAACCGTCCATATTATTTTTCATGTAAGCTAGAATATATATCCGCAACCTCTTTTGCGTTTCGTTTATATTCTTCCTTTAACAGTATTGTATTTTCACAACCAATAGATTCTCTTTTAAATATTTGCACAGAAGTAAAACTTTTGGTGATTGATCCCGATAGAATCCCAATTAAGAAATCTGTATCATTATCGTTAGTTGTTTGCAATGTGCTTAAAGAATTTATTGTCCATATAGTAGGCTCATGTATTGAGCTAAAAGTATGATGATAAACTCTAATGAACAACATAAAGAAGAGCATAATAAATATTAGATTTCTATTCGTTTCTCTTTCTATTTCTAATAGTCGAATGGATCTTACAATATTTGGTCTGAAATTATTATAATCATCTTTTGAGTTTTCATTCCTCATACAAATTTTTAACAGATTAATAAGATACTTCATCATTTCTCCGCAAAAAACTTAAGATAACTTTGTAGATCTTCTTCTTTAACGGGAACAAGTTTTTCCGTAAGGAAAATATTCATTAGTTGTTTTCCATATTCATCTTCATGCAGTTTGGAGAATATGTCTATAAGTTTTTTTGAACTAGCATTATATTGTTTTGCTTCGTTTGTACACGTAAGTCCAACAAGCAATCTTGGAGAACGATAAATTATCCTCAATTGTTTTTCCAAATGTGGATTCAACTCTTTAACCACCTTAAAAGATTGCTCTGTAAACAATGCAGCTTTTGCTTTTCCAAGTACAAGTGAAAGTATAGCTCCTTGAGCAGTTGGCTTTTGTATAATATTTCCAAAATACTTTTTACTTTCTGGTAACTTACTATCCTTCAATAATTTATCTAACAACTTTATTGACAAACTACTTTTACTGTGCTGTTGAACATTTATATCGCTGCCTTTCAAACTTTTCAGTTGAGTAATTGTATCATTTCTGTTAACAGCTAAAAGGTAATTAAATCCGGCGCCTCCATCAGTTTGGTTAGTATAGTGAGGAACAAGTTTGAATTGTTTTCTCAAACGAAAGAAATCATCAATTGGAACAATTGTCAGATCATAACCTTGCTTAAGCGCCTCCTCCAATTGAGTATTATTTTCACATACTACTGTTTCAAAACTTCTGGTAGAATTGACATTCTTTCTTAAATGTTCCATAAGTATCTTAACAAGTGCTCTTGCTTCACTTACAGATGTTATTTGTAATGTGCCTAAAGAATATACTGTTCTAAATGGCTCCTCTAGTTTCAAGCTCTCGGTTTGTGGATAAACTTGAGTATTTATTAAAATTAAATTCAGCATGAGAATTATATATTTTCTCATTTTTTTATTGTCTCCGATTAGTTGATTGGAGCATTAAGCTCACTATAAAATATAAACGCCAATCTTATACTCTTTCCAAATACAAATTTATTTTTAGAAATACATTCCTCACAACTGCTCACCAAAATAATTGCGAGTGTTTTGTAAATCTTCTTCTTTAACTGGTACTAATTTATCACATAGAAACATATTCAAAAGCTGTTTACCATAAACATCTTCATGCAGTTTAGAAAACGTTTCTATCAGGTGCGTTGTACTTTTATCATATTGTCTTGTTTCGTTGGTACAGGTAATTCCTATTAATATTCTAGGAGATCGATAAATAATTTTCAATTTTTTTTCCATATCCGGGTTCAATTCTTTTACAACTTTAAAAGACTGTTCAGTAAATAAGGCGGCTTTTGCTTTACCAAGCGCAAGAGAGAGTACAGCACCTTGAGTTGTCGGTTTTGAGATTATTTTCCCAAAGAACTTTTGACTAATAGGAAGATTCTTATCCTTTAATATTTTTTCAAGTAACTTAAAAGCGATGCTATTATTGCTATGATTTTGAATTATAATATCACTTCCCTTCAAGCTTTTAATATTGGCTGTAGTATCATTCTTATTTACAGCTAATAAGAAATTGAAACCCGATTCTCCAGCAGTCTCATTTGTATGATACGGCACAAGTTTAAACTGTTTTTTGTAGCGAAAAAAATCATCGATTGGCAGAATTGCTCCGTCATAGCCATTCTTAAGCTCAGCTTCTAGTTGAACTCTATTTTCACAAATTACAGTTTCAATGGTTCTATCTATTTTGAATCGATTTAGTATATGCTGATGAAGAATTTTTACAAGTGCTCTTGCTTCACTAATATCTGTTGTTTGCAGCGTACTTAAAGAATAAACAAGCCGAAAAGGTTTTTCTAGTTTTGAATTATACGCCTTCGAAAATACTTGTATGTGTGCAACCCATAAAATAAATAAGAAGCAAGCAGTCTTTTTCATTTTAATTAAATTCCCCAAATAATTGCTCTAGCTTGATAATTGTAGATATTCTTTGATACAAAGCCATTTCATATTGCGCAGTAAAAATAGACTCAAATAATTGTGCTTGTATAAAATCTGCAACTGGAGCCATATCGTTTTGATATGCTTTTAAATTTAACTCTCTGTTTTCAGTAGCAGTTAGAACAGCGTCTTTTAATGCCTTAATTTTTTCAGTAGCTTCTGTAAGATCATTCATCAATTTAGTTTTCTGCATGGTTAAACCATCTTGCAAATAATTTCTTTGCGCTTGAATTTTTTGCAATTCAGCTTCCATCTCTTCAACTTTTCCGTCTGTTCTATATCCATTAAACAAAGACCACTTAAGCCCAACGCCAAGAGTAAAAATGTTCTGGTTTTCTTTTGTAAAATTTGCGTAGTTATATGAATTATCCCATCGCCTATAATTCCCAAATAATGCTACAGATGGATAGTAATCACTTTTTGCTTCTTCAACTTTATGCTCAAAAGCTTTTATAGCATTATTTACTTTTAACATATTTACATTAGAATCAAGCAAAGTATTATTAGACAAATATTTATCAATTTGCTCATTATTATAATCAGTTACCAAATCATTGATACTAATCTCTTCTTCTTGTTTTAAGCCCATGTAAAACTTTAGTGCAGATATTGCAGATTTATAATTTGTTGACATAGAAGCATTCATACCTCTAAAACCTTCAAGAGTCATTTTATTTTTAAGGTAATCCAGTTTATTAACTTTTTCAGAACCGGCATTAAACATACTTTCTGTCAGTTTGAAAGTAGCTTCGAATCTTTGTAAAGCATCACTTGATATTTTTTCAAGATTACGAGATAAAATTACAGCATAAAAAGTATTCTTTACATTATATACTATTTCTTTTTCAGTTAGTGTCGCTTCATTTTTTGCTATCTCGTAACCAAATTTAGCTTGTTCATTAATTGCCGTAATTTTTCCTCCGGTATATAAAGGATATGTAATACTAAGCTCGTTCTGTATACTTTTGTTATTTGCTAACGTGAAGAATTGTGCTGGCAATTCTACTGTTGGTAAAATCAAGTTCATTGTACCTAAATTTAATGGAGGCATATTAATCGCCATAGGTGGCTGGACAAATGTGATATTTTCATCATTAACAAATGCTGACGAAGTAAGATCAACTTGCGGAAGCTTTGCTGATTGCGCTTGTTTTAACTGTGCTTTACTTATTTGTAAATGCTGTCTTGATATTGCATTTTGTTTGTTTTGTTCAAGCGCTATTTTTATGCAGCTTTCCAAAGTTAAATTATTATAAGAGTTAGTTTGAGCACACATTACTGAAACAAACGATACAATGAACAAAAAGATTTTACTTTTCATTTGGCAACTCACATTTTATTATATAAATATTAAAAAGATGCAATAAACCACATATTAAGTTTTTTCATAGAATATTCACTCTATTGCTCTCATTTATATTATCGGGAATAAGATAAATTAGTTTATACTGTAGAAACCTAAAATATTTTCATTAAAAAGACATTATCGCTTATGTTAAAATATTTGTTTTGATAATTTGGCTTAGTAATTCGAAAAAAATGGTATTAACAGTTGTAGGTCATTGTGGAAAAGCAAAAGTAAAATCTAATTACTATTCAATTTTTAATGATTTATTACACACCTTTTAAGGCTGATTTGATCACATAACAGCAGCTTTTTGAAAAGAGTTTATCGAACAAAGATACTCTTAGTCTCAATTTACATTTTGATAATTAAATATAATTGAATTGAATAGATGAAATTGTCAGTCTTCGTTAAACTCAGACTGACAAATTCCTTTTATGAAAAAACAATTTAATTGATCCTTATTAATTTAATCCTCTTTTCTTAAGCAAAGCATCGGCAGAAGGTTTTTTCCCACGGAACTTAACATACAACTCCATTGGGTCTTCGCTACCACCACGCGAAAGAATATTATTTCTAAAAGCTGAGGCAGTTTTCTGATCAAATATTCCCTTCTCTTTGAATGCTTCGAAAGCATCGGAATCCAAAACTTCTGCCCAGATGTAACTGTAATAGCCGGCAGAATAACCCCCAGCAAAAATATGCTGGAAAAACGTACTTCTATATCGTACTCCAATTTCAGGTAACACTCCGATTCTTTCTGCTAATTTCTTTTCAAATTTTTCTATATCAATTGGTGTTTCTTCGGTAATCGAGTGATAATCCATATCAAGTAAAGAGGCGGTTAAATAGGAAGTTGTTGCGTAACCTTGATTAAATTTTTCTGCGTTCTTAATCTTTTCGATTAGATCATTGGGAATAACTTCGTTGGTTTTGTAATGCTTGGCAAACAATTTTAATACTTCCGGCTCTGTTACCCAATGCTCCATTATTTGAGATGGAAGTTCTACAAAATCCCACGCAACATTTGTTCCACTCAAAGAAGGATATGTTAAATTTGAAAGTAATGCATGAAGCGCATGTCCAAATTCATGGTATAATGTTGATACTTCTTCCAATTTTAATAATGAAGGAAGATCTTCGGTAGGTTTTGAAAAATTACATGTATTGTAAACAACCGGTGTAAGAAAATCACCATTAATATTTGATTGACTTCTAAAACTATTAGCCCAAGCGCCAGAACGCTTTGAATCGCGTGGGAAATAATCCGTATAAATTATCCCGATGTGTTTTCCATTTGCTTCTTTTACTTCGAAAACTCTTACATCTGGATGATAAATAGCTATATCTTTTCTTTCATCAAACTTTAATCCATATAGTTTGTTTACTACCAGGAACAAACCATCAATTACATTTTCTAATTTGAAGTAGGGTCTAAGCATTTCATCATCGAGATTAAATTTTTCTCTTTTCAGCTTTTCGGAATAATATGACATATCCCACGGCTGAAGTTTTACTTTCTTTTCTTCTTTATCAGCAAATTTTTGAAGCTCGGCAACTTCTTTCTTTGCAACTTTAATTGCAGGCTCCCAGATTTTCATTAAGAATTTGTAAACAGCTTCTGGATTATTTGCCATATATTCATCTTGTATAAACGAAGCATGTGATTTGTATCCAAGTAATTTTGCTTTTTCTAAACGGAGTTTTACGAGTTGTTCTACAATTTTTTTATTGTCGTACTCATTATCATTATTCCCTTTTCGTGTATTTGCATAATACATTTTCTCACGCAATTCTCTATTATCGCAATAGGTCATTAGAGCAGAATAACTTGGGGCTTGAAGAGTAAAAACCCACTTTCCATCTTGTCCTTTTCTTTTTGCATCTTCTTTTGCAGCAGATATAGCTGTTGGTGGCAGACCGGATAAGTCTTTTTCATCATCAATAACAAGCATAAACGAGTTTGTTTCTTGTAATACATTGTTTCTAAACTTGAGTGATGCCATTGTAAGTTCTTCATTCAGTTTTCTTAACTTAGCTTTATCATCATGGTTAAGATTAGCGCCGCTCTTAACAAAATCTCTGTAAAGTTTATCAAGTAATGTTTTTTGTTCATCCGTTAAGTTCAGAGAAATTTTCTTAGCATAAAGTTTTTTAATTCTCTCAAAAAGCTTTGGATTCATATTAATATCGTCACCGTGTTGAGAAAGCATAGGAGCAACTTCAGAGTATATTTTTTGCAGTTCCGGATTTGTATTTGCACTAGTTAAATGATAGAAAACGCCGCCAATTTTACTTAACAACTTTCCGCTGTTTTCAAGTGCATCAATTGTGTTCTCAAATGTTGGTTCTTCGGGGTTTGAAACAATTGCGTCAACTTCTTCTTTCTGAATTTTCATAGCCTCGATGAAAGCCGGCTTGAAATGCTCATTTTTTATTAATTCAAAAGGCGGAGTTTTGAATGGTGTTTTCCATTCAATAAAGAAAGGATTTGTTTTATCCTGTTCATTTGAATTTGCTAATAGCATAAGTGGTATTCCAAGTAATATTATTAAAATTCTCTTCATAATTATACCTTTTAAAATTTAGAATCATAATTGTTTTGAAAATCGTAACAAATTTAGATGTATTTTTTCAATATTTCACAAGTCAGCTCACTAATTTTGCTCGTTTGGTTAAAAGAATAGTCTCAGAAACTAAATTCAAAAATTTTTGAATCCTTTTAATTCTTATATCATCTCATAAGCATTAAAAATATAAAACGTGAGAGTAAAATGGTTGAACACTTAACAAAAGAAACATTCTTAAAGAAAGTATTTAATTACGAGCAAAATCAAGAATGGAAGTATGAAGGAACATTACCGGCTGTAGTAGATTTTTGGGCTGAGTGGTGCGGACCTTGCAGAATGGTTGCGCCAATAATTGATGAACTTGCTGACGAATATAACGGTAAAGTAAATTTTTACAAAGTTGATACTGAAGCCGAGCAAGAACTTGCAGCCGCTTTTGGAATTAGAAGCATTCCCTCTTTATTATTTATTCCAGCAGAAGGTCAGCCGAAAATGTCTGCTGGCGCATTCCCAAAAGAACAGTTTAAGAAAATTATTGAAGGTGAGTTTAATATAACTCCGTCTTTGATTGTGTAACCTTAATCCATTTGCTTTAGTTTGAATTATAAATCCCGCTTTTCTTAAGCGGGATTCTTTTAAACATTTCAATATCCGGTTTCTACCGGAGATTTCATATTATCAATTCCTTTTTCTTTCATAACATCTGAATAATTAACCAACCGTATATTATACTTTTCAAAAATGTTATCTTTATTCGCATTTAATAATGCATTTAATTCCGCATTTCTATGCTTACTCATTTCTGAAAGCCCAAACTTATTCATGTCAATCATAGCTTGAAGTTCATCATTATCTTTGCCAATATGACAAACAAGTAAGTGAACATCTCTTGCTTCAATTTTATTTATTCGCGCAGATAAAGAATCATATTTAGATTCTATTGGATCAGAATATATACTCTTAAATTCTACTTCATTAAAGTAACGGGAAATACCAAGCTTGTATTCTTTAGCAAGTTTTTCAACAATTTTTCTCATTTCCGGATTATCAACAGCAGTTCCCATATGATAATCCAAATAACTTATGCTAAGACCACTTTTCAATGCTCTTTCAATTTGAGCTCGTAATTCAAATTCTACTTCTTCAAGTTTTGGATTATTAGCAAAAAATGTTGCACGAGATGGAAAAAAATATCCATGTTCATCAACCAACGAAGGAACTTTCTCTCTACCAGAAATTGGACCCCATCGGTAATTTTTCCACTCAGCGTTTAAAGTTAGATGAACGCCCACAGCTATCTGCGGATGTAATTTAAGTAAGTCGACTGCCTCTTGATACCATGCGCAAGGAAACATTACTGAAGCAGAAAATACAACTCCAGATTCTATAAGCTCTTTTGCTGCCATATTTATGGAGTGAGACATTCCAATATCATCACAACGGATTAGAAGTTTCTTCTCAATGTTTTGCGATAAAATGTCTTGGCATATAAGAGTTAACAATAAAAATATTAGTAACCGCTTAAACATTTTTTCTCCTTCAGATTAATAAGTAGAGACTTATGAAATATTGCAGACATTGTCTTTGCGAACAAAGTGAAGCAAACTCAGAACTAACTTTTTGAATCAAAATAGAGATTGCTTCGTCATTTCATTCCTCGCAATGACTACTAAAAATAATATTTCAGAGCTCTCAAGTAATAAAAATTAATTAGACATCTATCTTCTTTGTAGCTATTGATCCAAACTTCGACATCATTTTGTAATTCTTCAAGAGTAGAATAATTCTATTTTCTAAATGTTACTTGAAATAGCTCAGTGAGTATTGTTTCTGATGATCTTTTCTTCCAAACTCATATGTCTCTTCACACTGTTAGTTTGCACATAATATTTTTTTAACAAAAGATTCAGATCATACTTTAACTTTTTCAAAATCATTTTTATACTTGGTATAGTAAGTCTTTATATAAATATGGAATTGGTTTGATTTTATATCAAAGTTCGATTGGTTCATAAACTATAAAATTATTATGCTTTATAAGACTTGCAAGCATTAGTTTGTTTTATTTACTGAGCAATCCGTTTTCTAAAGCATAAAGAGCAATTTGAGTGTTCGATTTCAGACCCATCTTTTCCAAAATTCTGGCGCGGTATGTATTAACTGTATTTACACTTAAAGATAGTTCATCAGCAATTCCGCTTACCGGTTTACCGAGCGCAATATGTTTGAATATTTCGAATTCTCTATCGGATAGTTTTTCGTGAAGTGGTTTATCATATGTTTTATCAAGTTCGTTTGCAAGTACTTCCGCTAACTTTGGGGTAATATATTTTTTACCGCCTTTAACTTTTCTTATTGCATCAGCAATTATAGATTTTTCCTCTTCTTTAGAAAGGTATGCATTAGCTCCGGCATGTATTGCACGAACACCATATCTATCTTCAGAGTAAGCACTCAAAATAATTATGGGAAACGTAGAATTATTTTTTTTAATCTCTTTTAAAGTTTCAATTCCATCTCTTCCCGGCAAATCGATATCTAAAAGAAGTACATCATAATTATCCGCATCAAATTTATTTAGTAACTCTTCTCCGCTTCCAAATTCGTCAACAACTTTAAAATCACCTTCACGGTTCAAAGTCTGAACTAACCCAGCCCGCAACATCGGGTGATCATCCGTTACAACTATTCTAATCATAGTATTTCTAATCACATTCGTTTAATTAAAATTAGCAAAAAGATCACTATTTTCCGCTTAGAAATTGTTAACAACATTAATCATATATCTAATTTATGGCTATTTGAAATGCTAAAACTTCGTTTACATTCTATACCTTGGCAATTCAAGCTCATTGCGTTAATGCTGTTAATGGCAATTTTACCCAGCCTGCTGATTAGTTACAGTATACTTGATCTTATTAGAGTAGAATTAACAAGTCAAACAAATCAGCTTCTTCGATCTTCAGCAAATTCTATCAGTAACAATATTAATTTTAGAGTTAAACGTACTAAAGAAGTAATAGAATTAGTTGCAAAGACAATCGAGAACCAAAACCTTAGTACCGAAGAGAAAGTTTCCTTTTTAGTTTCTAATACAGAAAAGATAGATAATGTTATTTCTTTAGCTGTGGTTATTAAAGAAAGCAAAGGATATTCCGTTGCAATTTCTTCAACCAAAGATTTTCTTAAGAAAAAAGATGGATATCTTGTTCCAACTTCTTCGCTCATAGAAAATATTGACTTCAGTTTTATTGATTCATTAAAAAACAACTACACATTAATTACCAAACCAAATTTTTCAAAGGAAATAAATTCATGGATTAGTTGGTTTGCAGTTAAAGTTTCATTAAATGGGCTCTCTAATGCATACATTGCTGCACAAATTGATTTATCCGATTTGTCAATCGCAATGCAAGATCCAATATGGGATAGAATTGGAAATAGTTTTCTTTTAGATAAACAAGGAAGCCCGTTCTTATCAAATAATATCCAAGCGGAATTACCTTCTGATTTGTTTGCAGACGCTATTACATTGCTCAATCAACAGAATACCGCCACTATAATAAATAATTATGAAGACGAAGGGCAGAACAAATATGTAGCTTATTTAGCTAAGCCAGAAGAAGTAGATTGGATAATTGTTTCTTATATCAAAAAAGATTCAGCATATGCAATTGTAAACGAGGCTATTATATTTTTCAGTTTTTTTGTTGGGTTAAGCGCAATTTTATCAATAATAATAGCAATTTGGTTTTCAAAGCATTTAAGCCGGCCAATTATTAAAATGGCTTCAACATCTCAATTAATTGCAGAAGGAAATTTTGATATTGAAAGCGATTACAAAGCAAATGATTCTATTGGTTTATTAAACAGTTCGCTCACTAAAATGGGTTCTCAGCTAAAAATTAATTTTCAGAAAATAGAAGAGCAGAAAAACCAGCTTGAGGATTACAGCAAGAACTTGGAAATTAAAGTTGTAGAAAGAACTAACGAACTAAATCAATCAAACAAGGAGCTTAAGCAAGCTTACCAAAGAGTATTAGAATTAAATGAAGAAAAAAATGAATTCTTGGGTATTGCCGCTCACGATCTTAAAAATCCTTTAACTGCCGTAAGCGCATTTGCCGATATATTAAAAACTGACAAAGACCTTTCTGTTGAGCAGCACGATGACTTCCTAAATGAGATTGCGAAAGCTTCAGATAGAATGTTTTTTATTGTAAAAAACCTTTTAGATGTAAACGCAATTGAACAAGGCAAACTTAATACTAAACTTCAACGAGTATCGCTTAAAGCTATTGTAAAAGAAATGACTGCTCAATTTGCCGAATCGACAAGTAAAAAAGGAATATTATTGCATGAAGAATATCTTAGCGATCATAATGAAGTTTTAGCAGATTATAATCTTACGCTTCAAGTTGTACAAAATATTCTTTCTAATGCTATTAAGTTTTCCCCTATGAACAAGGATATTTTTATAGTAGTTAAGTCTAATAAAATAAATAACATGCTTGAGCTGCGAGTTAAAGATGAAGGTCCAGGTTTTACAGAAGATGACAAAATAAAACTATTTAAGAAGTTTTCGAGACTTTCTGCAAGACCTACTGCAGGAGAGCATTCAACAGGGCTTGGATTATCAATTGTTAAGAAGTTAGTAGAAATGATGAACGGTACAATTGAATTATTAAGTGAAAGTGGGAAAGGAGCAGAATTCATTATAAGTTTGCCGGCAGTCTGTGAGGAAAACAATATTGAAAGTTAGTTCATTAAATATAATCTGCTTTCTTTTTTTCATAGGCTCAATTCAAGCACAGTTTAAGAGCAACACTGTTCTTGTTAACGATAATTTTGATATTAGAAAAACTGCTAAAGAATATTTTGGCAACCCGGATTTTTGGCCATATATACTGAAGAGTAATAACCTAAGCATATCCTCAGAACTTAAATCCGGGATGAAGCTCATCATTAATTCTGGAAAAGTAAAAGAGGCACTTAGTAAGTTAGAGTCTGCAGATCGCTCAATACAAGAAGCTATAACGATTGGCGCTAAAGTGCTAGCTGAAGATTTACTAAATATGGCTATTGCCGATTATCAGAAAGCATTAATGGAGAAAAAGAATTACGACGTAGATAAGATTTTACAATTCTCAGTAAACGCTGTTTCCAATGCGGAAAAAGCGATACGGCAAACTAAATTAATTCGTGACCGTTCATTCGATGCGGTAATTGCTTTTAAGAAAGGAAAAGTACAAAAATTATTTCCTAATGCACTTAAATGGCAAAACGCAGAAGTGTACGAAAATCTTGTTGAAAACGATTGGGCGCGAACTCTTTCTCTTTCTCTTGCTAAAATTACTTTTAACGATCTTAACCAAATCAAATTAAATGAAAACTCGCAAGCATTAATACAGAAATCCAGATTGGATGTTTTGTCAAACCAAGCTACAACAAAAGTAAAATTATCCAAAGGCGATGCTTATGCGATGTTGCTAAATAATCCTAAAAAGAAATTTGATTTGGAGTTAAAAGGAGTTAAAACGAAAATTAATTCTAAGTATTTCTGGGTAGAAAATGGAAACAAAGGAGTTAAGTTTGCTAATTATCAAGGCGAGATAAAAATAGAATCAAACGATTCAAGTGTAACCGTAGGTAAAAATGAAGGTTCAATTATTCCCACGGGCGGAACGCCTTCGAAGCCCAAAGTTTTGCTACCTTCTCCTGAATTACTAGCTCCTATTGATTCACAAAAAATTACAGCTAATCAATTATTTTTTAAATGGAATAAAATTGAATCTGCTTCTTTGTATTGGCTTGAAATTGCAAGCGATGCTTCCTTTAAAACTATTATCTCAAAAAACAAAATAGGTAACTCAACCGAATATGAGATCAAAGATGTTGAAAATGGAGTATATTATTGGCGTGTTTGCACTGTTGATAGCGTAGGATTACCAGGTTTATTTTCATCTAAGAGAACTGTTATTGTTGCCAGTGATTACTCAAAACCATTTTTAACAATCGAAAATCCTACAAACAATTTTATTACGAAAGATTCATTTGTTAATATCAAAGGGAAAGTTTCTGAAAATTCACTTTTATTAATTAATGAGATTAGTGTCCCAATTAATTTGGAAGGGTTTTTCTCTCACAAACATAATTTGTCTACCGGCAAGAATGTTATACGAGTAACAGCGCAAAATAAATTGGGTTTTAAAACTGAGCAAGCTAAAATTGTATATTGCTTTCCAGATACAGTTTTACCAATGATTCTACAGAATTATGGTGAATTGGCTGCTAAATCCATTATAATCACAAATAGCAGTATTTTGAATTTTAGATTAACTACACATCCCTTTACCAAATTAGAAATTACTTCTCTAAAACCACAAATAGAAAAAACATTGGTTACTGATTCAACCGGTTTCACAAATTTTTCTTTAAGTGGAATTGTTGATAATAGTGAAGTTTTAATTTCTGCAAAATCTATAACCGGTGTTAATAACAAATCGCTTTTGAAAATAGTTGTTGATAGTATTCCTCCAGCAATTACTTTTGATGCTAATATTAAAAACATAGTTCAGGATACTGAATATATTTTAACTGGTAAGTTAAGTGAAGAAGCAACAGTAACTCTAAATGGAACAAACCAACTGATCAGTCATAATTTAACATTCAAGCAAATACTTAATCTTAAACAAGGTAATAACCGTATAGAGATTAAAGCTAAAGACAAAGCTGGCAATGTTTCATATAATGTTTTAAATATTATTTACGACAACATGCCTCCTGTTCTAAAAACAAGTAATATAATTGCTATCGACAAAAAGAAACGCAAATACAAGATTGTAGTTACTGCAACTGATGAGACTCAACTTACAAGAACTGCTTCCGCCGAAGTATTGATTGGAAATAATACTTACACATACATTCTTGAGCTAGATAATTTACGTAAACAGTTTTCAAATGAATTTAGAATAGAATCGCAATCAGTTCCAAAGTTAATTTCTGTTATTCTTAGTGATTACTTAGGCAATAAAAAGATATATCAATTGAACAATTAAGTCGGTATGCAAATGAATAAAATTGTATTACTAATGCTTATGCTAACTACTTGTATTTTCTCTCAAAGCGGGCTCCGTTTTTCTAATTATGGTATAGACGCTCCCAAAGGAGAAGGTGACGATAACAATCTGCAAGTAATTAATATAATAATTGATAAATCCTATAAAGGAAAAGTGCTATTCAAAATATTTGATATGAATTGCGGTGGAACCTTTGATTTACCTATTAGCAATTTTAATTCTACTTACCGTTTTAGCCTGTATAAAGGTGAGTTGAAAGAAAATATTTTTCTTGTAAAAACAGATTCTTCTAAATTGCTACCCCACTTAATTAAATCAATTGAAGTTAAAGATGATTTTTCACACGAAATGAGTTGGTCATTATTGGCTGAAATTGTAGATATTAGTAATGAAGACAAATACTATTCGATTCTAGTTGAAAGCGTAAGTGGAGATGATGGTAATGTGTTTCAAATTGGTGTGTTCTCAGAATCAAATGAACTTTTAGATAAAAACTATAAAGTTTATTCATTTGAACCAACTTTAATATTAGAGCCGACAGCTACTTCATTTTCATTTAGATCATATATTCCTAAAAACACAACAACTGTTAACCTTCACACATTTGATTTAGATAATACAAATTTCTATGTAAGTACTATTTTATTTGAGGGATTAAAAGCAATTGTGAAAGATCCTAAAGTATGGAATAAAACAAGTTATGAAGTTTCTGAGTATGAACAAGGAAATTTTTGTTCTATTGATTACGGAATGGAAAAGAAAAAAACTAATGTTTGCACATTTTATTTAACTGACGACAAGGGTATAAACTTACCAATAGATTTATCTAGTTTTATCAAGCCGAGAAAAACTATTCCTACTATTGTTTCTAATCTTAAATACAAAGATTGTTACACATTTGATCTCGATTTTTCAAAATCTAAGGCTTCTAACAATGGGGCACTTTCTTTTCTAATTAATCTTTCAGATGGTTTTGAAACAACAAAAAATAATTTTGAACACCGGATTGATAAGCATGGTAATTATTCTGCAAGGGTTTACCTAGAAGAACAATCAAATGCAATTACAAGAGCAAAACTTGAAAAACTTGACATAATAATAAATGAAAAACCAAATGCGATAGCCGGCAAGCAAATAATTGCCGCGCCTAATGAAAATATTCTATTTGATGGAAGTTTATCTTCAGATAACGATGGTAAAATAGTGAAGTTTATGTGGAATTTTGGAGACGGCAATTCATCTCAAAAAATGAAACCAACACATTCTTATAAACTTCCCGGAACTTATAAAGCAATTCTTAAAGTCGAAGACAATTTCCAGTCTGTATGCAATTCTGATTCAGATTCACTTATTATAGTAATTAATTCCCAACCAATTCCAATTACCAATTTATACCGCACTGGCGCCGCTAATGAAGAGTTAACTTTCGATGCCTCGAATAGCAAAGATAACGATGGTGAAATAACTAAATATTTATGGGATTTTGGATCGCTTGGAAATTTATCCGGTGAAATTGTTAAAATGAGATTTCCTAAACCTGGAGATTATAAAGTTAAGTTGTTTTGTATGGATAATTCTCCGGCTAAAAACAATACTGCTTCCTTATTAGTTAATGTAAAAATAAATTTTCCTCCGGTCGCTAATGCTGGTTCAGATATAGTTGCAGCAAACAATGAAAATATTTTTTTTGATGCTAGTAAATCTTATGATAAAGATGGTAAACTAATCTCTTACACTTGGGACTTTGGGAATGGATCAAAATCGAGCCTTGTGAAACCAACTTACAATTACGATACGCCAGGCAAATATTTTGTTAAACTTATTGTTCAAGATGATTCACAGACTTTATCAGATAAAGATTCCACCAAAATAGTTGTTACAGTTAATGCCCGCCCTAAAGCAGTAATTGAAAATGAGCGATTGGCTAAGACGGGTGAAGTAAAACTTGATGGAAGTAAATCATTTGATAATGATGGAAGTGTAACAAAATATGAATGGGATTTTGGTGATGGAAATACTGGACTTGGCTCTCAAATAACTCATAATTATTCTCTTGCCGGCACTTACCGAATAATTTTAAAAGTTATTGATAATACTAAAGCTTCTAATAACTTTGACTTTGACACTTCTTTTGTAACTATAAACAAACGTCCAATCGCTGATTCAGGACCTGATCACACAATTGCACCAAATGATAAAGTAACTTTCAAAAGTGATAATTCACTTGATCCGGATGGAAATATTATCAAAAGAGAGTGGTACATAAATAATTCTAAAGTAAGTGATATGAGTGAGTTTATTTATCAATTTAAAGATGAAGGTACTTTTATAGTTGGACTTGTAGTAACTGATGATTTTGTTTACCCTTTAAGCGGGATTGATTATGCAATTGTGAAGGTTAATAAAAGCCCGGTAATAAATATTAATGCACCTATAATCGCAGCGCCAAATCAAAAAGTAAAATTTGATGCTACTAATTCTTTTGACCAAGATGGCTCGATTATTAAATATGAGTGGAAGTTTTCTGATGGAACTTCGTCTGATAAAAAGATTGTAGAGAAAACTTTTACAAATCCCGGTAGTTATTCGGCGCAATTAGCAGTATATGATAATTCAAAGGTGAGCAATTCAGTAAGCAGTAAAACAGTTAATATTAAGATTAATTCTTCTCCGGTTATAGTAACTGAAGATTTTATAGCAAAATGTACGGATGTTATTCATTTCGATGCTTCTGCCTCCTTTGATGGAGATGGCGACAAACTATCATTCACTTGGGATTTCCCGAATGCAAAGAAAGTAAACGGTACCGGAATTATAACACATAAATTTATTGAACGTGGTGTTTTACCTGTTATTCTAACGGTTGATGATGGGCATGGTTTAAGTAATTCAATTGTAAAAAAAACAATAATTGTAAAGCTGCATCATCCGCCTATAGCAAACGCTGGTAACGACACAACTGTTTGCGTAGGTGAATTAGTATTATTAAATGGACAGAAGTCAATTGGTTTTATAAAGGAACCCTTAGAATATGAATGGATATTTGAGGACTCTACAAATGCAAAAGGAAGTAACATTGTAAAAATTTTTAAGAAAGGAGGAGTTTATAAAGTAACATTAAGAGTAAAGGATTCTTCCGGTTTAAATTGTAACGAAGATATTGATACAAAACTAATTACAGTATTGGAAGCACCTATAGCCAATGCCGGTGATGATATAACTGCATGCGCTAACTCCCCAGTTCGGTTTGATGGTTCTAAATCGACTGATACTGACGGTTTAATAAATTCTTACGAATGGGATTTTGGCGATGGAGAAACCGGTGGCGGAGTCAGTCCATTTCATATTTATAATAAACCAGGAGTTTATAAAACAGTACTAACAGTTACAGGAGAAAGTAACGGAAACTGCAATAATTCATCAAGAGATGAAATTACAGTAACAATTACAGCTGCACCAAATGCTTCTTTTACCAGTCGTGATTCTATTCCAGTGGGTTACTCTTCACTTTTTGATGCTTCCGCAAGCAATACAGACTTTGGAACAATAAATAATTACAAGTGGACTTTCAGCGACGGCAAGTTGTATGAAGGAAGAAGCATTAAACGAGCTTTTAACCAGGCTGGTGTTTATACTGTTAGTCTAAAAATCACAACAGATGCAAACAATCTTTGTAATAGCTCCGAAATTAGTAAGACTATTTATGTCAATAATTCTCCTACTGCAAAAGCGAACTCTATTTCAACAGCCGGCACTGGTCAGTTGATAAAGTTTGATGCTTCCAAATCATTTGATATCGATGGTAACATTTCATCCTATTTATGGGATTTTGGAGATGGAACAAAAGGAGAAAGTATTGTTGCTACTCATTCTTACCAAAAAGGTGGTTCATTTATAGTTGTATTAACCGTATTTGATAATACAAACATTGAAAACAATTATTCAAAAGATTCGTTAAGAATTACAATCAATGAATCACCAAAAGCAGTGTTTGCAATTCCAGAGGATATCTATCTTAATTCATCTTTAATACTTGATGCCAGCAGTTCTAAAGATATGGATGGTAGTATTGAATCATATAAATGGTTTATAAACAATCAACTTATTTCAACACAAATTATGTCTGAATACACTTTTAAAGAAAGTGGTCTATTTAATGTACGTCTACTTGTTGAAGACAATTCTAAACTAGCAAATAATATAAATGAGGTTACGAAACGTATAATAGTGAGAGACTTTCCGAAACTTGAAATAGATAAAAGCATAATAACTTGTGTTAATCAATCTATCACTTTAACACCAAAAGTTACACAGAGATTTTTAGATAAGTCTTTATCATTTTTTTGGAAAGATGAATTCGAGAAAATAGTTTCAACAAGTATGAATTATAAAATATTATATAGCACTCCTGGAATTAGAAGATTGAGATTTTCAATTTCAAATACAGCAGGAGCTATTATTGCAGAAGATACGATACAAATAGATGTTAGAACTCCACTGAAACTAAAAGATATTCCTGATACTACAGTTGTTATAGGTAAAGCAAATGATGAAGTTTTATTTGATGCTTCTAAATATCTGGACGATACTTATTCAAAATTAAAAATTAAGTGGTTGTTCGGAGACGGTACTCAATCAGAATCATTTATTGTATTACACCGCTATAAAAAGGAAGGAACATACAGAGCAGAATTAATTATTGATGATTTATTAGCGTTACCTTGTTCAGTTACCAAAAAAATATTTGTCGTTAGAGTGAATAATGCTAAATGAGTAGTCCATAACTTTGTCACATAAACTGCTACACAATTAAATATCTCTGTTACAGTTTTATCATATTTACTTTTATACTACAACTTAGCTGAATATTCCATTTTTGCTCGTAGTAATTAAGGAGACAAGAGATGGAATTATTTCTTTTAAGTATTGAAACAACCGCTATTATATTGACAATTCGTTTCATGATTTCTCAATACAAGAAAATGAGTCACGATTTAGTTAGCGAATCTAATAATAGCTCGATTAGAAGTGATTCATACTTCAGCTATCAAACAGCCAATAAATTGTATCAAGAATATTATGACAGCATACTTGATAAGAATACTAATCGGTTTACTCCGAGTAACATTTTAGAATATTTTGATTACGCCAATCACAATTCAACCACATTTATTCAAAATAGGATTACAACAACAAACATTACACCAAGAATGACTATTGTACAAATTATTAGTATAAAAGCAGCATAGAAAGATCATGAATCTAAAACTTGAAATAGAGAAAAATAATATTCCATTAAATACTTTGGAAGATGAATCTCTAATACAATTGTTCAGAGAATTGAGCATAGTTAAATTGAGCGATAAAAGTATGATTCGTGAAATATTAAAAATTCTAATGCTTAGAAGTAAACTATTTCTTCTTTATTCAAGCACTAGATCTAATTCATACTCTGGTGTTTAATTTTATTTTCAATTTTGCAGTTTCTATCTACCATTGGAAACAACATTTATTCTTCTTTTCATAAGCTTCAGATGTATTTATCCTAAAGAATATTTCAAGTAATAATTGAGTCTTCAATATTTATCAGCTTTAATTACTCTTCTCTGTTTAGATTACATTTATTAGCTTCGCATGTAATCATTTATGCGTTTATAATTATGACTTTAAAACAAATAGCAGCATTTTTCTCAAATAATTTTTATTTCTTTATTATAGTTTATTCATAACTATGCTTCATGAATATTACAAAATATTAACTTTTACAAAAGAACAATGAAATAACATGACCCAAATTAGTATGCATGAGAAATACATAAAGCTCTGTTTTGAAATAGCACGAAAAGGACAATATTTTGCAAGCCCTAACCCGCTTGTAGGTTGTGTTATAATTAAAGATGACAATATTATTGCAACTGGGTATCATGAAAAGTATGGTTCATTACATGCAGAGAGAAACGCAATACTTGGTGCAAATGAGAACCTAGAAGGATCAACTCTTTATTGCAATCTTGAACCTTGCATGCATACTGATAAGCAAACTCCGCCTTGCGCACCTTTAATAATTGCAAGCGGAATAAAAAGAGTTGTGATTTCAAATTTGGATGTAAATCCAAAAGTGAAAGGAAAAGGAGTTCAGCAGTTAAAAGATGCCGGAATTGAAGTAATTACTAATGTCTTAGAAGATGAAGGATACGAATTAAACAAATTCTATTTCAAAGCCCAGAGATTTGGCATTCCGCACATAACTTTAAAGATCGCTACATCTAAAGATGGAATGATAACTGAAGAGGAAGGCAGACAAACTTGGCTCACAGGCAAGGAATCAAAAGTATTTGTTCATAAACTCCGTGCAGAGCATGATGCAATCTTAATTGGAGCAAATACAGTTAATATCGATAACCCGCAACTAACAGTTAGAGAAATTGATGGAAAAAATCCCAAGAGAATTATAATAGACGGGAAATTATTTTCAAATTTGGACTCAAATATTTACAATGATAGCAAAGGCGAAACAATTGTTTTTTGTTCAAATAAAGTAGATGAATCTAGAAAAGCAGCATTTTATGAAAAGCCAATAACACTGGTTGAAATTGAAACTGATCATGATATGCATTTAATAATCTATGATATACTTGCTAAACTTGTTCAATTTAAAATTAATTCTTTACTGGTTGAGGGAGGAAATTTAATTTTTGAACAATTTTTAAACTCAAACTGCTTTGATGAACTATTTCACATTCAAACGCCAGTTATTCTAAAAAAAGGATTGCTGGTTGCTGATTCATTGACGTTTATTAATTTAGCATTACAAAAAGAAACTACTTTAGGCAAAGACAAATTGTACCAATACAAAAACTTGAAAAGCAAATGTTTACCGGATTAATTGAAGAAGTTGGTAAAATTATTTCTTCAAAACCTTTTTCTGGAGGTTTGTCTCTTGAAGTAAAAACCGAGAGTTTAGCTATACACTCAAAAATTGGTGATTCAATTGCGTTAAACGGAGTATGCTTAACAGTTACAAAGCTAAATAAGAATAATTTTTCATTTGACGCTGTTCATGAAACAATTCGCAAAACCACTTTAGCTCAGATTAAGGTTGGCACAAAAGTTAATCTTGAACCTGCACTTGCATTTGGTAATAAACTCGGCGGGCATTTGGTGCAAGGTCATGTAAATCAAACCGGGAAAATAACTTCAATAAAAAATAATGGTGGTAATTATATAGTTTCAATATCAATAGAAGACAAAATACTTAAGTATATAGTTAAAGAAGGTTCTATTGCAATTGATGGAATCAGTCTTACAGTGGCTAAGTTAAGTCCGAATGTTATTGTTTGCTCTATAATTCCTCTCACATGGTACAAAACAAACCTTTGTTATAAGAAAGTCGGTGATAAAGTAAATATTGAAGTAGACGTTATGGCAAAGTATGCTGAAAATTTTAAAGATAATTCAACACAAATAATAAATAATATTACTGAAGATTGGTTAACAAAGATTGGATATTGAAATGGAAATTGCTAACAACGAATTCATAAACAAATTAAGTACTATAGATGAAGCCATTGAAGATATACGTAATGGTAAGATGATTATTGTTATTGATGATGCTGACCGCGAAAACGAAGGTGATATTATTGCCGCGGCTGAATTAATAACTCCAGCACAAATCAATTTTATCACTCGTGAAGCTAGAGGTCTTTTATGTGTTGCTATAAATGAAAAAAAAGCAAGAGAGCTTGAGCTGGAATTAATGGTTAATGAAAATACTTCAACCCATCAAACTCCATTTACAATTTCCGTTGATTATAATTATGGAACTACTACGGGTGTTTCAACATTTGATAGATCTGCAACAATTAAAGCAATTGCTGATGATCTTTCGAAGCCTGAAGATTTTGCCAGACCGGGACATATATTTCCTTTAATTGCAAAGAATGGCGGTGTTTTAAAACGTGCCGGTCATACTGAAGCAGCAACCGATATTGTAGCATTAGCCGGATTAAAACCAATTGGTATTCTTTGTGAAATTCTTCACGAAGATGGGACAATGGCTCATTTATCTCAATTAGTTGAATTTGGTCAAAAAAATAATTTAAAAATAATTTCAATCGCAGCTTTAATTGAGTTTAGAAGAAAAAAAGAGAAGCTAGTTAAATGTAAAACTGTTATTAACCTTCCCACCGCATTTGGTGAGTTTACACTGCACCTTTTTGAAAACATGTTAGACCCTAATGATAATCCAATCGCTATTGTTAAAGGTAATTTAACAACCGAAAAAGCACCATTAGTGCGTGTCCATTCAGAATGTTTAACCGGCGATGTTTTTGGTTCATTAAGATGCGACTGTGGTGAGCAGCTTGTTTCTGCTTTAGAAATGATAGAAAAAGAAGGCTGTGGAGTTTTGTTATATATGAGACAAGAAGGAAGAGGAATTGGGATTGTAAATAAACTTATGGCTTATGCTTTACAGGATAAAGGAAGTGATACAGTTGAAGCCAATGAAAAACTTGGCTTTAAAGCAGATTTGCGTGATTATGGAATTGGTGCTCAGATACTAAAAGATCTCGGACTTACAAAGATTCGTTTAATAACAAACAATCCTAAAAAGATTATAGGTTTGAATGGATATGATTTAGATATTGTTGAACGCATTCCTGTTGAAATAAAACCCAATAGCAGCAACACACATTACTTAAAAACAAAAAAAGAAAAGCTTGGTCATTTATTAACAAGATTATAATTATTACAAAACTAAAAGGAAAATAAAATGCATATTCTAGAAGGTAATCTAACCGCAAAAGGGAAAAAATTTGCAATCGTTGTTTCCAGATTTAACGAAGTAATTTGCAAAAGCCTTCTTTCAGGCGCTGTTGATTGTCTAAAAAGACACGAGTGTTCTGACGACGATATCACCGTAGCTTATGTTCCCGGCTCTTTCGAAATACCATTTGCCGCTAAGAAAATTGCAGAGTCAAAAAAGTTTGATGCCGTTATTTGTATTGGTGCTGTAATACGTGGAGCTACACCTCATTTCGATTATGTATCGGCAGAGGTTTCAAAAGGAGTTGCTAACGTTGGTTTAGAAAGCGGGATTCCGGTAATTTTTGGAGTAATTACTTCAGACACGCTTGAACAAGCACTTGAACGTGCCGGAACCAAAGCTGGTAACAAAGGCTGGGATGCTGCAATTTTTGCTATTGAAATGGTTAACTTAAGTGAGAATATTTAGATACCAAAATTAAGAACTGCAATTTTAACTATAGTGTTTGCTTGTACTTATTTGTTGTATAAATAATCCAACATCAACTAATCCATTTTTTAGTCCTTTATTGTTGATGTTGGTTTCATACTCTTTCATTAATTTTGAATCCGAAAACAATTGAAAAACTTTTTCTGAAACATTTTTGCTTTCTTTTATATAAAAACCAAGATTATTCTTAACTACAAAATCTTTATTTCCTTTTTCTTGTTCCCACAAGTAGCTATTTATCAATGGTATTTTTCCTAATAACAGTATTTCCATTATTGTTGAAGCTCCGCATTTAGTTATAACTAAATCAGCCAAATTGATTAGCTCGTAAACATTATCCGCAAATCCCAGTACAATCAAATTATCCAAAGATTTGCTCAACTTTAAATCAGTTATTTCTCGATAAAGTGATTCATTTCTTCCGCAGACAATAATAATGTTTACTTCTTTAACTTTCTTATTAAGCTCAATAATCAACTCTTTACCATTTTTCAATCCATCCGCTCCACCAATAATTAAAACTGTCTTATCATGTTTAAGAGAATAATTCTTCTTTAATTTTTCGATTAAGTCATAATTTAGAGTATTACTGTACTTATTATTTATAACAAATGGAAATACAGTAATATTCTTCTCGTTTATGCCTTTTGATATAAAATCAGTTTTTAGTTCATCACTAAAAACAATAAAGTCTACTTTCTTATTAACATACCAAAGTGGATGCGCTGTGTAGGGATCTGTAACTAATACAAACACTTCTGAAGAAATGTTTTTTTCTTTAAGAATTTTTAAAATCGGTTTAATCATGAAAAAATGTAAGATAACAATAGTTGTTGGTTTCTCTTGTGTTATAATTTCTGTCAAATATTTTTTTGTGTTTTTTGAAACCAGCCAATTACTGATAGCAGCAATGAACCTAACTTTATGAAATAAATAAATTAATTCATAAAACCACTGAGCATTATTCTGCAAAAATCTATATCCTCCTTCCAAAGTAAGTTTTGCAAATGTTGAGCTTTTTTGTAAACCATCAATTAAATGCGTTTCAAATAAATCTGAATTATTCGAAAGGAAATAATCACTCAAAGCTTTTGCCGGAGAATAATGCCCTCCTCCCGTATTTAGATAAAAAAACATAACTTTATTTTTCATTTTTCATCTCATAACTGCGGAATTATTTGGTTCAATAAAACCATCATTTATATAATCAATAATATTATAGGTTCCAAGTTTCCGTCCCCGTAAAAAACCTGACCATGCGGCTTCTGCAAGCGAACCATTATTTAGCATTGTAAAAAGCCATTGATTTGTATACTGAGGTTTTATTTGTTTTATACCGGCTCTAACTTCTAATAACCACTTACGATTGAATTTTTCTTGTGATCCAATAGGCGGTGCAATTATTACCGGTAACCCAAGCGCGCAATAAAATGACAATTCGCTTGGCTTTGTCCATAGAATATCTGCTGAATGCAATAAATGATTAAATTTTTCAAAATACTCTTCTATAGTCTCCGAATAAATTACTACTAAGTTTTCGTTACATAATTTTATTTGTTTCGTCGTTTCCTCAAAGTAATTTTTTACATCAAGTTTAGTCCCTGCAACAAGATAGAGTTTTATTTTACCATTTTGGATTTCGTTTCTTAAACTTTTTGCAATTTCAATTCCTAATTCCTTCTGAGCTCCAGCACCACCAACATTAAAAACAATTGTAATTTGTATATTTACGTCTGTTGAACAATATTCTCTTCCAAGAAAGTGTTCAACATTTACTCCGTGCCGTGCCCAGAATAATCCTTTGGGATCTAATCTTTTTAGTCTTAATGCTAAGTTCTTTTTTAAAACATCTAATTCTCTGGAACCCAATAATTCAATTGGCAAAGGAAATCCTGTAGTAATAATTTTTTCATCAGGAACACCATACGCTTTAAGACGTTGGCTTGCCTTTCCGCATGGAGTAAAATATACGATTCTACTTTCCCAAGGTTCTTTAGCTACCCAAACTCTATTCAAATCGGCATCGCAGACAATACAATTAACTTCATTAATGCCATTCATATTTGCTGCAATTGCTGGTGCGTAAAATGAAGTAACTATTGGAAGGTTTTCTGATTGAATGCTTTCAAGCATACCGGAACAAAGACCTTTCTTAATATTCTTCTCTAGGATTTCAACTTGAAATGTTTTATTCGAAAGGTCTCTTAAAGGATAAAATGAAGGTATGTGTAATATTACATCGAGTAAACTAAAAAGGTATTTTCCAATTATTGGTAAGCTTTTAGCGCGAGATACAAATTCGTATGCAGCAAGAACTCTTTTCCATAATTTCTCTTCATTTTTTGATGCATTTGAATTTGACCCGACATTAATAATTTCATCTTTAGCTATAAGTTTCAAAGGGTATATTGCCCTTTGATGTCCGTAGCCCATATCAGCCGAAATAAGCCAGGCTTTTTTATTTATAGTCTTTAAATTCAATTTCGCTTTGTTTTTAAAAACAAATTTAGAAGAACAATCTTAATCAAAACATAGTGTTTAAAAATTTAACAATAAATTCACAATACAATATTACTACCTAACTATTTTACCCACTTGCCAAAAAGTGTTAGATACATCAATTGATAAATAAAAGTATTGTCTACTTTTCCCTTCATTTTTTCCGAATTTAATCCGTGAGCTCTTGCAACAACAGAGCCGGTAACATCTCCAAATGATGACCAAGCTAAACCAAAATAAAATTGGTTTCCATTATTATCAGGAGCAGATACAAAAGGAAGTGTTGCAGTGCCTTTTGTTCCATCAATAGGTGCGCCATTGGGATCTGTTGCAGGTAATGGGTTATTTAAACCAAGTTTATCAATTTCATATCCGGCAATTTCCATTCCGCCTGCTTCGCTATCAGAAGCTGTAACTAAAAGTGTTTTTGGATTTTTCTTTACGTATTCAATTACAACACCAAGAGCATCATCGGCTCGTTTTAAAGCTTCTAATTTACCTTGTGCATTATTTTTATTTCCAAAATTATCTGTTCCTTCTTCCTCAATCACTAAAAAGAATTTTCCTTTTTCAGAAAAAAATTTTAATGCAAATTCTGTCATTTCTTTTAATGTTGGAGCTGTTTCAATATAGTTTGGTAGTTTTTTAGCAATTTGTTTTTCTTCTGTTTCATCATTAAAAGTATGTTCTTTGGCAAATACACCAAGTACTTTTTTAACCTTTGGAGAAAGTGAGGTAAGCTCTTCTTTTGTATAAATTACAACATAGCCGTTGTTTTTTGCAAACTCAATCAAATTAATTCCATCAGTTCTTTCTCCGCTATCAGTAAATTTGCCTTTTACCCCTTTTGGAAGAAGCCAGTTTTCTCCACCAGAAAATATTAAGTCCGTTCCCGATTCAATTACTTGTTTTGAAATAGATTCATAACGATTTCTTTTTATTTCACTTGAAACGAATACTGCTGTACCGGGCTCAATGATCGAGCCGGAATTTATTATTCCGGTAAATATTTTGTTTTCCTTTGCTTCTTCCATAATACTAAGTTTTTTACCGGATCTAGATATTGGGATACTTCCATTATCCATTCCAAAAGCATCTAAGTTTGCCTTAATACCATATGCATGAATTGTAGCGCCTGCATTTGAAGAAGATGTTATTCGATCCTTAATATGCCCTTGATACAATGCCAGACTATTTAACTTATCCCAATTAATTTCCGAGTCTGGACCAACTGTTAAAATTCTTAGTGCATTCCAATCAGCTAAAGCAGTTCCGTCGGGATGAACAAAAATTACATTTCCGGTTTTTAATTTGCCATGCTGCGCAAGTGTAGTAATAGTTGTTAGTAAGATCAGTAAAAGTATTCTTGTTTTCATTTGTGTAATATCGATTATGTGAAATGATTTATACTATTATATGTTACATGAACTAATTAATTAAGGTGCAAAACTATACTAAAAATAGCTGCTTTCCTATTGCCGACAAGAACCTTAACAATTATTAAACAATGAAAGCATAACCTAATAATATTGGCAAGATGTTTTGATGAGAATTCAACAAAAAAAAGAGGTTCTCTCAAAAGAATAAAAGTAGAAGCAGCCGCAAGTATTAGCTTGCTTTTATTGCAACTTAAAGGTTGTGCCTACATTCATATATGTACTTTTTAGAAAACCTCTTACTTAAACAACAAACAATCTCTGCTGAGCCATCTTTAATATAACTTCAATTTGAGAAGCTATTTACAGCATCTTCAACAGAAGTATAGTTTGTAAATACCGAAGTTAATTTGGTTATAACGAGAAGGCTTTCAATTTTTTCAGTTGCGTTAGCTAATTTCAATTCTCCTCCGCCATTTTTAACTGTTGTATAACCGCCAATAAGCATCCCTAAACCAGAGCTGTTTACAAATCCAGTTTCTTTCAAATCGATAATAATGTTTTTCTTGCCTTCAGCTATAAGCTTGCGAAGTGAGTCACCGAACTCAGCATCTTTTGGTCCGCCCAGGATATCACCTTTAAGTTCTAAAACAACTGCTGTGTACTTTTCAACTATATTGACTTTCATTTTTACCTCGCGTTTTGTTTTTTTATTGATTACAAAGTTATTTATGTAGTTATTTTAATTGCTATAAATGTAATGTCATCAACGGGATCAATTCCGCTTGCCCATTCAACAGATTTATTTTTAAGATGTTCTATAATACTATTAGTAGATTTTTCTGCAACTGAAAGAAACTCCAGCTTAACTTTTTCATAACTAAAATATTCTTTTTTGTTATTAAATAGCTCAGGTAATCCATCACTCAAAATTAAAATAACATCTCCAGAATCAATTGTAAAACTATTTATTGTAAATGTTTGATCTGAAATTGCTCCAAATGGCATTGCAAGAGACTCGTGTTCTAATATTGTTTTTTCAGTTCTCTTGTAAAGAAAGATTGGAGGCATGCCCGCGCTAATAAACTTGACTTGATTCCCTTTGATGTTCATCATTTCAAATGCCATCATTATTCTGCCAAGGTTTAATGATTTAATGGCTTTGTTTGCCAGCTTGAAAAAATCCTCTAGATCATGATGAGTAGAATTAGTTAAGAAAAGAGTTTTCATTACGGCAACCATTATACCAGCTCTCATTCCATGACCTGTTGCATCTCCAATTGCAATATTGACAGAGCTATCGTCTTTAATAGAGAAATCATAATAATCGCCACCAACTTCGCTTGCCGTTCTCATATAGGCAGAAATTTCCAACCCGTCAATTAGAGGGATACTTTTTGGTAGCATAGAAAGTTGAAGCGAACGTGCTTCTTCCAATTCATTCCGAACAGAAATTAATTCATCTCTCGCTTTCAAGGCTTTCTTTAATGCAGAAAGATTATCTAAGGATTTTTTAATTGTTATTTCAAGATCAGTAAGATCGATTGGTTTAACAACAAAATCGAAAGCGCCGCCATTCATTGCTGTGCGTATATTATAAATATCGCCATAGGCAGAAACAATTACGGAATGAAGAATTGGATTGTTGAGTTCTTTAATTTTAGAAAGTAAAGTCAACCCATCCATTTCCGGCATGTTTATGTCGGTTAAAACCAACTCTATTTCTTTATCAGCAATAAGTTTCTCCAAAGCCTCAACACCATTACCGGCAAAGACAAAATTATATACACCTTGCTTTATTTCTTTTCTGAACTTTTGATTTATGAGAAGCTCTAAATCGGGTTCATCATCTACTACTAAAATTCTTGGAATAATTGCGCTCATATTTTTATTTCTTTTGGTTTTTTGGTAATCTAATTATAAACTCGGTGAACTTTCCTTCCTCTGTTTCAAATAACAGCTCTCCTTTATGTTCAGCAACTACTATATCATAACTAATTGAAAGCCCAAGCCCGGTGCCTTTTCCGGTTGGTTTGGTTGTAAAAAAGGGTGTAAAAAGACTTCCCTTTATTTTCTCTGGAATTCCATGACCGTTATCTCTTATACGTATTTCAATAAAATTATCTTGCTCAATAGTTCTCACTAAAATCTTTGCCGGTTCATCGCCGTTCAGCTCAGTTTTCTTTCGATGCGCTTCATAACAACCATTTGTAAGGATATTTAAAAACACTCTGCTCATGTCTTGAGGTATAACATCAATTTTGCTCAATTTTTTATCATATTCACGCTCAATCTTAATATTGAATGTTCCATCCTGAGCGCGCATTCCGTGGAAAACCAAATTCAAATCTTCGTCAAGCATTGAATTAATATCGGTAGTTTGCTTTTCACCTTTTTTACCTCTTGAGTGCTGAAGCATACTATGAACTATACTATCTGCTCTTTTACCATGTTCTTTTGTTTTTTCTGAGTTTTGTTTTAGCGCATCGAGTATATCATTAATTTCTTCTAAGTCATCTTTCGCAATTTTTTCAGCAATCTTATTAAGTTCATCTCTTAATTCTTCAACCAAACCAACAGAAAGCTCAGAAAAATTATTAACAAAGTTGAGCGGGTTTTTTATTTCATGAGCAATACCGGCTGTAAGCTGACCAAGTGAAGCAAGTTTCTCCTGGGCAACAAGCTGATTTTGTGTAGCTCTCAAATCATCTAAAGTTTTATTTAGCTCTTTATATTGATTAGCATTATTAATTGCTATGCCAACGTGAATAGCTATTGTTGTAAGTAGTCTCATGTCATCGTCACCAAAAGTATTTTCATTTTCGGTGCTCTGCACACTTAAGACTCCAATAATTTCTTCACCAACCGGAATAGGCACACCAAGATAAGATGCAGAGGCTGTTCCAATTCTCTTAATGCCTAACTCCTCAGTTTTTTTATCAAGTTCTTTATTAATAAGTAAAGGTTTCTTAGAAATTATTATGCTCGATGTTAGTCCTTCTCCAAAATTAAGAGGAGGATAATCATCTCCGTAGCCATAAGGGAATTTAATCATGTTCTCTTCTTTATCCAGAAGAGCTAAATAAACAATGTTTGCATTAAATAGTTCGCGTACCTTATCGCCAACAAGTTTAATAAGATTATTTATTTCAAGATGTCCTACAATGGCTTGACTAATACTATTAACTGTTCCAAGTTCGGCAGTGCGTTTCTTACTATCATCAAGAAGTCTTAGTGTTTCTTTGAAAAGACGGGCGTTCTCTAATGCAACGCTCATACTATTTGAAACCGTTGTAAGAAGTCTTATATCAGATTCCGAGAAGGCATCTTCTTTCTCATAATTCTCTATCAATATTAATCCTTTTGCCTCTGATCCTAAAAGGATTGGTACCATTACAAGTGATTTACTTACATCTGTACCAGGAATGGTTGTCTTACCTAAAATTCCAAGTTTTTCTTTTTCTTCTGGAGTGTTCTTCCTTAGTAAAAGAGTCTTTCCGGATTCCAAAACATATTTGGAAAGCGGGGTTGGCTTCATAGGGTTAATTGCTAATTTTTTTCCATGCTCATATTCATAATAAAAATGAAGTGTATCATTTTCCTTATCATAGAGTCTTATTCCCAGATCAAGAAATCCTAAGGCTTCTCTAAATTTATCTCCAACAAGATTGATTATTGATTCAATATCCATCTCCTGTACCAAACCTTCTTGAATGGTATTGAGAATAGAGAGTTCTATATTTCGCTGCTGGGTTTCGTTAAGAAGTCTTTTTGTTTCTTCAAATAGTCTTGCATTCTCAAGCGCAACACCCATGTTTGATGCAAGAGTCATTAAAAGAATCCCATCGTTTTCCGAATAAAGATTCTGCCTATCCAAATCTTGAATAGTAATTACGCCCGTTGTTTTTTGATTATGAATTATAGGTACGCCTAAAAATGATTCTGGCATTTCTCCATCAAGTATTTGATCACCGCTGTGATCGATCATTTCTTGGCTAGTTCCAAATATCAAAGGCACTTGTGTCTCTATTATTTCTTTTCTGTCAGGATCAATTTCGATAGGTTTATCGAAGTAATACCGCTCATTCTTTTCAACCACATACCGATGATGGATTGTCTCATCAACAGAATTATATGTTGAGATTGACACAACTTGTGCATTGAAAACTTCTCTAACTTTATCACCAACAAGATCAACAATCGATTGGAAGTCCAACTGTTTGGCTAAACCTTCTCCAACACTGTTTATAATTCCTAATTCAATTGCTTGCTGCTTTGTTTTATTCAGAAGTTTATTTGTCTCATCAAAGAGTCTGGCATTTTCAAGTGAAACAACCATACTATTGGTAATTGTGGTTAGAAGTCGAACATCTGAATCGCTGAAAGCATTTTCTTTGTTAAGATTCTGAAGGCTAACAGATCCTTTAACCACATCTCCAACAATCATAGGAACAAAAACGGCTGATTTGGGTGGCCGACCTGATGTTACGCCTGGGCTTCCATACTTTTTTGCTGTTTCTACATAACTCTCGTGAATATGTAAAGGCTTTTTTGTTTCAATAAGAATTTTACTGTTCCAGTTAAATGGACGCGGATTTACAATTTGTTTTTTTCCTTCTTCAATTGAATAGTGCCAATGCTCAAATCCGGTTTCATAATCGAATGTACGAATTACCAATGTTTGCAAATGAAACAGACCGCATAATCTTTCTCCAACAAGTTCATATATGCCGTTTATATCAAGTTCTCTTGCCAATCCTTCCTGAATGCTGTTAATAACCGAAAGTTCTGCTGTCCGCTGTTCTGTTTCTTTTAACAACCGGTTAGTTTCATCAAACAATCTTGCATTTTCAAGTGCAACACTCATACTGTTGCTTAAGGTTGTAATCAATCTTACATCAGATTTACTAAAAGCATTTTCAGTATCCAAATTTTGCAAACTAATTATACCTTTAACTTCATCACCAACAAGCATAGGCACAAACACAGCCGATTTTGGTTCTTCTCCTATTTGTGTTGGGTTATTATACTTCTTTGCCATTTTAGAAAAATCTTCATTTACAAGAAATACCCGCTTTGTTTCAATCAATTGCTTTCTAAATCCGTTGGGTTCTCTAATGCCCAATAGAGTCATATCCCCTTTTTCATAAGCATATTTATCTTGAATTGTATTTGTGAGTCGGTCGTATATAACTATATCAATTACCTGCGCGTTAAAGATCTTTCTAATTTTTTCTCCAACCAATTCATATATCCCATCAATGTCAAGCTCTTTAGCCAAGCCTTCCTGCACGCTGTTAATAACTGCCAATTCAGCAGTGCGCTGTTCTGTCTCTTTTAACAATCTGCTGGTTTCATCAAACAGTCTTGCATTTTCAAGGGCTACACTCATTGCATTTGCAAGAGTAGCAAGTAGGCTAACATCCGATTCGCTGAACGCATTTTCATGATCAAGGTTTTGGAGAGAAATTACACCTCTAGCTTCTCCGTTTACAAGCATGGGCACATACAAAATTGATTTGGCAGCTTCACCTTGAATTGCTAACGGATTCCCATATTTCTTAGATACTTCTTGATTGTTTCTTTCAATTAGAAGAGGCTGCCTCGTTTCAATTACATGTTTACGGAAACCAATTAATTGCATCGGTTCATCCGGAAAGCGTATACCGCGTTCAATTGTATAAGGAAAATTTAAAACATTATTATCTCGGTTGAATAAGCCGATATCTACAACCTGAGCATCGAAAATGTCGCGGATCTTATCGCCAACCAGATCGTAAATTGCTTGCATTTCAAGTTTAGTAGCAAGCCCCTCCTGAACACTATTAATAATTGCCAGTTCGGCTGTTCGTTGTTCTGTCTCTTTTAGTAGTCTTTTTGTTTCTTCAAAAAGTTTTGCGTTCTGCAGTGTAACGCCCATGTTTGTAGAAAGTGTGGAAAGAAGACGAATATCATTTTCGTTATAAGCATCTTTTTGATAACTCTGAATGCTTACTACTCCAAGAATTTTATCGTTAAATAAAATTGGAACTCCCAAATATGATTCGGTTTCGTCTGCCTCTCCAACATTTTCATCGGTAATCGCACCGGCTTGATTCTGGTCAACATAATTAGAGAACATTAGAGGTTTGCGCGAATTAATAACTTTTGAAGTCAGACCAGTACCAAGCTCAAATGGCTCTACAACTTGATAACCATTGTAAAAGGAATAAGGAACATGAATCATATTTGCGGTTTCATCCAGCAATAAAATTTCCGTCACTTCTGAATGGAATATTTCTTTAACCTTATCACCTACTATTTTTGTAACGGTTGTAACATCCAATTGCTTGGACATTGCCTCGCCCACACTATTAATAATTGCAAGCTCGGCGGAACGCTGTTCGGTATCTTTAAGCAGTTTATCGGTTTTTTCGAAAAGGCGTGCATTCTGCAAGGCAGTGCCCATACTAGTAGAAAGAGTTGAAAGCAGTAGAACACTATTTTCATCAAATTTATGTTGCTTGTAACTTTGTATGCTAACAACACCAAGAACAGATTCTCCAAATAAAATAGGAACGCCCATGTAAGATTCTGTTTTATCTTCTTCGGTTTGAATTAAAGCACCGTTTTGAACTTGTTCTTCTAACGTATTGAGCATCAATTGTTTTCTTGAATTAATTACTTTAGAAGTCAATCCTTCACCTAATTTGAATGACTCGTAAGTCCGGTATCCATTGTAATAAGAATAAGGCAAATTGATAATTCCCGTTTCATGATCAAGTAAAAGAATTTCGGTAACCTCGGTTTGAAAAATTTCACGAACCTTATCCCCAACAATTTTAGTAACTGTTAAAACATCCAGCTGTTTAGACATTGCCTCGCCAACACTATTTATAATAGCAAGTTCAGCCTCTCTTTGTGCTAACTGGTTCTCTATAGAATCTTTTTTATACTTTGGCGATTTAGCTGCTATATTTTTTTTTGCCATCATATTCCTAAGCATTAATTTTTTTTAATATAGTTTTAGGGTAAAACCTTTTCTTTCAATTGCTCAAAATCAATAGGCTTCGTCATATAATCATCACAGCCATACTCTTTTGCCTGCCTATAGTTGTTTTCGTCGCCGTATGCAGTAATCATTGCAACACGCATTTCCGGGAAATTACTTTTTATCCATTTCAAAAGTTCTAATCCGTTCATTCCTGGCATGTTTATATCCGAAAGGATTTGGTTTACTTCGGTTGTTCCGTTGGAAGCAAGGTAATCTCTGGCTTCTTCTCCGGAAAAAGCAAACATAAATGCTAATTGACCCGATTTAATTTCTTTTCTAAACCGCTGTTCAAACAGCAGTTTCATATCATGTTCATCATCTACAACCATTATTTTCATTTATAACCCTTTCTTTGCTTTAACAACAGTTTAGTTCTTGTTTAAGTCTTAGTACTATGATAATTTGATGATGCGGTATTAAAGGTCATACCTCATTTTACTTTTATAACAACAAACGTTATATCATCTTCAAGCTCTTTATTGCCATTCCAATCGGTAACTTCATTTTTAAAAACATTGATAATTTCATCTGCTCTTTTGCTTCCGACTTGTAATAAAGTTTCAACCAATTTTTTGTAGCCATATTGTTCATTCTTATCGTTTTGAAGTTCCGGAAATCCATCGCTCAGCATGAGTATAACATCACCATGTTTCATATCAATTTCATCGGCATTGTATTTACTTTTATTCATAGCCCCTAATGGAAGGTTATGACCACCAACTTCAACAACCTCGCTGGAAAAATTTTTGTAATAATAAACCGGCGGCATTCCCGCGTTTACTACTTTTAATTTATTTCCGTAAATATTAAGCATTGCAAAACCAACCATCATTCTTCTCAAATTAGAATTCTTAATTGCTTCGTTGGTCAACTTGAAAAATTCGGTCATTTCTTTAGTGCTTGAGTTTACCATAAATAACGATTTTATCATTGTTACCATTGTTCCGGCTTTCATTCCGTGCCCGGTTGCATCACCAATTGCAACATTAAGCGAACCATTATTCATAAAGGAGAAATCATAATAATCGCCGCCGACCTCTGTAGCGGTTTTCATATACACTGCAATTTCAAAATCTTTTAGTTTAGGAATTTCTTTGGGAAGCATTGCAAGCTGAAGTTCACGCGCTTCTTCAAGTTCTCTTGTTTTACGTTCGTTCTCTGCTTGTATTATTTTATTCTGAGCCTCCGCTTTTTGAAGATCGAGAAATCTTGTGTAAGTCTGATTAAAAACCTTAGTGAACCTTTCCACAATATCTGCATGTATATCTGATAATGGATAAAGACTACTGGCAATTAGGTTGCCAAAATCATCAGAAGAAATGGTTAGGTTAATAGATTCTACAGCAGACATATCTGCTTTTATAAAATCCGGCAATTGCGCCAGTTCGGTTTGTGTAAAGCCGAAAGCATCCCATTCCTTTTTTTCATCTCCAGAAAGATGATAATTCCACTTTTTACGCTTAGTTTGCCAGCCATCCAAATATGCTTGATGGGAAGGATGAGAATTATTCTGAATTAAAAAACCATTGTTGGATAGCAATCCTTCTTTACCAGAGAGGTACCAATTAATTCCAAAAGTCTGAGGATCAACAATCATTATAATACATCTATCTAATTGGGCATCAAGCTTTATCAATTGTGTAAACATTTCAAATACCACTGCGCTTAAATCTGAAGAAGTATACATTGCCATGCTTCTGCTTCTCACTCTTTCAAGAGCCGCTTCAATCTGTGCTTCTCTTGCCTGAGCTTCAGCATTTTTAAGATCAAGGAATCTTGTATAGGACTGCTCTAAAACATTTCCAAAACGCTTCAGAATATTATTATCCGCATCAGAAAACGCGATGCCATGATGATTGATGATGGCTATACTGGTATGACGTGAGATGGACATAGACCTGCAATAACCGCCCTCTCTGGACAGTAATTCTTGTTTACGTTTTTGTGCCAGTTTATCCCATGGAGGATGCAGGAAAAGGTGCTGCATGAATTCATCCTTTTCTTCCTTGGTGTATCGTTCAATCAAAAAAGATTCCCTTTTTTTAATTGCGGATTTCATCCGAGTAATGATAGGGATATCAAGATAAGGGACAGTTGCTTCATGAACATAATTAGCAGCTCCAGCCGCGCCCCATAGTGGCACGTCTTTATCCACATCATCATTGATTATAATGGCAACCCCGCCATCCATATCTATTTTCATTTGCAGAAGTTGTTGTGCCACTTCGTTCACCACTTCCTGCAATTCAGAAGTCTGTTGCATAGCCAGGCTTTTAGCCCTTACTCTTTCCAGCGCAAGCTGAATCTCTGCTTCTCTTGCTTGTGCTTCTGCCTTTTGCAGATCGAGAAAACGGGTATAGGTTTGCTCGAATACTTTTGCGAAGCGTAAAAAAATATCATGTGCATCAGGAACAGGTTCAAATGTGATAAACAACAAATAACCGTATTTGAAATAAACAACATGGTCTGTTTGTTTTGTGGGAAATGAACCACCATTTTTTTTCATTTGCTGTAGCGCATCACCTATTACCGGTATTGTACAGAGATATTTATAATGTGCCGCACATGTTTTACCCTCAAATTCTTCAATATGTATTGTTGCTCCTTTAAGCCCCGCTTCATAATAACGCAGAAAGATATTTTCCCTGGGTGTTTTATATGTTGGCATTGTGCCTGCTTCTGAACTAAACCATTCCGTTGATTCATTTTTACCATAAATATTGAAAGCACACCCTCTTGTTTTAATACCCAATGCCCTAACCTGGCTATCTAATAAAAAAGACGCATCTGCTAATTCTTCGCTATGCTGCATGGCCATTGTTCTAGCTCTAACTCGTTCTAATGATAATTCAATTTCAGCTTCTCTTGCTTGTGCTTCTGCCTTTTGCAGATCGAGAAAACGAGTATATGTTTGTTCAAAAACCTTTGTAAAGCGCAACATAATATCTATTTGCTCTTCCGATAATTTGCCGCCGCCCACAATTAATAAATAACCCTCTTTGAAATAGAAATTATGAAGGAACAATCTGGGTGGTGAAATTGCAATTAGTTGTTCTGCATTCATCGTAAAGTTTGAACTACGTTCTGCAATAAATGTTTGGTGCTTGATAGTTTCTTCCTCATCCATTTCAATTACAAAACTTGGAATGCCTTTTTTCCAGTGTTGAACTACCTGCCGCATATGTATAGTTTCATTATGAGGAATGATAACAGGCAGAGGACGAATTTTTTTTGTGAATGTATCAGGTGTATAATTAAATCCATTAATTTCTTCTTTGTCCATTAAAACATAACCTGCTGTTAAGCTTTCAATACCAAGTTTACACATTTGGGAAAAAAGAATTTCTGAGGCTTCAAGCAAGTCGTCACTTTTTTGCATCGCCATAGTTTTTGCCCGTACTCTTTCTAATGCTAATTCTATCTGTGCTTCTCTTGTTCTCGCCGCTGCATCCAGTAAATCTTTAAAACGTGTATATGCAAACGAAAAAACTGATGCTGTCCTTTTAAGTAAATCCCAGCTTTCAGATGATATATCTCCGGGCGAAGCAGCACCCATATATCCGCCATAAAACTTAACCATATGATAAGTGCGTTCTGGAATTTCGTTACCATAATAACCATGTAATACTTTTGATTTGTCAGCACAATAGCTTATCCACTCTTTCCTATTATCACCTTTCATCACAATGGAAATTTGTTCTTTCTTTGATCGGTAAAACTTCCACATTTCTTTGCCTACCCAAGTCTCACTTAGTGTTAGCGTCATTTCATCGCTCACCAATCTTTTATTTTCTTCTCTGATGTCTTTGATGGCATACCAGCATTCTGCCTGCTGATTTTCTTTATTAACTATGTATATAGAACTTGTTTCTAATTCTTCCACACCCAAATGACCCATTTCTTTTCTTAATAACTCAGCTACTTCAGTCAGCTCTTCGGGTTTTTGCATAGCCAGTGAGCGGGAACGGATTTTTTCCATCGAGGATTCAATCTTTGCTTCTCTTGCCTGTGCTTCGGCATTTTTAAGATCAAGGAAACGGGTGTAAGTTCCATCGAACACAACCGCAAATCTTTCAAGCAATTGAATAGTTTCTTCTGCAAGAGGTAGAGGTGATGAAAGAGAGATATGCCCTTTAGAGAAAAAAGCAGCTGTTATAATACGCCGACCTTTAGTATCCGCACTGCGCACCGTAACGCCGGTATTTGCATTGCGGTAATTTAACCATCCTTTAAGCTGTTTACCGGTAAGGTCAAAGACTATTGATTTTTTTTTCTGCTTCCAGGCAGTATATGCCGGTTTTAGTACGGTTGGTTCTTCAATGCTTAAATTAAAAGCGCGGTTTTCCTGTTCGCCGCCACCTGCCCAGCTTGTAACACGAAATTCTATCAAGCCAGCCGCTTCATTATAAATACCAATTGTAAGCTGTATCAATTCCTCTTCACTAATATTCTTAATTTCATGGAAGAGAACTGCGGCTGTTTCAGATAGCTCATCGCTTCGTTGCATAGCCATCGTTCTTGAACGAACTTTTTCAAGTGAAGTTTCAATCTGCGCTTCTCTTGCCTGTGCTTCAGCTTTTGCAATATCCATATACCTTTGATAGGATAAAGCAAAAACATTTCTGAAACGTTTAAGCAATGCTTTCTGATCTTCATCAATTGAACCGAAAGTGGAAATACCTATAGAGCCAATGCCGATTGAATAGAAATAATAGTAAAGTCCTCTCTTCTTATTTAGACGTGGATCATCTTTTTCACCTATGATTTTTCTAAATTTTTTCCAACTAATCAAGTCTTTTCCGGTAAAGTAAGTTTCAGAAAAAGCGTCATCAGCACTTCGGATTTTTTTTATCTGCTTTACTACAAGCGGATGAATATCATAAACAAGGTTGTTGATGCTGCTGCCGATTTCATCAGAATAGTCATAATTAATAAAAGATTTCTTTTCATCATTATGAATATTGATCATAGCATTACGCAGAGTATCAAAACCAAGTGTACAAAACTCTTTATACAACACTTCGCAAACATTTAGCAGCTCTTCTGATTTATGCATACTCATTGAAGCCGCTCTAACTCTTTCAAGTGCTGCTTCAATCTGTGCTTCTCTTGCATTAGCAATTGCTTTTTCAATATCAACAAATCTTCTATAAGCCAAAGTAAACACATTGTGAAAACGTTTGAATATCTCGAGACCATCATCGTATAATGGTTTATAAGTTGATAATCCTAATCCTCCTTGACCAATTGAGTAGAAATAATAATGAGCAGAATCAACTTTGTCTAGAATAGGATCTGGAAATTGATTATTCTGTTTCCTCCATTCACGAAACGTAGTAAGTTCCTTACCTTTCATACTTCCGTTGAAAGTAGCATTGGTTGACTTTTTCATTTGTTCAACCATCGCTAGACTTGTTGGATGTTTACGGTAATCTGTTTCTTCTATAACTCCCTCTTTGTATGCAGCAAAGTATTGGTAATTGAGGTAAGTAGATTTTTGTTCATTGATTATAGCAGTCTGAACATTTCTAATATCTTTTACACCGAGTAATTGAAGCTGATCGGAAATAACATTGCATACATTAACCATATCTGAAGGCTTGTTCATAGCCAGTGCAGATGAGCGGACTTTCTCTAATGCTGTTTCAATTTCAAGTTCACGATTTTTGTTTTCCAACTCATATGTTCGACGCTTGATGGCTTCTTTAAGCCTAATATTTTCTTGCTTTATTTTATCTGTGGATATCTGATCCCCATCGTCAGTTCTGCTGTCTGGAAATGAACCATGTTGATGTAGTAACTTCCACTTATTTCCTTTTTTCTGAAATATGCCGGTGATGCGTGCGTTGTCATAAAACGTCCATACTCCATCCATCAAAACATATAAATCCGATTTTTCAAAGACGACTATAGTCTCGCCAATGGCTTTTAGACTGAAGGTCCGGTTGCGGAATTCAGCTTTACCTGTCATCTGGTCGGCAGTTTTCGTATAAAATTTTACAGCTTCTTTTTTATTTACAAAAATTTCTCCAACCGCCGTACCATAAACAATAATGCTTTCATCTAGGCAAGAGGCGAAAGTTTTCATATCACCTTTTAGATACGCTGCCCAGTAAGTATTATAAATCTCAATGATCTCTGCTTCTAGTTTTTTTGTCAGTTTCATTTAGTTTTACTTTAATTTAATTACGACAAATGTTATGTCATCATCTGGTTCTGTTCCGTTTAACCATTCGGAAGATGAGTTTTTTAAGTGTTCAACTATTTCGTTAGAGTTCTTTTGCGCTACAGATGCAAACTCTTCTATCACTTTGGTATAGCCATATTCTTCTTTGTTCAGATTCTTTAATTCAGCTAAGCCATCACTCATAAGTAAAAGTGTGTCTCCCTTTTCATAAGTGATTTCTTTAAGCGAATATTTTGATCCTTTCATTGCACCAAGCGGCATATTGTTGCTTACAAATTCGCCGGCTTTTTGAGATTTATTTCTGAAATAAATTAAAGACGGCATTCCGGCATTTGCAGCAATTATTTTTTCCAATGTAATTTGAACTCCCGTACATGCCATCATCAATCTACCCAACTGCATCTCTTTTATTGATTTGTTTGAATTCTCAAAAAAGTTCTTCAATTCAAGGGTATTTCTATCTGCAATAAAAAATGATTTCATAATCGAAACCATCATCCCAGCCATCATTCCATGACCGGTTGCGTCGCCAACAAGAACTGTTAGGGTACCATCTGGTTTTATATGAAAATCATAATAATCGCCGCCGACTTCTGTTGCAGTTTTCATATAAACAGCAATATCCAGATGCGGAAGTTTTGGCAGTTCACGAGGGAGCATTGCAAGTTGCAAATGTCTCGCATCTTCTAACTCTTTGGATTTTCTGTCGTTCTCCACCTGAATTATTTTTGCTTGTTCTTCAACCGCTTTTCTCTTTTGTTCTAGCTCCTCAATTGTTTCTTCTAGCAGAATTGCAGTTGTTTTTTTTACCTTTTCTGTCCTATCAAGTTTGAACGCCGTAATCTCCAATTCTTTGTCCGCATTTTTTAATGCTTTTAAAATTGAATTCTTATTCTCTTCATCAAAAGAATTTGATTGCTGAATTATATTCTGTATGGTTAAAAGGTTTTGATTCATTTTATTTTTCTTTTATTACCACACAACATGTTGTAAGGTTATGCATTTCTAAATTTCCATCTGTAGCCCTCGCCAGTTCAGCATTCGAAAACATACCAGCCATTGGTACATCCCAAACCTTTCTTACTCCTTCAATCTCTTCAATCATCATCGGGCCCAAACTTATTAGTCTGCCAGCACAACTGAAGACAACAAGCGCATCAGCTTCCGGCATTTCATTTGCCTTTAACTCTTTACATCCATCAATTACTTTTTCAATCACATCGAAATCTGGAGGTAGAGAAAATTTAACTTTCGATCCTTGTGGTACCGATCCGCTGCAGATAAATGAACCGTCTTCCCAGTTGACTATTAATCCAGGTCTCATAACCGGGTCTCCTTTTTCCCTCTGCAATTGAAAAGGAAATGATGTTGCGATCTCAATCCCTGCCATTGTATTTTCATGGGTGAGATTATCAAGACCGCTATATTTTTTAGTCAATTCCAGCGGCGAAATATTCTCAATACTATAGACAACATTTCTTTCACTTTTAGTAACTGTTTTCAACGTGCCCATTGGTTTCCAACCGCATGTTGCTATTCCTTTGATTGTAAGCTTGTCTTCATCTAATACTAATGTTACAATACCTCTGTTGCTGCATTTCCCATTTGTAAATACAAACTGATCCGTAAACTGTTTATCATCGCCAGCCATCCCACCGTAAACATTAACATGCTTACCGATTATATCTTCAAATCCATGAAGCAACTCTTCAGCATTTGTTTCAAGATTACTTCCGCTAATTAAAAAACATGGTCGCTCAAATTTCTCTAAAGCTTTTTTTGCAATTGCTTGCGTTGTTTCCCGGTAATTCTTATCAGGATATTCTGAAAAAAGAATTGAAAAATATTCCGGGTTTATATCTAGAAGTAAAACCGAAATTCCTCCTTCAGTTATACCTTCGCCTGTGAACTCTCCATTTGATGTTGCGCCAAAAACTGAAATATTTTTTTCCGAAAATATTTTGCTTATATCATCTCTATTATGAAGGATTGATACAAATACAATAGCTAATGTAGTCTTGAATCCATCTACCATACTTTGTGCTAATTCATTTTTAATTTCTTCGGGAGAAGTTCCTTTAATTGATTTGGCTTTCATAATTCACTACTCAGTTATTAAAATATTTTTGTTTCTATTTTACTTTTATTACTACAAATGTTACATCATCTTCGGGATCGGCATCGTTAGTCCAACGGCGCCCTTCTTCTTTCAAATAGGTTACTATTTCTTCCGGATCTTTCATTCCAACACTTGCAAAACTCTGCTTAGCTCTTTTGTAGCTGTATAATTCATTAGTATTGTTCTTTAGCTCAGCAAAACCATCGCTCATCAATAACAATGTATCTCCTTTTTCAACCTTAAACTCTTTTTCATCGTAACTAATTCCTTTGATTGCTCCTAAAGGCATATTGTTAATTACAACTTCTTCTACTGCAAGAGAGTGACTTCTAAAAATGTAAAGTGGAGGCATTCCGGCGTTTGTGGTTACTATACGATCAGCTTTTATCTGAACGCAAGTTAAAGCCATCATCAATCTGCCAAGCTGCATGTCTTTTATTGCGGTACTCGCATTTTCAAAAAATGGTTTTAATTGTTTATTTGATCTATCGGACATGAATAAGGATTTCATAATAGAAACCATCATTCCAGACATCATTCCATGACCGGTTGCATCACCGAGAATTACAGTTAATGTGCCGTCCGGATGAACGTGAAAATCATAATAGTCTCCGCCAACTTCTGTTGCTGTTTTCATATATACTGCTATATCAATATGTGGTAATACAGGCAATTCTTTTGGCAGCATTGAGTATTGAAGCTGACGCGCTTCGTTAAGTTCCTTTGTTTTTCTTTCGTGCTCTACCTGAAGCAGTCTTTTCTTTTCAACTTCTTTTCTTCTTTCTAATTCATACTTTCTAATACCGCCAAGCATACTAACAAAAGCAAAGAGATATAATCCGTATGCCCACCACGTTAACCACCATGGAGGGCTTATTTTGAATGAATAATAATCCTCATTCGTTTTAACTCCGTTTGAAGTAACTGCTCTTACTCTGAATCTATATTTTCCTGGTTGAAGATTTTGATACTCCACAAATGGCAAAGTTGAAGAACGTGACCAATCTTTATCAAAGCCTTCCAGAATATGCTCATAAGTAGTTTGATGAGGATCCCGGAAATTTAAGGCTGCATAACTGAATGTAAATGAATTCTGATCGTGAGAGAACGATTTGGGAAAATTAAAATGGTAAGATAGAGAGTCTACAGAAACAGAAGAGATTTTTAATGGATAATTTTTCATCTCTACTTTATTTATAAAAAGTCCCACTCCACTATAAAAAGCTACCAAGTTGCCTTTTCCATCGAGTGCAGCCCCTTGTACGCCGCCGGAGACCATACTTTCATCGTCGTAGTAGGTTTGAAATTTATCACCATTTATAAGCAATGCCCCGGAAGGAAACCCGAAATAAACATTCCCTTTATAATCAATATTTGGATTGGCAAGCGAGGTAGATGGAAGCCCATCTTTCCGTGTATAAAATTTGAGATTTGTACCATCAAAAATCACTAATCCTTGCCCCCTTAATCTTATATATAATTTTTCATTTCCTTGAATATCTGTTCTTGTACCGGCTACACTTGCTCTTTGCAGAATTCTGAAATCTGCATTTGCGTTTACACTATCACTAAGGTCAATAAATTTTTTACCGTTAAAAACATAGAAACCGCCAGACTTTAAAAAGTACATTCCATTTTTCAGATTACCCACATAGTGAAGCTCTTCATTTGGTACGTTCCATTCTTTAGGAGGATTCTTCCATTCTATTCCATCATAAATCATTATTACTGTTTTGGCTGAACTAATTTCTTTTAGGTTGTCAGAAAAAGATCCGAAAAACCAAAGCCTTCACTCATTATCTTCCCGCAGATCAAGTACTTGGTGTTTTTTCTTCTTTAACTCATTGCTGAAAGGATAGTTTATTTCAACAAATTTTTCTCCATTATATTTTCCTAAGAAAAAATCAGCTGCTACTAAACCTTCTGATTGTGGTCTTATATAATCCTGCCACGAATAAATATCACCTCTTCTTGTTTCTAATACCCTGCTAGAATTATAAATTTTTCGTTTATCCGTATCAATGTTTTTGAATTTAAAAATCTTCTCCCCATTTTTACCAAGCTCTTCATTTGCAATAGTTACTCCTTTGGAAGTTGGAATCCAAACATTCATTTTCCTATCCGGATACACATCAAAACTAATATTGCTTTTTAACCCATCTTTTTCATTATAACTTCTTAATATCTTGCCATCCCAAATATTTAACCCAGTGCTAAATGTTTGCGCGTAAACGGGCAATGATGCAAAAGAATATGAAAGCCATACGTTGCCTTTTCTATCAGTTGTCAATCTGTTAAGCCCTACTTTTTGACTTATTAACCCATCCTTAGAAGTGAGAATTTTTGAATAATTTGGAAAATAAAAACCAAATCCTTTGCTCGAAGAAATAAGAGATCCATCATTAGTGGTTACTTGAGGAATTGCAGAAAAAGCATCATGCTTTATCCACTCTCCATTAATAAATGCAAACATTTGATTTGGAATAGATGAGCTTTGAGTTTGATTTTCGGCTGTTGTTTGAAGTATTAATAATTCCGGGAAATACTTATTTGCTTTAGTAAATATGGCGCTTGCAAATTGAAAATTACTTATAGTATTGCCGGTTAGAGGGTCTTTAGCCGTTTTAATGGTTTCCATTATGTTTGAAGGAATCCATCTGCCGCTCTTATATTCAAAAATGAATTTGCTGTTAAGAGTCATAATTGTTGGCATTGCAGAACCGGTAGAAAGGAATAATCTATTTTGCTGCCTGCTGTAAAAAACAAATAGAGGGAACTGATTGATATCTAAATCTTTTACAAAATCTGTAAACTGATGAAATTTGTTTCCGTCATACATCAAAATACCGGTAGTTTTTTTGTTAACATTCATACTAACCGCGTTGCCAATACAAGCAATCCAAGTATTTCCATTTTGATCAATACAACTGGCAATATTTTCTTCTGGTAAAATTGCCCTTTGAATTGTAATTTCAGTTGATTCATCTATTTTTCGGAAGACGTTGTTTTTAAATAAAGCAACATACGAACCCTCCGATGTTTGTGTGTTCCTTCCTTCAGAAGAAAATATTAAATCTCCATTAGGCGTTTCAATAAAATTTACAGCATTATCAAGAGGAAAACTGGTTGAATCATAAACCGAAAACTTGCCGTTATGAAACTGTGTTAGTCCGCCGTTATATTTTTTGTCAATGTAAGGCGTAAAAGAGCCGATCCAAATTCTTCCTTTGCTGTCAGCTTTTATAAAGCTTATCACTTTGCCCGGCAGTCCATTTATATTATATCCTTCTTTTTGCGAATATGTTTTAAAAGATTTTCCGTTGAATGTTATAAATTTATTTGGCGAGGCAAAGTAGAGTACATTTTTTACAGAATCGTAAAACATGCTTTGCATTTTTGGTAAATCTATTTCCCTGCCCACTTCTTCAAAATCATAACCGTTAAAACGGTAAGTGCCTTCAATTCCAGAAATCCAAATGTATCCATCTTTAGTTTTTACAATGTTTTCTATTTGGGCAGAAGGCAACCCATCTTTATTTGTGTATTCAACTATATCTGCATTTGCTTGTGTCTTTTGCTTTTGCTGAGCTAAATAAGGTGAAGTTGTAAAGAGAATTAACAAAAAAAGAAATATTCTTTTAATGATTTTGTACATGTATGCCTCTATGAAATTTTTTTTGTAATGATGTTCTATTACTTCGATGGAAGTACATCAATAAGTACTAATTTTTAAAAATTCATTAATAAGCCGTCTTGTTTAGTACATAATGTCTGATTATAAAACAAAATTTTTTATTTACGGCACAAGTATAGAGCTGTTATATCGTCGCTTTGTGGAGTATTGGCAGTGAATATTTTCACATCGCCAATTAAATTCTTGATAAATATTTCGGCGCAGTCTTGATTTTCTTTTAAGAAAAACGATTCCAATTTTTCATCTGAATATTCTTCACCATTTCTATTCATTGCTTCAGTAATACCATCTGTATAAAAAAGTATTTTATCGCCCGGTTCAATTTTTATAGTAGAGCTTTCGTAAGGAAGACCAAAATCAAGCATACCAAATGCAAAGCCGCCTTTATCAAGCTTAATTAATTTATTGTTGGAATAGTGAAAGATAGGGTTGTGTCCCGCATTCAAATACTCAACTACACCTGTCTCTGGTTCAAGTATGGCAATAAATCCGGTAATATATTTTTCTGGAGTTGATGCTTTGTAAATAATCTTATTTAAACGAGCGGCTACTTCTGTTAATATAAAATCATTTTCAAGATAAACGTTAAGAGATGCATTTAATGTATTTACTAACAATCCGGATGCAACTCCTTTACCCGCAACGTCGGCAATTATTAGCAAATATCTGCCATCGCTTAGTTTAGTCACGTCATAATAATCACCGCCAATTTCTAACGAAGGTATATTAATGCCGGCAAGATCATATCCTTCAATATTTGGTAATGTCTGCGGAATGATTCTTCTTTGAATTGAAGCAGCTGTTTCAATCTCTTGGTGTAGTCTCTCTTTTTCAAGAGCTTCATGATGTAAATGTTCATTTTCAATTGCAGCCAATACTTGTTGGGCAAAAGCAGTTAGCAATATTTCATCAGTCTTATCAAAATCAATTATACCATTTCTGCTCTCTTTTGCTGAGAGAATAAATAAATATTTCAGTCCATTGAATTCTACAAATTCTTCAATACTTTTTTTAGAGTTTATAGATTTATCAAAATGAGAATCCTCCGGAAATCTATATTCAGAAATAATTTCTTCACCCGATATTATTTGTAGAACAGCATTAGAAGCGTTAGTTAGTGCGGCGGCTCTTTCTAGAGATAACTCGTATAAAGTAGAAGACTTTTGCAATTTTGAAATTTCAATCCCAGTATCAATTAGACTATTTAATTGAACCACTCTGTGATTCAATGAAAAGTTCAATTGCTTCTCTTTATTTTGATTTAGAAATGATTGGTAAGCACTATCCAGCAATTGAAAGAACATCTGAATAGAAATTTTATCTAGATCATTAATTATTGATTTATCAATTTTATTTCCAATAATTAATGCCCAATAAGCTCCATCAACTAAGGGTAAAGTAGCTACTAGGTTAAACTTATTATCAGCAAGAAATTCAAAAGTAGCCTCTGATTTTACTTTTAATAGTGGGAGACATTCAAAACAATTGTTATTAACAACTTTAATGCTTTCCCATTCAGCTTCTATATTTTTTTTGTAAAAAAGATTAACATCACTTATCAAAAAATTAGCACGTAATATGTGGCAAAAGGTTTCACCTAAATTTTTAAGTGATGCAGCTTTTGCTAAAATAGAAAAACCTTCTTGAAAAGATTTTACTTGTACTGCTAGCCGATCAATTATGTTATTGTATTCAACTACATTCATTTACTGATTTTTTAAGCCTTTCGCTTATTTTTTTGACTGCATTGCTATAAAAGTTTTAGCGCATCATCCACATTGTCTGCTTTCTTAGCAAATTGAAAAAGACCCATAATTGTAAATGTTTTATCAATAGATGGATCTAGATTAGTAAAAATTAAATTGCCGCTTGATTGGTTTAATTTTTCAATAACCTCAATAAGAAATGAAATTCCAATTGAGTTAACAACGTTAGAGTTGGCAAGATTTAGTACTACATTATTTATTCCATTACCATTGTGTTTATTAAATTCATCAACAATTTTTTGCCCGCCAACATTATTAATGTAGCCTGTTGTATTTATAACTACACAGTTTTCTTTTACTTCAGAAACAAGATTAAATTCAACTGACATGTTTAAGACTCCTAAACTAAATTTTTAATTATTGTAATTTTTGTCCCAGTTTTTCCAGATTCAATTATGAAATCATCTGACATTGATTTCATAAGTTTGAGTCCCCAGCCTCTTTTATTTTTACTGGATAACTTTGCACTGATCTCTGGTTCCTCAACTTTATCCGGTTCAAATCCATGCCCAAAGTCAGTGACAAGAATTACTAAACGTTCTTTTGTCATTGTAAACTCAACATTCAAGTAAGGACTTTCTATGCCCGAATGTTCTAAGCCATTAATAATTGCTTCAGTAACAATTATTTTTGCTTCACCTATTTTTTCGCTTGAAATTCCTAAATGTCCTCCCATCAGTTGCAATCCTTCTAGTGCAACTAATTCAATGTCTGGTACTTTTGGAATTTTCATTTCAAGCTTAATGTTTTCGTCCATTTCTACTCTCGATTAATTTTTAATTGCTCGATTGTTAAAAGCTTGTGTCAAGATAATTAAAAAACACCAGATGTCCATTAATAATATTCGAAAAATGCTGTAAAAGATAGGTTTTGGACACAAATATCTTATCTTGATTAAAGCAATAGAAAATTTGTTGATGGAAAAATAATGTGCATCGAATCCACTTTAATTCTTATTTAATAAACAAGTATTAGTGATGAATCACATTATTTTTTAAACGATTTTGCAAACCGTAAGTGAAAAAAGAATTTTTACCAATCATCAGTTCTAAAAGAAGAAGCAGGCAATCCAGTTTTACCGTATAATGTAGCTTCGGTAATATCACTCCAGCAGTATCTAACAGCTTTTGGATTTTTCACATCTGGAGATGATACAGCCAATTTGTTTTTATGAACAATAACATTAGCATCTTTAAATATTTTGTCTTCGCCGGCAATCTGAAAATTTGTTTTACCATCTCGCATTCCAATTTTCATAAAATCAGAATGATCAAAAAATAAATGCATTTCTGTATTAACAACTTTTGCAGACTTGTAAACAGGTCCGGAAAAAACAACTTTTTTACCATAATCTTTTTTAAGCGCCCACAATGCTAAACGTTCACCTACATCTTTTTTATTGCCGGGATGGATATTGTCAATGTTTCCAATATCAAGTGTAACTGCCATACCGGTTTTTGGAATATACATACTTTCAAATTGTGCTTCACGCAATAATTGGGAATTAGTTCCCTCTGCATATCTATATGGAGCAATTTGTGTAAAGTAAAATGAAAACTGATTTTTCCATTCACTCCGCCAATTGTTTATCATCATAGGAAAAACTTTTTTGTAAAGCTCCGGCTGGTTTGTGTTTGATTCTCCTTGATACCAAATTGCTCCACGCAAGTTATATGGCATTAAAGGAAAAATCATAGCATTGTACAAGGTTGACGGCAAATAAGCAGAAAGCTCAATACTAACCTTTGGTCTGTTTAGATATTCTAAATTGTCAGTTCGAAATACATAAAATTTGCCACTTCGATATTCTGCAACAGGTAAATATTTCCATACACCGGCAATTGATATAGATTCATTGCTATCTTTTAGATGAATGCGGAATTTTTCAACAGTTCCTGTAAACGCACCGCCGCCTTGATTATCAATTACTCTAACAGCAATAGTAATTTTTTTGTCTTTGACCAGTTCTGCCGGAATTAAATAATTTCTTTCAACTTGCCAATAACCGGGTTTTTCAAATCCTCCGACTTTTATTCCGTTTATATAAGTAGCATCCATATCATCAATTGGTCCAAGTGAGATAATCAAATCTTTATGCGTCCATTCTTCAGGAATTTCAATTTGCTTTCTGTACCATACAGCACCATCGAATGTGTTAAGCCCAATCTTATCAAAATTGCTCGGCATATTTACATCAAGCCATTTCGAATCATCATAAACAACAAAGGAACATTCTTGATCAAACAGTTCAATATCTTTCCAGAAATTTTCATCAGAATTTTTTGTGAAATCAATTTGCGGTAAATTATTCAACCATAGAACAAGGTTATCCAACTCTTCCTTACTGTCAGCATAATTTTCAATCAGATCTTTATACTCAGGAATTACAGATAAATCTTTGCCGCTTGTCCAAGATTCAACCGGTGTACCGCCCCAACTTGAATGAATTAAACCAATTGGAATGTTTAACTCGTTCATCAATTTTTTGCCAAAGAAAAATGCCGTAGCACTAAAAGAAGCCGCAGTTTTTGGTGTACATTCATTCCACAGTCCAATACAATCATTTTCGGGAGTTAATGAAATTGCTCTTTTAACTGTGAAGAATCTCAAATTTGGATAATTCGCCATTGGAATTTCTTTGGATGCAGTATGAATTGTATCTGACGGAGACCATCCTCCAAGCGGCATTTCCATATTTGATTGACCGGAACAAAGCCATACTTCTCCAATTAATACATTTTCGAATTCAATCTTTTCTTTGCCAGAGAAAACAGAAAGTTGATATGGACCGCCGGCTTTTGGTGTTTTTATTTTTGCGCGCCAGCTTCCATCTGCTTTGGATTTAACTTCTATACTTTTTCCCCAGCTTCCTATTATTGTAACTTTTTGATTTGCTTCTGAAGTACCCCAAATAGCAGCATCTGTTTTCTGCTGCAAAACCATATTATCTGAAAATATGGCTGGTAATTTCAGTTTCATATTTACGCTCTGTGCAGAAATTACAGTTAAACCAAAAAGCAAAAGAAAAGTTAATGTTCTCATATTTATTCCATTAAATTCTGTAAGATTAATTTCTAAAAACTATTCTTTGATTTTTCTGAATGATTCTTTTTGCAAATCCATATTCTCTCTTTTCAAAACTACTCTTAAAAAAAACAAATTACTTAATCATTTCTAGCAGCATCCAATGATCCAATAGTTAACGCGGTTTTCGCCTTTTAAACTGTGGAGAAATAATGCTATTTTTGAACAGTGAATAATATTTCATCGAAATACCGCCATATTTAGAAGAAAAGGGGTAGCAGAAAACCCGCTTCTCTTTAACTTGAAAAGTTTTGCCTACCAACTAAAAATAATAAATCCGAAAAAAGGTTATAAATGTTTAATAATGCAGAAATAATAAAACGTAAAACATTTGCTATAATAAGTCATCCAGATGCCGGCAAGACAACACTTACCGAAAAGTTCTTATTGTACAGCGGAGCTATTCAAATGGCCGGCGCGGTTAAATCGAACAAAATAAAAAAAACTGCTGCTTCAGATTTTTTGGAAATCGAAAAACAAAGAGGCATTTCTGTTGCCACTTCTGTGCTTTCTTTTGAATATAAGGGACGAAGTATTAATCTGCTTGATACTCCCGGACATAAAGACTTTGCTGAAGATACCTACAGAACGTTAACCGCTGTAGATAGTGTTATACTTGTGATAGATTGTGTTAAAGGAGTAGAAGAGCAAACTGAAAAGTTAATGAATGTTTGCAGAATGAGAAAAACTCCTGTTATTATTTTTATAAATAAGATGGATAGAGAAGGTAAAGACCCTATTGAACTGTTGGATGAACTTGAAGCAAAACTATCAATTAAAGTTAGACCTCTTACATATCCATTAGGTATAGGCTACCAATTTAGAGGTGTATATAACATATACAAAAACACATTTGCATTCTTTCATTCAAATAAAACTAAAGTAGAAGACGATGTAAAAATTTTCAATGGATTATACGATGAAGGTTTAGAAGAAATATTTGGTGACGATGCAAAAAAACTTAGACACGATGTAGAACTGATTGACGGGATTTATGAAAACTTTGAAGTTTCCGAATATGAAAATGGAAATCTTGCCCCAGTTTTTTTTGGTAGCGCTCTCAACAACTTTGGAGTAAATGAACTTTTAGAAACATTTGTTGAAATTGCGCCACCGCCAAGAGCAAGAGAAACTACTAGTGGAGTGGTTGAACCAACGACAAAAAACTTCAGCGGATTTGTTTTTAAAATTCACGCAAACTTGGATCCTAATCATCGTGATAGAATTGCATTTCTCAGAGTATGTTCCGGCAAATTTGAACGCAATAAATTCTATCATCATGTTAGGTTAGACCGCGATATAAAATTTGCGAATCCCGCTTCTTTTATGGCTCAAGCAAAAACCGTTTTAGATGAAGCATTTCCCGGCGATGTAATTGGACTGTACGACTCTGGTATTTTTAAGATTGGAGATACACTAACAGAAGGTGATTCTTTTATGTATACAGGAATACCAAGTTTCTCACCGGAAATTTTCAGAGTATTAAGAAACAATGAGCCTTTCAAATCGAAACAGCTTGCAAAGGGAATTCAATATTTAACCGATGAGGGTTTAGCTCAATTGTTTACCCAGAACATGGGAAATAAGAAAGTAATTGGTGTTGTAGGCGAACTTCAGTTTGATGTTTTAAAGTACCGTTTACTGCATGAGTATGGCGCTAATGTAGATTTCACTCCAATAACAGCTCACAAAGCTTATTGGCTTAAATATGAAAACAAAGAAGATATTGAATTCCTTATGCGTGTTTATTCAAACAGCATTTATTATGATAAGCATAATAACATTGTATTTATTGCGGAAACACCTTACTCTTTAAGAATGGTTGTTGAAAAAAATCCTAAGGTTCAATTCCTTTCTGCAATTGAGCATAATGAAAAAACAGTTACTATAGAATAAGTTTAATTCTGAACATAGGTTCTTTTTCAAAAATATTTTGCTTGGTAAGGAATTTTTATTCCTCAGCTTTTTTCATATTCTCTATCTGAAAGATGTCTTCATCAGTAAGGATTTTTTTGTAGATATTTGGCATGTGAGTTGCAAAAAGTATTTTTTCTTTGTGGTAGAACTCGATAAAATCTTTTACACTTGGATGACCAGGATATGGAGCAAAATGATGATTTGTGTCATGATTTCTCCAAACCATCACATAAGCAAGCTTAATTGAATTTCTCTCTAACGATCTGTATAATTCTTCTGTCCACCATTTTTCATTTTTAATACTTTCAAGACCGGTTTCAGTTAATGCGGCAATCTTATTTCTTTCTTGAGCGTATTGGCTAATAATTTTTAATTTGTTCGATACAGCATTTACTCCGCCTCCAAAGAATGTAAAATCATGATAATTATCCATGCCTAACAAGTCAACATATTCATCTCCAGGGTATCTGTCTAAATACTCTTTGAGCGAATTAAATTTTCTATCAGACGAAAAAGCATATATAATACTATTAACATTACGCTTGTCCCGAAGGTAAGTAACAGTACAGCGCCATAATTCTTTGAATTCATCCGGTGAACAATAAGGTTTTCCCCACCAAAACCAATCGCATTCAAATTCATGAAAAGGGCGAAATATAATAGGAATATGATTGCCTGAGGAATCAATTAAATTATTTACAAAATCTGCTATCTTATCTAAGTCGCTAAGAAATTTAGAATGAAATTCGCCGCCAGGTAATATTTTGCTGACTGCATTTGTAGTATCATTATAATTGCCGTTAGAAACTGGATTGCCATAGTGCCAGCTAAAAGATGATATTCCATTTTGATTATATACTTCTCTAATTTTTGATTTTCGGAATTCAATAGATTGTTCAAGATTATTTTCCATACTTAGAAAAATAAAATCCGAGCCAATTAGGGCGGGATGTGATCCAACAACACTTTTCACATCAGAACGATCACTGTCTCCTCGCCAGCCAACTCCATAATCTAATGCATCTTGATGACCAAATAATATTTTTGATTCTGAGAGCATCTTTAAATTATAAAAAAGCAAAACCGTTTCTTTTGTTGCAGACGAATCAACTAACTCAATATTAAGTTCATTTTGAATTTCGTTTGAAATAAATTGGTGATTAATTGATTTCATTTTATGAATCTATTTTCCCTCAGCTTAATCATCGCTTCGTTATGTTCTTTGATTATTTTTAAAGTTGATTCGTCAGAGTTGAAGATCGAATTCAAACCTTGCGGTTCATGTGGCGGATCTCCTGTAAAAGGATCACCAACACGCCAAGCGGCATCGTCATTTTTTTTACGCCCTTCTCCGCTCCAAGCCCAAAAATTGGTGCCGGCAATTGGAGCGCCAGTTTTTGCACTATCATAGACTGCGTCATAAATTATCTCAAAATATTTATCTCTAAATATTGTAGTAGAATTGTCATCACAGCTCTCTAAATCTCGCCCTAATCCAAATTCTTCTAATACAATTGGCTTTTCAATTTTTCTAGCATAATTAATATGTTGATTTATATACCCTAAAGCATTTTCAACTGCAGTTGGAAAAGTTTCTTGCGCACGTTTGGCATCAAACCAACTCCAATTTTTCGACCAAAGATGAAAAGTTAAGTAATCAACATATCTACTTTTGTGCGCTTTAATAAAAACACTGTCTTTCTGCAGACTTCCCATATAACCTTCACTTCCAGTTGAAACTAAATGATTCGGGTCGAGAGATTTAATATACTTTGCTGTTTCTTCTATCCAGTTGCAGTATGAATTTACATTTTGAACCGTAAATGCATTCATGCCACCCGGTCTTGGCTCGTTTGCTAGTTGCCAAGACATAATTGTTGGGTCTTGCCTATAGAACACTCCAGAATATTTATTTTGTCGAGTTATTATTTTTAAAATAAAATTTCTAAATAGTTCATTTGCTTTTTCATTTGAATAAAACCTTGATGAGTAATTCATAAACTCATCCCATGTTTGTATGTGGTTATAAGGATTAACAACATCACTTTGATTTATCCAATAATTATAAGCTGTAAATCCACCTGACCACTCCCAATAATTATTTAAGATAACAATCGCGTGCATATTACGCTTTCGCATTTCATCCAAAAGAAAATCTAATCCTTCCAATAGTTGTTCATTAAAAACACCCGGCTCTGGTTGAATTGCCGGTTTCAAAGATTTATCAATATAGGATGTTTCTGAACCGGCAAGCACACGTAAATTAGTTACGCCTAATTCTTTTAAAGCATCTAACTCACGGAGCAACCTTTCACGATCACCTACATCACCTTGAGCGCCAAGATAGCAACCATACCAAAAATTTGTACCAGTGAAATAATATGGTTTTCCTTCCAGTTCAAATTGCGTTCCTCTTATACGAACATAATTATGCTCTGAAGTTACTGTGCTGGCACAACTTTGCAGTAATAACGCAGGAAATAATGTTGATAATAGAATTAATTTTTTCATAACTCCTCAGATACTTTTGTTGACTTATTTTTATAACAACAGAATTTTTTTAGAATATACAATAGTGTTTACAAAAGATAAAATAACTCATCGTTATTAATAATAACCATTCAACTTATAAAGGCTATTTTCATACCACACAAATTAATCTGTCAAAACTAATAATGCACTAATTTTACTTAGTTTTAAAAAACATTTCACTGCACTCCCAAACTCAAGATACATTTTTGTATTAACGAGCAGAAAAATATTAAGTTGCCTTTGAATAAATATTTTATTTATTCATTAGATCGTCTTTTGTTCGGAATCCGCTCTCCTATTCCAGAACAACATGTAGTTTGTATGGTTGGCTATGGGTTCTTTGAATGGGCATGATTTTGAAGAGGTTCATTGCTACTTTATTGTTTTTCTTTTGAATATTGTCAACTTTTTTCTGGATGAGAAAATAAAAAAAGCCCTGCTTGTTCAGCAGGGCTTTCCGTTTCCACCATGAAACTCTAAATTACTTCAACAACATCATTTTTCTTGTTTGATTAAAGCTGCCTGCTTCTATTCTGTAGAAGTAAACACCGCTGCTTAAGTTAGCTGCGTTCCAATCAAATGAGTATAAACCGGCTTTCATATTTTGGTTAACAAGTGTTGCAACTTCTTGTCCCAATACGTTGAAAACTTTTAGGCTAACATTTTCATCTGCCGGAATTGCAAATTTAATCTTAGTTGTTGGGTTAAATGGATTTGGATAATTTTGATCTAAAGTGAACTTAGCTGGAATTCCAGTTGAAAGTTCTTTAATATCAGTTGGGTTATATCCTTTAGGGAATGTTTCTGATTGAGCAGATTTATCTACTGTATTTAACCATTTATCAAGTGGAGCCGTGAAAGGCTGGACGAACTTGTTTTTACCTGTCATTTCAATAAATCTTACACGGTAAGAATTTTTACCACCAATACTCTCTGGCTCTTCACCCCAACTTTTGTCTGCGGCTCTTAAAAATCTGTAACGATATTCAAAAGCATTGAAGCCTGGGGTCTTAACAGTTAAAGTACCTTCATAAATTTTATCACCGTCAGGATCAGTCAATTCAAAAAATGTTTGTTCATTAGAATCTCTCCAGCCCATAAGTTTTGAAAACAATGGTTGCTCAGAAATCCAATACAACTTATCAGTAGTCTTCATTGGAATAGCTATTTTTGTTGCATCGAAAGCATCCTTCATATCTACACGGAATTTAATTGATACAGGAGCAGATAAAACATAACCCGGGTAAACGTCATCATAATATACTGGTGCAGTTTCTTGGTTTGGTTTACCTTGGAATGTAAATTCACGGTTACCACCACCAGTTGAAAGTGGTCTTTCCCAACCATCAGGCCAGCCTGCAGTATCTTTCTTAGCAACAAAGAATTTGTATTGATTTACTGATGGAACTTCTGTTTTAACAAAACCAACAGGTAAGAACCATTTTGTTGGTGCCAAGAAATCCTGAATCATTATTGAACGCCCAGCATCTGCAGCGCTCCAACCATTGAATCCGCCGCGAACTTGCAAACCGTCAACTGCCGCATTATAAACTTTCAATTGTTCAAGTACTGACATATCAACAAAGAAAGAAACAGTTCCATCTTTTAATTGTACGTTTGGATTAACATCGTTGAAAAATCTTTCAACTTTGTTTGTACCATCAAGAATTACAGCAGTCTTGTTAGGATCGTTTTCCCAAACAGTTGCATTGGCTTTGTTACCGTACAAGAATTTATAATTAATCTTTGTTCCAGATTTAATTGTATCAAGAGTTGCTGTGTAAATAGAATCTCCATCAGCATCTTTTAATTCAGTTAAAGTAGTACTCCATCCGTTAAAATCGCCGGCAGCAAAAACTTTTCCTGGTAGAGGAGTTTTCACTAGATCACCTTGCTTTAAAGGTAATTTCATGTTAGCGCGGAATTCTACAACAGCTTTAGCACCCGAACCTGATTGATTGTTAAACCAGAATTCTTCTGTTTTATTGGTAGCAGGAGCTAAATATTTACGGTTAGCAGATTCATCCTTGCCGTCCCAGCCAGTTCCAATATTGAATTTGAACTCATACTCTTTACCAGCATCGAGTTCTAGAGTTTTACTATACCATTCTTTGTTGGCATCGGCTGTTAAAATTTTGGTAGTGTTTGCCGGTGGCTCGTTAAGCCAGTTATGAAATGAGCCGGGAATTGTTACAACATCTTTTGCAGGATCAAATTTGCCTAAAAGTGTTTGTACTTTCATATTAACTTTGAAAGTAATTTGTACTTTTTGAGCAAGGATTGGTGTTACAAAAAATGCAGTTAAAAGAACTAGTAGACCTAGTTTTTTCATGAGTGCCTCCATTTTGTTTGTTATGGAATTATTATTTATTGTGGTGGAAAATATCATTTTAATTCCTAAATTAAAAACCAAGCATAACGCCAAAGCTATGCATATTGTCTAAATATTTCATTTTTTGGTAGCTATAATCAACAGCAACTTTAAAGAAGCCAAGACCATCATATTTAATTCCAGCTCCTAATGTTAACCCTTCTTGAGTATCTTCTAAGAAAAGAGTTTTGTAACCGCCTCTCAAAGAAATTAAGTCATTAAACATAGATATCTCGCCGCCAACATTAACCCACTGATTATTATCATTAGGATGAATTGCATCTACTGCAATAGTTAACTTGTGGTCATCCATGATTTTAAATTCACGCGCAAGACCAACTTGCAGCCGAAGAGGTAATTCAAATTGATCTGTTTTATAGTAAGCATCAATAGTTTGGTTATTGCCAGCTCTTGTTGGATCAGGATCGTGGCGGATCAACAAATCGTCGCCAGCCATTTGTAATTTAGACCCATAATTCGAAATGCTTGATGCAAATTTAATTCCATAGAAAGGTGTGTTGAAAACCGTACCAATATCAAAGCCAATACCATCGGCAGAAGAATTAAAAATATCTTCACGGATATATTTGATATTAACACCAACGGCAAAATCTTGTGTAATAAAACGTGAGTATGTTAAAGTAAACGCATAACTGCCAGCATCAAATTTTTCACCGGTTCCATCCGGAAAGTATTCTGAAGTTACATCCATTTCACCAACATTTAAAGCGGTTATGCTTGCTCCAAATGTTCCAATACTTCCGGCAGGAAATACAATACCAAAGTAGTTTACATTTATATCAGCAAACATTCTTGTATAAGTAAATAATGTTTGTACTTCGTTTACATTTGCAATGCCTGCCGGATTCCAATACATAGCAGAAACATCATTAGCTATTGCTGAATAAGCACCGCCCATAGCATTAGCCCTTGGACCAACTCCAATGCTAAGAAATTTGGCTGCAGTAGTTCCGGTTTTGGTAACTTGCTGAGCCAGAATTGGATGCAGCATTGCTGCAACCAATATGACTATTATAAATATTTTTTTGTTTAACACGATTTGCTCCTTAAATTTTTTCGTCCATTTACTTTATTTAATTATTGCAAACTTGCCAATTTTTTCACCAACGCCCGGAGCTGTTATATGATATACGTAAATTCCGTATGCAACATTTAACCTATCCTTTGTTAGCATTTTCCATTCAGCAGTACCATCATTAAACGGACTATCGTGCTCAATAACATCAACTAATTCACCATTTATAGTAAAAATTCTAATCGTACATTTATTTGGTAAGTGAGTAAAGTGTAGCGACCGCGGACCTCTTCCGCTTGCATAAGGATTTTTAGGTTCCCATTGAGCGCTTGCAACATACGGGTTAGGAACCACTTTTATCTTTTCCATATCTTGTTTTGCTTTATCAGGATCAATAAAAGCTCTTTTTGCAACAAATCTAAATTTATCTGAAGATAAGAAAGGTTTTTTCAATTTGAGTTCTATCTTATCACCTTTAGCAGGCAAACGAGTACCAGTTGCAGCGTCAGGCGTATCAAACAAATAGAACCACCATGTAAAAACAAGGTTATTGTTTTTATCCGGTTCTAGAAAAACAATTCTGTCTCGACGAGCGCCATCAACAGAAAATTTGCCATCGGTTCCATCAACTTCTAAGAAAGCGAATTCAATAAATTTTTGAGTGCTGATATTGAATACCTTGAAGTTTACTGGCTTAGCGGGGAAAGTGTTAGCGCCAATTTTTGTTTCTTTTGATGTCCCAAAACCAATATCACCAAATTCAATCCTATAATCATTAGGTCTTTCTTCACCTAAAAGAGTAGGCGTAGCTTGAAATTTTTCGAAACGGTAATCAACAATTTTTGGATCATTCCAAATTGCTGTTGTTCTGTCAAGTTCAACACGAGCTTCATTTCTGAATTTCAATCTAAAGCCATCCACTAAAGGCTGTTCATAATCTATCGCAAACATTTTACTCTTATTTATAAGAATAGCGCCAGATGTTGAATCCCTAAGTGTCCAGTTTTTAGTTGTTAAAGTATCTGGTTGACCAACACGCCTTGAGACTTTAATTGTATCTTCAAAAGTAATATGATAAACACGATTTTCTTTAATCTTGTTAAGGTCAACAATTTCGTAAGCAACATTACCGCTAGTAGTTCCTTGAACTAACTGAACTTTACCAAGAGTAGGACCAACAAAACCCGCAGCCGGAGCTTCTGGCTTAACGCGGGCAACATTTTGACCTAGTTTTACAGAACCATCAGGTAATAATGATAATCTGATTGGTGATTCTGAAGGAGAAATATTACCAGCTTTAAAGCCAAAATCATAAGCAACTAATGCATAGTAATATGTAAACCCGTTTTGTACAGTAGAATCAACAAGGCTATGCTTCAAGCCGGTATCATCACCTAAATAGAATCTTACACCATCTATTCCTACAGAATCAAATCCCGCAATACCATTTTTCAAATCGAACTGTGCAATTGGAGTTTTAAATTGTTTAACACCAAAACCATTGGTAATATTTTCTGCATCTTTAAATGCGGCATCTGAAGCTCTGTAAATTTTGTATCCTTCAAAGTCTCTACCAATACCGCCGATAGCGTCAATATATTGATCGAAAGAGCTTTCAGCAATATCATCCCAATATAAAGTTACTCGATTGTTTCCCGGGATAGCTGTTAAAGTTGGAGTCAATGGTGCATTAGCAAAACGGTAATCATTATTATAAGTTTCCTGTGCACGTACTCTTTTGCGTAGAATTTCATTTTTTCTGTAAGCTCCATTTGGATCTGGTACAGGTCCGTTAGAAAATAATACCGCTATAGAAATTGGCTCGGACTGACCGGCTCTCAATGGGAATAAACCGGAGGAAACAAATAAATCATACTCACCGGCAACAACTTCTTGCGGATCGTAGAACTTACCAGGAATCATAAAATCAAACCACATCTGTGCGTCGCTATTAATATTCAAACCGCCAGCCGGTACATAATCTGCATTAGTAATACCAATTTGATCAGTTTCTGAAACGTCTGTTACGTCAACATTTGGTTCGCCTGGTAAACCAAACCTTGCACCACTTGTTGGTTTGCCATCATTTTCTCCATCATCTCCTGTATCAGCAAGTCCATCAAGACCAACATCATCACGTAATGGATTCCAATCAAAATCATTATCAATACCATCATCGCGGGCTTCATCAATCAAAATATCAATTCCATCATCTATACCTTCATCAATAGCACCGTTTTTATCATTATCAATACCATCAGCAAATCTTTTGCCTAAACTTGCGGCTGTAAGATTATATAATATAACTTTTGCATTTACTCTATAACGGAAAAATGGTGTGTCTTTGGCGGCTTGATCAATCATTGCTTGAGTTACTACAGGTGAGTTTGCTTCTCCATCGCCGTCATTATCTATACCATCTTTATAAGGTAATCCCAACTTATTACCAGTAACACCAAGTAAGTGTACTTGTTTATTTTGGAATGCATCTAAAGGCGGCCAAATTTTGTACTTATTTGATGCCGGCAATACCAGATCAATCATAGCTTGAGTTACAAGCGGACTGTTTTTTTCAACTTTAAAGCGTGGGTTTTTTGAAATAAACTGAGGACTAACTTGTTCAGCTATACCATTTGCGTAAGTAACACCTTTTTGAATGCCAAAAGGAATATGTGTTTCATTTTCATCAATTAAACCATTCCCGTTATCATCAATTTGGTTATCTGGTATTTCCCCTTCAATCATTTCTTTGCTGACTAAAGTTCCGGCTTCTGGACTGTCTCCATCATTATCGATTCTATCTAAAGCATTGCCAGGAGTTTCTAAGAAAGTAACGCCAACCATACCAACAGGATCGCTGCCAAAATCTGGTGCGCGGTGATCGTTGTCTCGAGACCAAGCTATATCTTGAATTAAATCAAATTCAGAAATATCATCTTGAGAATCTCCGTTACCTCCAACGAAATCGGCATACCAAAGAGTAACGCCAACTTTTTTAATATCTTTTGTTCCATCATTTTTAATTGTATGTAAGAAGTAAAGAGCGTCTTCCACAAGAACTTGAGACCACGCAAGAACTCTAACATCTAGAAGAATTCCCATTCCTTTTCTGGTTAAATCAGTATCATCCGGAAAGTAATTAACATAACGGTCATATCTATCATCCGAAGCTCTGTAATACATTTCTTGATCAGCATTGAAAATGTTTTTGCCGAAATAACCATTCCAAGAACCTTTCCATCCTGGATCCACAGCATCAGTCATTCTATCTGGCCATGAATCCGGCCAAGTATCTTTATCAACACTTGTAGCAATTTGATTTTCGTTTGTTTTTAGATTTGGTGTACTATAACCAGGAGTAGGTTCAAAATTCCATGTTTTACCTTCCGGCGATCTTCGGTAACTCATCACATCGATTGGATGATGTATTTCACCTTTGTTATCAATTACTTCGCCACCAACCAATAGACCAAGTAAAGCTAAATAAACTTGTCCTGTGTTTTTAGGCCACTCGTATGGTGTTTGAACTGAAAGCGGAACACTTCCGGTTTCGCGTCCGGATAAACCAAAATTGAAAACAGAAGTTCTAATTTTATTTCCTTCCATCTGTCCTTTGGCACGTTTAGTAGGGTCGCCCCTTTCTTTGCCTGGCTTATATTGAGCATCAACATTAGCCGTCATAATCATCGCGATGAAAAGAATCATCATGATTTTTAATGCTCTAGTCATTTATTTATTTCTCCTCTTTATAATCTTAATTAGAATGAGAATTCGAAACCAAATTCGACTCTTCTCGGTTCACCGTAATGCCATGGAAAACGCTGCCATTCTTCAACAGTGTTAGGTCTATTTGGATCGTAACCAATGTTCTTACCGTCTGTTGTAAAATCCGGTTTACCAGTGTCGCCAAAAACATTAACAGCAATTTTGCTATCAAGTAAATTGAACACTCTTAAAAAAGTGGTAGCATTAAGACCAAACACTTCCAAAGACTTGTGCATTCTTAAATCAATTGAAAACTGCACTGGTCTTCTTCTGCTATTACGTTGCAACCCGCTTGTAATTCCTCTATCAGCAGTATATTGTGTTATTGATGGAGAATATGGGAGTCCGGTTCCATACCTTGCAATTGTAGAAATTCCCCAGTCTTTATCTCCAATAAACATCGATAAGTTTAACAAATGTCTTTGATCCCAATCTAATGGAATTAAATAAAGAGTTGGTTCATTATTCCCAAGTTGTGCAAAGAACTCATCTTCCGGATTTGAATTACTTCCTTCGGCAACTTGATAAGTATAATTCAAATCAACTGAATAATTATTTGTAAAGCGTTTATTTAGATTAAATGTAATTCCTTTTACGTTGGAATAATCTTTATTTATAAATGTTGAATAAGTTACAAGATTTCTTGTTGATATTAGCGGTCCGGCAGTAATCCAGTTTCTAATGTCGCGGTAGAATCCCGTAACATCAATAGAAAAATCTTCAAAGAATTGTTGTTTGAAACCAATTTCATACATAATAGTTGTTTGCGGTTTCAAATCCGGGTTTCCGTATGGCCCAAAACCATTTCCTGTATTTGGAACATAGTAAGGTCCACGATTAAATAAATATTGGAAAGATGGAACTTGTAAAAAATGACCATAAGAAAAGTGAAGTACACCTTGATCGCTTATTGGATAAGCAATACCAAAACGAGGACCTACAGACCATTTAGGTTCAGCTTTTTTATAAAAATATTGTTCCCTATCTGCTAAACTTAAATTTGCAAGTTCACTTCTTAATGGTAGGTTAATATTTGGATCAGACGGATCAACTAATATATTCCCTTTTGAATCAAAGTAATCTAATCGAAGTCCGATATTAATAATTACATTATCATATTCTATCTTATCTTGTAAGTAAGCAGAAAATTCTATCGGTTCGGAATCATACTTAGTTCTGTTAGGCGTATTTGCTTCAGGAATAGAAGGCGCGAATGGTTCAACAGGAATTCCATTTATTCTTTTTGGTTCTAAATTAAAATCATCAAAAGAAAGTTTGTGCATTCTTCCTTCCAAACCAAATTTAATCATGTGGTTTTCGCTTACTTGACTAGTATAGTCTAGCTTAGCGATAAAAGTATTTGTATTTCTGAAAAATCTATGGTTGTTAGTTCCTTTTGTAACAAAAGCATAACCAACGGTTCGCAGAGAATCTGGGTGAACATACCTTGCATCAAATGGATCTTCATATAAATACTCATTAAAGTCTTTATAGAAGTCGGAAATTTTAAGTGTGTAAAATGCAGAGCTAGAAATAGTATGTGTCATTGTAAATGTAGCATTATAACTATTAGCAAATTTTTCTACATCGCCGCTTGGGTTCCATTTAAAGAAATGGCTATAGTCTCTAAAATTTTCATTTGAGAATAAAACTTCGGCATTAAATTTAATTGAACCGGAAGCCATCCAGCTTAAATTGCCCTGTCCAATTATTCTTTTATTCCAGTTCATTGCAGTTAAAGCGCCATTGGCAGAATCTCCAAGTGTAGTAAACTTATTATAGCCATATAGATATCCATCATCATAAACATAACGTAGATTTGCAAAGAAAGATACTTTATCATTAGTCAAAGGTATTGGACCGCTTAAACTTCCTTGTACGTTGTAATTTGCAACCGGATTATATTTATCTATTCCAACAAAATAATCTTTAAAGTTACTTGCATAATCACTGCCGTATAATTTGAAATCACCTCTGTAACTTTTTCCACCTTCTTTAGTAACAGTATTAATAATGCCGGAAAGCGCTTGACCATATTCCGCATTAAAAGTACCGCTGATAACTTGTAATTCTTGCACACTTGAATTATCAATTTCAATACCGCGGCTGTTATCAAAAGCATCTGTAATTGAAATACCATTTACCCAATAAGCAATTTCAGAAGAACGACCGCCGCGAATGTGAAACTCGCCTCCAGCACCTCTTGTAACGCCTGCTTGTAATTGCAAAATGTCTGATAGCTCAGCTACCGGAAGGTTTTTAATTTCGTCTGAAGTTACTCTTGCTTGGCTTGAAGTAACATCTTTTTGAATTTTTTCGACATTGCCTTGAACAATAATTGCCTGCATCTCAACAGCAGTTTCTTCAAGAACTGCATCTTGAGTTGTTGTTAAGTCAATCGAGATTTGAATGTTTTGGATAACAACAGTTTGATATCCAACATACTGATATTTAACACTATATCTTCCAGGAGGAATATTTAGTATAGTGTATTTTCCATCAAGGTCTGTCGCTGCTCCAAGTGAAGTGCCGTCAATTACGACATTTACAAAAGGCAGCGGCTCGCCAGTTTTTTTATCAGTAGCTTTTCCCGTAAGTTTTCCGGTGGTTCCGGCTAAAACAATATACGGTACCAAAGCAACCAATAATAGTAACTTGGTAACTAGTTTTTTCATAGTGCGCTCCTATATTACAAACGATAAATAAAGAACAAATCAAAAACTGTTAGTTTATTTTTAGAGAGCCTAACAGTTCTTCATCCCATTTTACAATAGTTTTATTTCTAAGCACGGTAATATATTCTTCCATTATCGGTTTAGATTTTTCTTTTCGTAAAAGTTTTTCAGCTAAGTTTTTTACATCTTCAAACTTTTTGATTCCGCCATCTTTTATTCCAAGAAGCTTGAATATCCCATACATTTCTTGAATTTTCAAAGGACCAATTACATTTCCAATTTTCGAATTAGCTAAAGTATCTTTTATACTACCAAATTTCGAAATATCAGAATAGCCCATTTCTCCTTTGTTTTTTGCAGACCAACTCCTTTTGGAAAATTGGAAGGCTAATTCACCAAAATCTGCGCCGGAATTTATTCTGTTTATAAGTGTATCTGCTAAAGATTTTCTATCAACAATAATTTCTTGAACATTTAATTGATCTTCATTTTTAAAGAACGAAGAATTATCACTATAAAACTTTTCAATATCATTAAGTGTAAATGTTTTTGCTTCTGCTACTTCGGCGCGTTTAAATTTTAGAAATATATTATTGTTATACTTTTTAATTGTATTTCGAACTTCTTTTTCTTTTGAAAAACCATTCTTTTCTGCCAGTTTTAACAAAATATCTTGTAAAACAATTCCCTTAATTACCGCTTCAAGGTTTTTTTCTGATGTTACTTTTTCTCTATGAAAGAATGGAATTTCGTTTATTCTTTCTATAATCTCTTTCTGGTTATAATTCTTGTTTTGATACTTTACAAAAACACCTGGTAGCATTTTTATTTTTACTGATTCATTATAATTGGCTGTAGAATATGATAAATTCTCCAAAGTTTTACCAAGTATTTTTTTATCAAAAATTACTTTATTCTGATCAAAATGTTTTGATATAAAATCAGCTTCTGCCACACTACGCATTCTCATCCTAACCGTACGTTCAATGCGTTTTTTATTCTTCACAAATTCGGTTTCTGTAAGTAAAGGATTTGAAACTCTTTCTTCAACTTTAATTATACTATACCCAAATTTTGTTTTAATTGGTTTTGATATTTCTCCAGGTTTCAAAGAGTAAGCAGCATCTTCAAAAGAAGGATCCATATCGCCCCAAGAAAAAAATCCTAAATAACCACCATTATTTCTTAGTGTAGAATCTGTAAAAACTTGTTTTGCCAATGTTGAAAAATCTTGACCGGTATGAAGAAGTTGATATAAAGCATTTGCTTCTTCTTCTGTTTCTGAAAATAAATGTCTTGCAGAAATTTTAAGATTTGTTTTGAAAAATGCATCTCGCAATTGGTCTTCTGTAACTTTCATTTTAGCATATATTTCTCTATCCTTTAAAAAAGCTAATAGAGTTTGTTTTTCTGCCCATTTCAGTTCTTTCTTATATTCTAAATTTTCAAGAATATTTTTGTTTTCATCAAATTTTAACAAAAGAATTTCGTTAATCATATTGTTAAGTATTGCTCTGCGAGAGACGATATTATCTTTAATAGCTGATGAAAAAATGTAATCGGAATAGCGAGAAATAAAATCTGAAGTATAAATTTGGAAAGAGCCGACTTCGGCTAAGACATTTTTAGGTAGCGCTAACTGTTGCGAAGGTGATACTTGGTAATTTAGTAATAAAATGAAGCAAATTAATGTGAATACAGTTTTGTACTGTTTTATCATTTTTACCGCTACAAAAATCCAAATAACAAGGTTTCGAATAGTCAATTTTTTTGATTCTGTACTACAAAATACTAAAAGCCAATCATTAAAATCAAATGAATAAATGAGTTACAAGCAGAAAAACCTTAATTGCCAATAACCTCTAATCACCTTCATCGTTAATGCTTAATTTCTGTATATTAATAATTAAATTACAACAACAAATAAATTATCTATTTCAAATAGAGCGATTACCTTTTGAGAAAGAAAAGCATTAAAACAAATAATAATCTTAAGCTAATTACATTAAATGATATTGCAATTAAGTTAGGTGTTTCCGCAATTACAGTATCAAAAGCTCTTAGAGGACATCCGGATATATCCAAGAATACCGCTGAGCTTGTTAGAAAAACTGCAGACGAAATGGGATATTCTCCAAATTTTATGGCACGTAGTTTAGCAGCAAGAAAATCCAATACTATAGGTGTTGTTCTTCCTCAAATCGATCATCATTTTTTCAGTTCTTTAATTGACCAAATATACAATTTTGCGCTAGAGCATCAATACCAAGCCTTTTTAACAGTTTCGCATGAAAATGCTGATTTGCAGAAAAAGCAAATTCAATCATTGCTATCCATGCGAGTAGATGGAATTATTATTTCTGTCTCTCAAGACACAAAAGATTTCGAGATTTTTGAAACAGCTAAGAAACGTAGAGTTCCACTTGTTTTTATGGATCGAATCCCAGATTTATCCGATTGTAATACAGTTACTGTTGATGATAAAGGAGCCGCTTATAAAGCAATTGACCTTGCAATTAAACTTGGTTATAGAAGGATAGCCCATTTTGCCGGTCATACAAACATTAACATTGGCAGAGAACGAATGCTTGGGTTTCAAAAAGCTATGAAAAAAAATGGTATAAAAGTTAACCCTGATTGGGTTGTTGAAGGTGATTTTGACGAAAAAAGCGGATATGAATCATTTATGAAACTATACCGAGAAAATAATCTGCCGGATTTTATTCTTGCAGTTACCTATCCCACAGCTCTTGGTATTTATACTGCCGCACAGGAAGTTGGTTTAAATATTCCTTCTGATATAGATTTGATTTGCTTTGGCAATTCTGAAGTTCAAAATTTCTTATCACCACCATTAAGCTGCATAAACCAGCCAACTGACCAATTAGCGTCACAATCAATGAAACTGCTTATTGATAATATAAACAACTTAGAAAATTTTGAATTTAAAAAGATAGTAATAGATACAGAGTTGATAATTAGAGGAACATGCATCAAATATAATCGTAGTTAATAATTTTTATTCTTTTTCAATTTACCCTTCTAAATTCTTTATGCTAAAAGAAAATGCTCAAAAAAAAATATCCGAACTAAAAAATATTTTAGAAAACTCGGGTATAAGTTCAACTTCTATTGTAAAGAAAGAATACAACTATGAATTTGATGCTATTCAAGATGGAAAGAGAATTAAGATCTTACTTTATTTTGGGAAAAAAGGATTAAAACTTATAGTTCAAGGGGATCAAAAATCTTCACTATACAATTTAGTTTACAATTTGATAAGTGACGAACCAAAGCTTGAATTAACTGAGTCGAGAATAGATGAGCCAAATTCATATATCGGAACAGATGAAGCCGGTAAAGGAGATATTTTTGGTCCACTTATTATTGCTTCCGTATTTGTTAATGAAAAAAGTAAAAAAGAACTCTATAAAATTGGTGTTCGAGATAGCAAAGATATTAGCGATCCACAGATTGATATATTAGCAGACAAAATCAAAAAAATATGCAAGAATCAATTTTCAATAGTGGAGTTTAAACCGGAATCTTATAACCAGACCTATGATCTGTATAAAAATTTAAATAAGCTTTTAAGCTATGGGCATTCTAAAGCTATTAAGAATTTACTCGATGATATAGATGTAAAAACTGTTATTTCAGACAAGTTTGGAAATCGTGGACTTGAAATACACAGAGATAAAACTTTTTCGCATGTAGAATTTATTGATACAGAAAAAGCCGAGCGGTTTGTTGGAGTAGCCGCTGCTTCAATACTTGCAAGAAACTGTTTTAATCAATGGTTCTACAGACACGAACTTCTTGGCTTGCAATTTCCAAAAGGTTCAAGTGAAAAAGCTCAGAGTTTTCTTAAAATGTTCGTGAAGCAGAATCATCATTCAGAATTAATTCATTTTGCAAAACTTCATTTTAAGTCAATAAAAGAATCATTGCAGTAAAAACAAATGGAGTAAAAAGTGAAGACAAAAATTAAAAGAATTGGAATCTTAACCGGCGGCGGTGATTGCCCCGGCTTAAATGCCGTTATTCGAGGTGTTACAAAGCCTGCCCACGATCATGGAATATCTGTTTTCGGGATACAAGATGGTTTTGAAGGTTTGGTTGATGGCAAAGCAATAGAGCTTTACAATAAAGACGTATCTGGAATTCTTAGTACAGGCGGAACAATTCTTGGTTCTTCTAATAAAGGAGATCCATTTCACTGGCCAGAAGAGTACAATGGAAAAATTAAAATTGTTGATCGATCAAAAGAAGCCCTTAAAAATTATGAAGGTTGGGGTCTTGATGCTTTAGTTGCAATTGGAGGCGATGGTACTATGAACATCGCTCATAAGATGAGTCTAATGGGAATGAATATTGTTGGTGTTCCTAAAACCATTGATAACGATCTTGAAGCTACAGATTTAACATTTGGACACGATTCTGCAGTTTATGTTGTTTCTGAGGCTTTGGATAGGCTTCATACAACAGCATCATCACATCATAGAGTTATGGTAATTGAAGTAATGGGAAGATATGCTGGCTGGATTGCTCTTAACGGTGGTATTGCAGGTGGTGCTGATATAATCCTAATACCAGAAATTCCATTTAATTGGAATACTGTTTATGAAAAAGTAATACAGCGAACCATGCGAGGAAAACGATTCAGTATTGTATGTGTAGCGGAAGGAGCAAAACCAAAAAACGGTTCCCTAATTGCAAAGGCAAAAGATATTAAGAGAACTGACCCGATTCAACTTGGTGGCATTGGGGAACACGTAGCTAAGATGATTAGCAAAAATACGGGATTGGAAACCAGAACAACTGTACTTGGTCATTTACAAAGAGGCGGAAGCCCAACACCTTTTGATAGAATTCTTTCTACCAAGTTTGGTACAAATGCAATACAATTGGTTATGAAAAAACAATTTGGGAAAATGGTTGCTTTAAAAGGAACCGAAATAAAGAGTGTACGAATTTCAGATGCAATCTCGAAACAAAAACTAGTTAAACCAACAGATACAGCCGTTTTAACTGCTAAAGCAATAGGTGTAAGTTTTGGTAGCGAAAAATTATAACTCTTCTTGCATCGGATTGGTAAGATTCACTATTTTCGCATATGTTATTTGAAAGGGGTCGTAGTTCAGTTGGTTAGAACGCCTGCCTGTCACGCAGGAGGTCGCGAGTTCGAGTCTCGTCGGCCCCGCTCTAAAGCCTTGTAATTCAATGAGTTACAAGGCTTTTTCTTTTTAAACAAAAAGCTGAAGTACAAACTGAAGTACATTCATAAAAACCATCATTTCATTCCCCATCACTACTTTCCGGTTATAAGTTGAATAAAAACAATTGGTTATCGGTACGGTCAGAATCATTTGTGTAATCGTTTTCAGAAAACATTGAAAAAATTGGTATTTTCTCAAATATTGAGATACCTACCAGTTGTAAAAAAGTGTAGAGAGAATGCTCGATTTTTAGTTTTTTCTTTATAATGGCAAGCAAGACATAAACAGAAATATCAATCCAAATTTGAGTTTTAACAGCATTGAACGAGTTACTGTAAAAAGATTTTATCTTAAGATTTTTGTTTGATCCATTTGAAGAAGAGTTCAATCTGCCAACGTTGTTTATACAGGTTCGCAATTGTTATAGCAGATAGATAAAAATTGTTGGTTATAAAAGTAAGATTACGATTATTCACAGAATCGAAATACTTAATACGTCTGAGTTTATCGGGATAATCTTTCGATGGATAAAAACCGGCAAGCAAAATAGATTGATCACAAATTAGTCCAGAAGATTTATCTACGTGGTGAGAATAAATTCTTTTGAACTGAAGATTAGATTTTGTTCTCGTTACAAAAAATGCATTGCTGGTATTCAATCTATAGAGGCGTTAGAAGTCAGTATAACCTCTGTCGATGATATAGAAAGCTCCGATTTCTGTTATAAGTTCGTCAAGGATATTAACATCGTGAACAGAGCCATCAGTTATATTAATAAAGGCTGGAATGTTGTTTTGTAGATTCAAGAGAGTGTGGATTTTGATTGCACTTTTTGTAGAACGGAATTTTGCCCAAGGGAAAAGCGATAAGCATAAATCGATAGTTGTTGAATCAAGAGCATAAATAGTTGCGTCAAGTTCATTGAATAATTTTTCATCTCTATAAAGTTCTTTGGCTTCATGAATGAGAATCAATGCAAAGTCAGCAAATATTCTATAGTGTACTAATCACTATTAATCTGACAACTCCGCTGTTAATTCCGTTTTCCTTTATTCACTTTGTCGCTCCATTGTTTATTTTGAAGCGACTATTTTACATTCAAATCCCTAACAATGGCAAATCTTTATAAAATACTATATTTAAATAACTTACAGCTTCTACTGCCTGTAACAACCGGACAAGTAGTGAAAATTTTTATTTAACAAAACAACTTAGAACAAGAAACAAAACACGGAACTACAAAGCCAATAATTAGAACTATGCCGCACTGAAAAACGGCGTCCGCCTTGATTGGCGGGATATTTCCAAAAAGGATTTAGATTATTTTCAACATTCTTTTTGGAGGCACCATGTATTACTCCGGTATCGACCAACACAAACTGTTTTCCTACATCACCACTGTTAATGATGATGGTATTATCATCAAACAAGCTGAACTAAAAAACAATTCTTACGATATTCTTAACTACTTCGCTCCTCTTGGTCCCGAGCAAACTGCAACTGTTGAGACGACAGGCGGCTGGTATTGGATGAATGATCTTCTCTCATCTCATGGTATCAATCTTAAACTTGCTCATGCCAAGTATGTTAAAGCTATTGCTTATGCTAAAGTTAAAACCGATAAAGTTGATTCACATATTCTTGCTCAACTTCTCCGTATGAACTTTATTCCCGAAGCCTACAAAATATCTGACGATGTTCGCCCATTGCGAGATACTCTTCGAGCTCGTCTTCGTTTATCGCAGAAGAGAACTAGCTGTCTTAACTTTATGAACCGCATGCTTGAGAAGTTCAACATAAATGATCCTTCGCTTCTTTCTGACCTTTATAAGCTTCAGTATGAACAGTTTGATTTTCAAGAACAATTACTAAAAAAACAAATGCTGACTTTAGAAAAATCTCTCTACCCAACTCTCATACCAAACGATGATATTCAACGCATTCTGTGGATTCCCGGTATAGGAAAGATGAATGCTTTTACTATTCTTCTCGAAGTTGGTGATATCAACCGCTTCGCTGATGTTAAACATTTCTTCTCTTACTGCCGACTTGTTCCTTCTGCTCGTAACTCTGCAGGTAAAATGAAGCAACGTTCTTCCAAGGACGGCAGCAAATATCTTAAAGCTGTTTTCTCCGATGCTGCCGTTCATGCTTTGCAATACTATCCCACTATCAAGAAATATCACGACTCCAAACTCCGTAAGAAAAAGAAACAAGTTGCTCATGCTATCTTAGCTAAAGAAATTGCTCGCATCGTTTACTATGTGCTCAAAGATAAAACCAACTTCAACAATCATTTTAAGGGAATTCAACAGGATCATAAAAAATCCGGTCAGTGGCCGCGCATTACAAGCCCCGTCGTCTAACTA
>CAZVYT010000007.1:29593-86409 GCA_964631495.1 uncultured Melioribacter sp. | reverse complement strand
AATTTTATTAATTGACTTCATTTTTCATCTCAAAATTATTTTTGTTTTCTGAGTTAGAATCCAATGGAAGGCTTTCCATATGGTTTAAATAGCTTTTCTTCAATCTAATTGCCCAAACGGTTGTAACAATAAAAAATGCAAAGAACAACACTAAAGAAATTACTGGTACAATTGAGCCGTTATTTATTGTTTTAAAAAATTCGGAAATCATTATTTACCTTCCGTTTTATTGCCTTTAATATCTGTGCCTAATCTCTGCATATAAGCAATTAGAGCAATAATTTCTTTATCTGATTCAGCCGGAACTCCGTTATTTATTAAGTCCTTTGCAATAGAATCGGCTTGTTTTAATAAATCTTGCTCGGCAACTTCTTCGTATCCCATTGCATAAGGTACACCTAAACTGCGCATAGCGTTAATTTTTGCTTTAGTTGTAGATATATCAGTTGTTTGAGTAAATAACCAAGGATAAGGAGGCATAATTGAACCAGGAGACATTGAGCGCGGGTCTTCCATATGCATATAGTGCCATAGATTGCCATACTTTCCACCTAAGCGTTGTAAATCCGGTCCGGTTCTTTTTGAACCCCACAAGAATGGATGCTCATAAACGTGCTCTCCAGCTTTTGTGTATTCACCGTAACGCTCTGTTTCCGATCTAAAAGGACGAATCAATTGTGAGTGACAAGAAACGCAGCCTTCTCTTATGTATATGTCTCTACCTTGTAATTCTAAAGGTGTATAAGGTTTAACACTTGATATAGTTGGAATATTTGATTCAATCGCAAGCATTGGAATAATCTGTACCATTCCGCCAATTAAAATTGCAACTAAAGATAACAATGCAAATTTAACCGGACGTTTTTCCAACCAACGATGGAACATGCCGCGTTTAATTTTATCATTTGCTTTGTTAATCGGGGCTGCTTCAGCTTCTTCATTTTTAATGAATGAACCTTGTTTAGCAGTTACAAGCAAATTATAAATCATCAAGAAAACACCTAGTAAGTATAACAAGCCACCGAAAGAACGAATAACATACATTGGCAGAATTTGTAAAACTGTTTCTAAAAAGTTAGGATATTGCAAAACACCAAGTGGTGTAAATTGTTTCCACATTAATGCTTGTGCAATTCCTGCCCAATACAATGGGATTGCATAAAAAACAATACCAAGTGTTGAAATCCAAAAATGTAAGTTGGCTAGCTTCTTTGAAAATAATTGTGTGCCCCACATTTTGGGTATTAACCAGTAAAGGATACCAAAAGACATTAACCCGTTCCATCCTAAAGCCCCGATATGAACATGTCCTACTGTCCAATCTGTAAAGTGGGAAATTGCATTTACGCTTTTGAGGGACATCATTGGACCTTCGAAAGTTGACATACCATAAGCAGTAACTGCAACAACCATAAATTTTAAAATCGGATTATCGCGAACACGATCCCAAGCCCCACGAAGTGTTAATAACCCATTTAACATACCACCCCAAGATGGCGCAATTAGCATTATTGAGAAAACTGTTCCTAGTGACTGAGCCCAATCCGGTAAAGAAGAATAAAGCAAGTGATGCGGACCTGCCCAGATATATAAAAATATCAAAGCCCAAAAGTGTAGAATTGAAAGTCGGTAAGAGTAAACGGGTCTGTTAGCTGCTTTAGGTAAAAAGTAATACATCAAACCTAAGTATGGTGTAGTTAAGAAGAATGCCACGGCATTATGTCCATACCACCATTGAACGAGAGCATCTTGAACGCCAGCGTAAACAGAATAGCTTTTAAATAACCCTACCGGTAGCTCAAGTGAGTTAACAACATGTAAAACTGTTATTGTTACAAAAGTAGCAATATAAAACCAAGCCGCAACGTAAATATGTTCTTCACGGCGTTTAATAATAGTGCCAAACATATTGGCGCCAAAGGCTAACCAAACAACTGCAATAGCTAAATCAATTGGCCATTCTAACTCTGCGTATTCTTTGCTTGTTGTAATTCCAAGCGGAAGAGTTATAGCGGCAGCAACAATAATTAATTGCCATCCCCAAAAGTGAAATTTGCTTAAGAAATCGCTATACATTCTTGCTTTCATCACACGTTGGAGGGAATAATATATTCCTCCGAAAATGATGTTGCCTATAAACGCAAAAATAACAGCGTTTGTATGTAGTGGTCTTAATCTACCATAAGTTAGGTATTGGATACCTAAATTAAGCTCTGGAATATAGAGCTGAATAGCTATGATCAAACCAACAAGCATTCCAACAATGGCAAAAATTACTGCTGCCATCATAAAATGCTTAACGATCTGATTGTCGTAACTGAATTTCTCCAACTGCATGCAGAGAACTCCTTGTTTTATTTATAGTTTAGAGCCGCGAACAACAAGCTGTATAGTTTTTCTATTCACTGCTAGTGTCCTTTGCTTTTTTGTTTTCTTCAAAAAGAATTCTTACAGATGGTGTGTACTTATCATCATACTGACCCGATTTTACAGCCCATAAGTAAGCGGCTAAAAACCCTAAAGCAACTAATAAACTTGCACCAATAAGTACAATAACTATCTGCATTATAATAGACCCTTCTTCATAGCAGAAATGTTTACTGATAATGTTGTAAACACAACCGCAGATATTGAGCTGATAGGCATTAAGATAGCCGCTATTAACGGAGAAAGAGTTCCGCTGAAAGCATAACTTAACCCAATAATATTATAAACGAATGACAAAATAAAACTTGCAACAATAATTTTCTTACTTGTTTTTGAAAAAGAAATAAAATCTTTTATACGATTAAAGGACTTTGAGTCCAATATACCATCACAAGCTGGTGAAAAATTGTTTGTATTATCAGAAATGGAAATGCCAATATTGCTTTGTTTTAGTGCACCGGCATCATTTAAACCATCTCCAAACATTAAAACTTTTTTACCTTTTTTCTGCAGAGATTCAATAAAGTTTAGCTTATCATGAGGTGATTGATGGAAATGCAACTCGTTATCGTTGCCAAAAAAGTTTTTTAGATTAGCTTTTTCACCTTCGTTATCACCGGAAAGGAGAGCGAGTTCATAATTATTTTCAAGAGAAGAAATCAATTCCGTTAAACCTTCTCTATACTTATTGGTTATTTCAAAGTAGCCGAGAACTTCGTTGTTTATAGAAACAAAAACATTTGTTGAGACTATTTCATCAGTAGACTTAGCATTGACAAAGTTTTTAGAACCGATTCTAATTATTGAATCATTAATTTCTGCATAAATACCTTTGCCAGATTCTTCTATATAGTATGTTGCAGGATATGCTTTTTGTGATTTGAAGTAACCAGCGATGGCAATACTTAATGGATGTGTTGAATTTATAACAGCAGATTTAATTATTATTTTTTCTTCGGTTGATAAATCATTACCTACAAAATTTATGTTTGCCGTTCCGTTTTCTGTAATTGTTCCGGTTTTATCAAAAACAACTGTATCAATAGAAGCAAGCGCTTCAACAATGTGGTTGTTTTTTAAGTAAAGTCTATTCTTACCAAAAATTCTAAGTGCGTTTCCGAGAGTAAATGGAGTGGAAATTGCAAGAGCACACGGACACGCTACAATCAGTACAGCAGTTACTGCATTAAATGCAAGTGTTGAGTCTGCGCGCCATATTATTCCGGCTATAATAGAAAGCACAATAACTCCAAAAGTAAAATATTTGCTAATTACATTCGAAAAAGAAGTAATGCCGGATTCTTCACTAATACCTACTTTCTTAAAGGCTTTACTGTTCCATAGCTGGGTTAAGTAGCTTTGCGAAACCTCTTTAATTGTTTCTATTTCTATTGCGCTTCCTATTTGCTTGCCGCCGGCATAAATCATATCTCCATTTTTTCTTTCAACCGGGATTGCTTCGCCTGTTACAAAACTGTAATCGATATTTGCGTTACCTTTTATTAAAATAGAATCTGCTGGAATCAATTCGTTGTTGCGGACAATAATTCTTTCGCCAACATGTAGTTTCTCGACCGGGATTGTAGTTTCTTGGTTTCCCTTTTTTATTGTTACTGCAATGGGAAAATAAGATTTGTAATTACGCTCAAAGTTAAGTGTCTCGTAAGTTTTGCTCTGAAATAACTTTCCGATCAGTAAAAAGAAAACTAATCCAGAAAGTGAATCGAGAAATCCTGCTCCGTTTAAGAAAAAAATATCTATTACACTTCTCAAGAATAGAACAAAAATTCCAAGTGCAAGGGGAACATCAATGTTTACAATACGCTTACGTAAACCCTTCCATGCAGAAATAAAATAATCGCTTGAGCTATAGAAAAAAACCGGAAGCGAAAGAATTATATTTATTAAGGCGAATATCTTTTTGAGCTCGTCATGTTGTGTAACGTTTATAGAAAGATACTCGGGAAAACTTAACAACATTATGTTACCGAAGCAAAAACCTGCTATACCAATTTTATAGTAAAGATTTTTGTATTCGCTATTAGATTTTTCTTCTTGTTTGCCTTCAAGATTTAAAAGTGGCTCATAACCTATTGAATCCAGCAATTCAACAATTTTCTTAAGCGATGTTGTTTTCTCTAAGTAAGTAATAAATAATTTCTTTTGAAGAAAATTTACTTTGGAGGAAATTATACCGGAATCAAGAGTGTAAAGGTTTTCTAAAATCCAGATACAAGAACTGCAGTGCATTTGCGGAATATCGAAAGTGATATTTGTTTTAACATCATTTGAAAAATCGATAAGTTTTTTGCGCAGATCATTATCATCAAGAAAATCAAAGTTCCTTTTAGAATAATGTTTTCTTGTTGCTCCGGGGTTTTTATCTATTGAATAATAATCGCAGAGATTGTTTTCATCAAGAAGTTCGAAAACAGTTTTACATCCATTGCAACAAAAGACTTTATCATTAAGTCTTATTGAATTGTCCGGACATTCATCACCGCAATGATAACAAGCCGTTTTTGTATCAACTTTCTTTTCGAGGAGTTCTTTCTGTTCCAATCGTATTAGTTTTGGTAAGTTTATTTTACTAATTCAAGTTAGTAAATTTCGATATTATATCGAAATTTAACTGGACTTTGATGACCGAGATTAAGAATTTTCTAATCATAATTTTGAGGAATCTGTGGAATCATTAAATGGAAAAATTGTTTTCATAACCGGAGCTTCTTCGGGAATAGGAAAATCATGCGCTTATGCGTTTGCTGCCAAAGGCGCTAATCTTATAATTAGCTCAAGAAGATTAGAATTGATTGAAAAAGTTTCTGAAGATATTCGTTCAAAATATGGAGTAAAAGTTCACACATTCAACCTTGATGTGAGAAACAAAGAACATGTTGATAAAACAGTTGCAAATTTACCGGATGAATGGAAGGCAATTGATATTCTTATAAATAATGCTGGGCTTGGAAAAGGATTAAATAAATTTTACGAAGATGATCCAAATGGCTGGGAAGAAATGATAGATACTAATGTTAAAGGGTTGCTATATGTAACTAAGGCAATTTTGCAAGGTATGATAGAAAGAGAATTTGGCCACATTATTAACATTGGTTCTATTGCCGGACACGAAGCTTACCCTAAAGGTGCGGTTTATTGTGCAACCAAACACGCTGTTGATGCAATTACACGATCTTTAAGAATGGATACGATTGATAAAAATATATTAATAAGTACAATCGACTCGGGTCTTGTAGAAACAAATTTTAGCAACATTCGTTTTAACGGTGATACTGAAAAAGCTAAAAATGTTTATAAGGGTTTAACTCCGCTTACAGGAGATGATGTAGCCGATGCGGTAGTTTATTGCGCAAGCCGTCCAGCGCATGTTAATATTGCCGAGATAACTCTGCTCGCCTCACGCCAAGCTTCCGCAACAATAACTTATAGAGAATAAAAAAAAGAGGCTACCTCGAAAGGGCAGCCTCTTTAATTACTTAAATATATAATCAAAAAACATTTACAAAAATATACTTACATCACCAGCACCTTCGCGTATAATTTCGGGTTTATCACCACTAAGATCTATTATGCTTGAAGGCAGTCTATCTAATGTGCCGGCAGCTAACATTAGATCTACTTGGTTTTCAAAAAGTAATTTTATTTCTTCCGGGTTATGCAAAGGTTCGCCCTTTCGTTTTGTAACGCTAGTGCTTATAATGGGGTTACCCAATTCTTTAGCTAATTCCAATGCAATATTATGATCAGGCACACGAATGCCAACTGTTTCTCTTTTTGACCAAAGCTTTTTAGGAACATCTTTTGCTGCGGGTAAAACAAAAGTATAAGGACCAGGTAATAGTTTCTTCATTGTTTTATATGCGAAATCGGAAACACGGGCATATTTTGCAATGTCTTTAAGATTATGACAAATGAAACTAAATAGTTTTGTGCCTGCATCTTGTTTAATATAATAAACGCGTTCAAGAGCTTCTTTGTTAAAGATGTCACACCCAATTCCGTAAACTGTATCGGTAGGATAAATAATTACTCCGCCATTTTTTAATACTTCTACAGCTTTGTTAATAAATCTTGACTGAGGCGTAACCGGATGAAGTTCGTAGTATTCCATAAAATACTCCTTCCTTAATAAATTAATTAGCTAAACGGATTAGACTGAATTTTTACTGCTATTGAATCGAGCAGTTTTACACACACTTTTCCTTTTTTTGAAATAAACGTAGTTATTGAAGATTTTGTTTGGGTAAGAATTTATTGCAACTTTTTTCTGCATTTCGAGGTCTTTAAAAAGTTCAACCTTAAGAAAGCGAGTTATTTACAAATAGTCAATAGAAAACGGATGGAATTTTCCCGAATTTCATTTTTAATAGAAAGTAAAAAAGCTTTATAAACGTAGAATTATTAAAATAGTAGGCACAAAAGCATTTTCATTCTCAAACTCTATTTTGCTATTTTTCACGCGTTATTAAATGAGTTTTATGACTATTAAGAAATTAGCGGTTGTAGCTGTTAGCGGTGGTATGGATAGCTGTGTAACAGCGGCAATTGCAAATAATGTATATCAGCTGGCTTTAATTCATATAAATTACGGTCAGCGAACGCAAGAACGTGAACTAAGATCCTTTAATGAAATTGCCGATTTCTACAATGTTGAAAAACGATTGATTATTGACCTTGCGCACTTTGCTAAAATTGGCGGTTCATCACTTACTGATAGAACTATTGAAGTTTCAAAGGCGGATTTAAGTAATCATGAAATACCAAGTTCTTACGTGCCATTTAGAAATGCCAATATTTTAAGCGCATGTACAAGCTGGGCAGAAGTAATTGGCGCGAGTGCAATTTTTGTTGGCGCTGTTTACGAAGATGCAAGCGGATATCCGGATTGCCGACCGGAGTTTTTCTCGGCTTACGAAAAAATGATTGACCTTGGCACAAAGCCGGAAACGAAAATTAAAATTGAAACTCCAATCATTCATTTTTCCAAAGCTGAGATTGTTAAAAAAGGAATTGAACTTGGCGCGCCGCTTCACTTAACTTGGTCATGCTACCAAAGCGAAGATGAAGCTTGCGGTGTTTGCGATAGCTGCGCTTTCCGTTTACGCGGTTTTGAACATGCAGGTGTTGTGGATCCAATTCCGTATAAAATAAAACCGAGGTATTGAGTTGAGAACGAAGAACTTAGAGTGAAGAATGCAGAGTGAATTAATTACAATAAAAGAAGCTAGCGAATGGATTAGCATTCAATACAAAAAGAATGTTACTCCATCAAATATTTCTTACTTGGTTAATTATGGCAGAATAACAAAGTTTGGTAGTAATGGCTCAACACTTGTAAGTCGTGAGGAAGTAGCTAATTATTATGATTCATACTATGGAAACAGGCAACTCAATTGGAAAGAGAAATTAGGTGAGGAAATTGATTGGCACTTATCTTTCGAGCAGTTCAAAGAATCGGAAACTACAAAGCATGTCCATAGGTTGCATCCATATAAAGGTAAATTTATTCCGCAGTTAGTTGAGTATTTTTTGGATGAACATGTTGACGAATTTAAGAAGATAGCTTATTTCAGAAAGGGAGATATTGTTTTAGATCCGTTTTGTGGAAGTGGGACAACACTTGTACAATCAAACGAGTTGGGAATAAATGCACTTGGAGTTGATGTATCAGTTTTTAATTCTCTTATCAGCAATGTGAAGGTAGGGAAATATGATTTGTTGGATTTAACAAATGAACTAAAAAAGATTAGCAAAAAACTTAATGAGTTTGTTGCTAATTCAAATACTGTCAAGTTTGAACGAAAGCTGCTTGAAAAACTTTCTGAATTCAACAACGAATTTTTCCCTTCTCCAGCTTTTAAAATTGATGTGAAGAACAAAAAAGTAGATGAAAACAAGTATGGCAATGAAAAAGAAAAGCAGTTCTTGCCTATCTATAATGAACTAATAAATGAATATAGGATAGAGCAAAGGCAAGAAAGAGAAGGAAATTTTATTGACAAGTGGTTTCTAAAACATGTTCGGACAGAAATTGACTTTGTATTTGAGCAAATAAAAAAAATAAAAAATCAAAACACTAAAAAAGTTGCAACAATAATATTAAGTAGAACAATTAGATCTTGTCGCGCAACAACGCATTCGGATTTAGCAACTTTGCTTGAACCTGTAACAACAACCTATTATTGTTCCAAACACGGCAAGCTTTGTAAGCCACTATTTTCAATACTTAGCTGGTGGGAAAGGTATTCAAAAGACACTGTAAAGCGCTTAGCTGAATTTAGCACATTAAGGACTCTTACATACCAGCACTGTTTTACTTCTGATGGTAGAGTTATAGATTTATTTAGTGAATGCGAAAAAGTAAATTCAAACTTTGCTGAATTGCTTAAAAAGCAAAAGATAGCTGGAATTTTTTCAAGTCCGCCTTACGTTGGATTAATAGATTACCATGAGCAACACGCCTATGCTTACGATCTGTTTGGACTCAAACGCAAAGACGGATTGGAAATTGGTCCACTAAGCAAAGGACAAGGCAGAGAAGCGAAAGAATCGTATGTAAACGGAATTGCTGATGTTTTGATTAATTGCAAAAGATTTTTTGCAGAAGATTACAATGTGCTTCTTGTTGCAAACGATAAGTATAATTTATACCCAGCTATTGCAGAAAAAGCTGGGATGAAGATTGTGCAGCAATTCAAACGTCCAGTATTAAATAGAACTGAAAAAGATAAAGGCGCATATTCGGAAAGCATATTTCATTTAAAAACAAAATAAAGAAATACTGAAATGGAACAGTTATTTGCTATTAATTATAAACTTCGATATGTAGAAACAAGTGACTGTGGAGCCGAATACATACTAGCCGAGCATAAAAATCAAGCTCTTGCAACTTTTGCTAAATTGAAGAAGATAAACACACAAAAGTTCAAAAGTGCCAATAATTGGGAATGGGAAGAAGGTGTTTGGACTGGAAAAATTCACAGTGTAAACGTAGTAAGCACAATAAAATGTGCTCATTGTAATGGCATTGGAATTATTCATTTATAGGAAATAGTATGGCGCTAACTCTAGAGCAAAGGGAAAAAATAAAACTTCTTCTTGTTAGAAAAATTGAGAATAAACTCAAGAAGTATGGAAGAGAAACTTATGCAATGCCATTTCTCGCGAGGTTAATCCAAGACAATGAAAAAATTGCAGCCTATTCTTTTATTCATTCTCTTGCTACCACATTGGGTATGTCAATATATGAAGAAGTTTCGGTTATTATTTGTCAATCAAATACGACAGAAGTCTTTAGAAATTACGGAATCGGCGGTGCAATTTCTAAAACCCAAAAAATTGCAATTAATAAGATTGTGAATGAACTAAGAAACAAGCAAAGAATAGTTTCAATCTCAAACGAAATTGATGCTGTATTAAAATCTTCAGCTGCAAGTGGTACTTTTCAAAAATCTGGTAACATTGCCGATTTGTATTTTTTGAAGGATGGGATTGAACAATACTTTGAAATAAAAACAGTTAAACCAAACATTGACGTTTTCGAAAAAAGCAAAACAAAATTATTAGAATGGGTTGCCAGAAGAAGAAAAAAAATAAAGGTATTTCTTGTTTTTCCGTATAATCCTTATCATCCCGAACCATACTCGCGCTTCACAGAATCTGGTTTGATGGATTACGGAAAGGATTTCCTTGTAGGTGAAGATTATTGGAACTATTTGGGTGGAGTAGACACCTTTAGCCAATTACTTGAAGTATTTGACGAAGTTGGGAAAGAATTCAAAGCAAGACTAAATAAAAAATTCAAAGAAATTGCAAAACAAAAAATTGATAGCTATTTGTATTAACGAGCCACTGCTCATTATGAATATAAAAGAAATAATATACCGCGAATTTAAAGTTGAGCACGGATAAATCCCTTCACCGGACCACTGTTACTTTGCTTCAAAGGAATTATTAAAATTATAAAAGGTAAATTCAATGCAAGATAAAACTAAAATACTAGTTACGTTTCCAAATCCCAATCCCGAAAGAGATTATACTATAATTCACTATGCGCCGGAGTTCACTTCCGTTTGCCCAGTTACCGGTCAGCCAGATTACGCAACCATAATTCTTGAATATGTTGCTGATAAAATTTGCGTAGAGTTAAAATCTTACAAATTCTATTTGCAGTCTTACCGAAATGATGGAATCTACTTTGAAGCAGTTACAAACAAAATTGCTAACGATTTAATCAAAATGATGAAGCCTCGATATTTAAAAGTCATTGCAAAATTCAATACTCGTGGCGGAATTTCTTCTGACGTAATTGTTGAGCACAAAAAAAGAAAATAATCGAAAGCAAATACTTTGGATTATCTACTAATATAACTGACGATTTACAACAAAATTTATTTGTATAAAAGGAGAAACCATGGCAAAGATTATCAAACATAGTTGGGCTGAACCGTACAAAATTAAAATGGTAGAGCCGATTAAAGTTACTGACCGTCCATACAGAGAAAAAGCAGCTAAAGAAGCCGGATACAATACATTCTTATTAAAAAGTGAAGATGTTTACATTGATTTACTTACAGATAGCGGCACAAACGCGATGAGCGACTACCAATGGGCTGGCTTAATGATGGGCGACGAAGCTTATGCAGGAAGCAAAAATTTCTATCATCTCTGGGATAATGTAAAAAAATACTATGGTATGCCATACTTTGTTCCAACGCACCAAGGGCGCGCTGCCGAACATATGATTTCTAAAATTATGATTAAGCCTGGCGATTTTATTCCGGGCAATATGTACTTCACAACAACACGCGTTCATCAAGAATTAGCCGGCGGAACATTTGTAGATGTAATTATTGATGAAGCACATGACGCACAAAGTATGCATCCATTTAAAGGCAACATCGATCCAAATAAATTAGAAGCTTTGATTAATAAAGTAGGCGCAAAGAAAATTCCATACGTTTGTATGGCTGGTCCAGTAAATATGGCTGGCGGTCAACCGTTTTCGATGGCAAACTTAAAAGAAATTTCCGCATTAACTAAAAAGTATGGTGTTAAACTTTGGTTCGATGCAACTCGCGCTACAGAAAACGCTTACTTCATACAACAAAAAGAAAAAGGTTACAACAAGAAAACCGTAGCTCAAATTCTTAAAGAAATGTGTTCTTATTATGACGGACTTTGGGTGAGTGCAAAGAAAGATCTTCTTGTAAATATTGGCGGATTTATTGCAACAAAAAATAAAAGAGTATTTGAAGAAGCACGTAACATGGTTGTTATTTACGAAGGACTTCATAGTTACGGCGGTTTAGCAGGACGCGATATGGAAGCCATGGCTCGTGGAATTGAAGAAATGGTTAGACCAGAAAACATTAGCATGCGCGTTAAACAAGTTGAATACTGCGGAAAGCAACTTGAGAGTTATGGAATTCCTTTGGTTAAACCATATGGCGGGCATGCAATATTTCTAGATGCAAAACAATTTTTACCTCATTTGAAACAAGATTTATTCCCAGCTCAATCTCTTGCTTCAGAAATTTATGAAGATAGTGGAGTTCGAGGAATGGAACGCGGTTTAGTCTCATCCGGACGCGATCCTAAAACAGGAGAACATCGTTATCCAAAACTTGAGCTTGTGCGTTTAACATTCCCAAGAAGAGTTTATACTCAATCTCATATTGATGTAATGGTAGAGTCTATTGCTGAGGTTTTCGAAAAGAGAAAGAAGATTAAAGGCTTGAAGATGGTTTATGAACCAAAGTATTTAAGGTTCTTCCAGGCACGTTTTGTTAAGCTGTAATCGCTAACTCACTTTAAAATTCTTATCTTCGCGGAGCCGGACTAATTAATTCTTAGTCCGGCTCCGCTGTATCTAATATTAGGCAAAGCCAAAAAGAACTGTTTATATGGAACCACTTAAAATAAAAGAGAATTTTCTTCAAGATCGTGATAAATTTTTTAATAATTCTGAATTAATTAAAGAGCCGTTTAAGTTTTCTGTTAAATGGAGTTTGCTTGTTGAAGAATATATTCTACGTGTTTTAAGCGGACTAAAATTGGAGTGCGCTGTAGCCTCTGTAGGAAGTTTCAGCCGTCGAGAACTTTCTCCATACTCCGATATAGATTTGATGTTCATATTTGAAACAGTGAATGGTAATGAAAAGCTAATTCAAAATTGCGTTACTAATTTGTGGGATTCTGGTATTGAAGTATCACACACTGTTCGAGAATTTTCTGACATTAAAAAATTTATAACTGAGGACCTCGAAGCTTTTACTCAGTTTTTTGACACTCGTTTTATTATTGGAAGCGAAAAACTTTATAAAAAATGGAACGAGTCTGTTACTTCCTGCTTGAATTCAAAAGTAAAAAAACAACTTCTTGAAGAGTACTTTGCCGATATTCGAGAGCGCTACAAAAAGTATGGTGATTCTGCTAAGGTTCTTGAACCCAATATTAAATATACTGCCGGCGGCCTGCGCGATTTACAAGTTATCGAATGGATGTATTGTTTAAAAAATGAAACTCTACTAACAGTTCAAGAAGAGATTACACAATCCGAAAATTTCTTTGCTCTTCTTAAAGCCAACAACCTTTTAGTTCATCGTGCTGTATTAAGACTAAGCGAAGCGTACAAAATGGTTTTGAATGCAAGAAATTTGCTTCATCTTATTTCCAATCATAAAAACGACAGATTTGAGTTTGACTACCAGGAAAAAGTTGCTAATCTGCTTGGATACAATAGCAGCAATTGGCATTCTTACATGAAGAAGTATTTTGAATCTACAAACATTATAAAACGATTTTGCAGAACCATGCGCAAGCGATTTGAAGAGGAGATTACACCTTCTGTAAGCGATTATCTTACAATTGACCTTGATGATGATTTTGTATTAAAAAAGGGAAACGTATGTCTTGCTAAAGAATTGAATCTGGGTATGAGTGGAATTTTACGAGCTTTTTATTATAGAGGCTTGCATAATGCACGCTTTGAAGAAAACCTTCGCTCTCAAATTATTGAAGAAGTAATTGATCACGAAGAAAATCATTTGCATAAACACAAATCCTCAGTATTCTTTCGCGAGATATTAAAGCTGCCTAAAAATGTTGGTCAGATTTTGACCTTGATGAATGAACTTGGAGTTTTGGCAGCGTTTTTACCTGAGTTTAAAGAGCTTGTCGGTTTTTTTCAGCCTGGAGTTTATCATTGTTACACCGCTGATGAACATACTTTGATTGCATTAGGTAATGTTGAAAAACTTGGAGAAGAATCTACCGTACTGGGAAAACTTTTTCAAAGTATTAGGGATAGAGATATTTTATTTCTTGCAATTTTGTTTCATGATATTGCAAAGCCAATTAGTGTTTCCGGGCATGAAATTATAGGTGGTGAAATAGCCAACTCTGTTATGGAACGGCTTGGTTATTCTTCCGAAGAAATTGAAACAGTACAGTTTCTCGTTCATCATCATCTAACTATGGAGCAAGTGGCATTCCGCAGAAATCTTAATGATCCTTCAACACTAGATAACTTTGCTCAATACTTTTCTTCACCGGAACATCTCGACCTTCTTTACCTTGTTACTTATGCCGATTTATCCGCTGTTTCTCCGGCGGTATGGACTCAATGGAAAAGTGATTTACTTTTTGAACTATATAGAAAAACAAAAACAATGCTTGAAGAGAGAATCAGCGGGCACGAATTATTATCTGGCAACATTAAAGAAATAATGAGCAGTTCCGAAGTTTATTGGGAAGATAACATTAAAGAACATATTGAATCTATTGATGATCTTGGATACTTGCATCATTTCTCTGTAGAAGAAATTAACGCACATATTGATGAAATAGAAAGAGGTTCTCAAGTATCTGTATTCTTTAAGGAAGATGAAACATTTACAAATGTTACCGTTATTACAAGGGATAGAGATGCACTGCTTTCAAGATTGTGCGGCGCGCTTTCTATAAACGATTTAAATATTCACGATGCGAAAATATTTACACGCAAAGACGGTATTGTTATAGATAGTTTTAATGTTACCGATTTTAGAACCGGAAATAATGTAGATTCTGAACGATTCAAAAAGATTACACACGATCTGGAGCTGGCTGTTCAAAACGAGCTTCAGATTACTAAAGAATTTTACCATATTAAATCTAAGTGGTGGCGCATTGAGAATAAATTTTTTAAGCGAAAAGGAAAAGTTAAAATAGCATTCGAAAAACATGAGCGTTACACAATTGTAGATGTGTATTCACCAGATAGACTTGGTTTACTTTATCAAATAACAAAAAAAATAAACGAGCTGGGCTTGTCTATATATTTTGCAAAAATATCAACTAAGGCAGATGATATTATAGATGCGTTTTATATTCTTGACCGGCATCGTAAAAAAGTACCCACAAATCAGTACGAGCTTATTACTCACGAACTAACTCAATCAATAGAAGAAATGTTGTAGGTGCAAATTGAACTTCATGAACAAAACAAATCCAATTGGCTTTTTTGATTCTGGCATAGGTGGACTAACAGTTGTAAAATCAATAACAAGTTTATTGCCAAATGAAAACATTGTTTATTTTGGAGATACCGCACGTGTACCATACGGTTCAAAATCAAACAACACAGTTGTAGAGTATTCCATTCAAGCCGCAAATTTTTTGTTAAGAAAAAATATCAAACTCTTAGTTGTTGCATGTAATACAGCATCGGCGGTGGCATTAAATGATTTACGTAAGTTTTTAACAGTGCCGGTTATAGGAATGATAGAGCCGGGCGCAAAAATGGCTTTAAGCGAATCTAAAAATAAACATATTGGTGTAATAGGAACTCGTGCCACAATTAACAATAAAGCTTATGCCCACGAACTAAAAAAGTTAAACCCGAAAGTTAAAGTTTACGAACAAGCTTGTCCGCTGTTTGTTCCTCTTGCAGAAGAAGGTTGGCTAGATCATAAAGCCACTGAGTTAATTGCTAAATCATATCTTGCCGAAATGAAAGAGCATAAAATTGATAGCTTAATTTTGGGTTGTACGCATTATCCTATTTTGAAAGACGTTATACAAAAAGTTGTTGGTAAAAGTGTAAAACTAATTGATAGCGGAACTCCGGCTGCAAGATTAGTAGAGGATTATTTAAATGGACGTGGATTAAGAAATCAATCTGTGCATCACGGACAAAGTGAATTTTATGTTAGTGACGTGCCTACAAAGTTTAGAGAAATAGCAGAAAAATTCCTTGGCAAAAAAATTACTCATCTTCACAAAGTGGAATTAGAAGAACTTACTAACGAATAATGGCTGTAGAGTTAAGATTGTATTATTTATTTTTCGTTCTGCACTCTTAACTCTTAGCTTGGCGTCATTTTCTAAGTCTATACATTTGAATTCCGCAAATGGTCTTAGCGTCGCAAATATCATTCAATCTAATTTTTTCGTCAATTTCATCGAGAGACATTTCAACAAGTTCAATGCCTTCTTCACCTTCTTCTCTTGCATGCTCTCCCAAAACTAAATCTTTTGTTAGATAAATATGCAATACCTCATTACAAAAGCCGGAGGTAGTAATTATTTCTCCAAGTTTAGAAATATTATTTGTAGAATATCCGGTTTCTTCTTTCAGTTCTCTTGATGCGCAAATCTGCGGGTCTTCACCTTTATCCAGCTTTCCAGCAGGTAATTCATAAAGAACTTTTTTATGTGGCCAGCGGAATTGTCTAATCAATATTAATTTGCCGTCATCTTTAACCGGTACGGCTACAGCACCTCCAGGATGCATTACTGTTTCGCGCCGAACAGTTTTATCTTGCCCGCTAAATCTTACTTCTTCAATTTTTATATCAACAACTTTTCCTTTAAAAGGTACTTCACTAGAAAGAATTTCGTATTTCATTTTTCGCCTTTAATATGAACGAACAAAATTAATTAAATTGTGGATAGGAGCTAGTAAAAAATATTTCAAATTAATTGTGTTTAGTATTTATTAACGCAGGCATACTTATTCAACCGATCATTTAGGGTTATAATGAATCTGCAAAGATTATTTATACTATTCTCTATTCTATTTTTATTTTATGTAATAAAATATTCTAATTCCGGCAATCGTAATTCCAGAAATAAAGAGAATTTGTTTTTATTCAGTTTTGGATAATCATCTTCAAAAAAAAATATCAGTACAACGAAAACAAATGGAAGAAATTGATTAAAATTAATAATATGCTTAAAAACAAAACTATCTAAATAAAAATGCGGCAAACTTATAATTGTAGAATTGTGTGATAACGCGAAAAACTTTCTAAATGAAAAAAACATAAGCAAATATGAAAGGTATGAAGCAGTAAAAATGTTAGAATTGCTTGAAAGGAAGAAATGGAGTTATAGTTTTTGATTAAGTTGAAACTGGAAAAAAAATCTTTCCGGTAAGAAAGATTTAGAGTAAAGGGAATAATTATAGTAAAGACTCAGTTAAGTTAAATCCTTTTTATAACATCTTCTGCGTTTATGCTGGCGGTTTTCGTAATGGCGCCACTGTGCTTGAACTTTTGTGTTAACCTCTAACTCTCGGTTGGTTTCAACATATTTGATGTTATTCCGCACAAATACTTTATTGATTTCGTTTATGATGATTGCGTTAACACCTTTGTTTTGCAATTCCGGTTTTACTGCGGTTAGGTAAAGATCAACTTCGGGATTATTCTTCATTGCATTTAAAACATGAATAAATCCAAAGGGTAATAACTTTCCATTTGCTTTCTTCATTGCTTTGGAAAGAGAAGGCATCGTAATTCCAAATCCAACAACTTTATTATTCTCATCCAAAACAATCGGCACATATTCTGGTTTGATAAAACCGAAGTAAGCTTTAACATACATATCAATTTGTTTGTCCGTCAATTCAACAAATCCGTACAACTCTTTGTAAGCATCGTTTATTAAATAGAAAATGTCTCTTGCGTAAGGAAGCATTTCTTTTGCTTTCTTAACATTTAGAACATGCAGCTTTTCGCGAACAGCAACTGCATCTGCAATGCGTGATACTTTTTCTGGAATTGCTTTATTAAGTGTAACCCGGAATTCGACCCAGTCAGCATCTTTTTTGTAGCCGTAATTTTCTATGTGTTTAGGATAATAATCGTAATTGTAGATTGAACCGAAAGTACTTATCTCGTTAAATCCTTCAATAAGCATTCCTTCGCCATCCATATCAGTAAAGCCAAGCGGACCGTGAATTTGATTCATTCCTTTTTCTTTTGCCCAAGTTTCAAATGTGTTGATAAGAGCGGCAGAAACTTCATGGTCATCAATAAAATCTATCCAGCCGAAACGAGCATACTTAACATTGAATTTTTCGTTGTACTTGTGGTGAATGATTCCGGCAATTCTTCCAACAGGTTTATTGTTTTTGTAAGCGAGCCAGTATTCCGCTTCACAGAAATCGAACGCTGGATTTTTATCTTTTCGTAAAGTTTTAAATTCATCAATGATGAGTGGTGGAATCCAGTTTGGGTTATCTTGGTAGATACTGAAAGGAAACACAATGAATTTTTTCAGATCGCTTTTGCAAGAGACTTTCTTTACGCTAACACTCATTGCGGACACTTGTATTATTTGTGTCGAAATATATGAATTGCATATCTAATTTAATGGAAACTAAACTTAATTACAGTCTTGTACAGTCTTAACAACTTTACTTACATCAAAACCTTTGACTTTACACTTTTCTAAAAGAGAGTTGTAAAGAGATTCATCCATTATTGGAGTTCTGCTTAATATCCACAAATACTTTCTGCTTGGTGTGCCAACCACAGCGTAAGAATAATTTTCTTTGTCTAGCTCAATAATCCAGTAATCACCGCGAAACGGCCAGAAGAATTGAACTTTAAGCTTGGCATTTCCGGTACCTTCAACTAAAAATGCTTTTCCATTAGCATCATCAATTTCACCATCTTTTTTACATCTGTTTATAACTCTAATTGTAGTAGAATCAATTAGTTCATACTCAGCAGAAGTGCAAGAACATCCTTTCTGAAAACTGTTTGGAAGATTTGCAATTTCGTACCATTTGCCTAAATAACGCTTTACATCGACATTATCAACAGTTTCGAGCGGCGCATAATTAGTTGATGAACATCCGTATAAAACAACTGCGAGAACTATAACAAAAACAATTCGAAAAACTTTCATGTTAATATCCTTTGGTTATAAAAAAATTAAGAACGAAGAACCAAATAAATTTTAATCCTTCGTTCTACTCTTAATCGTAATATGGAATAATTTCACTTCCCATAAATTTTAGAACTGCCGCAATTACGCCAAGATCATCAAGATAGCCCATGAGTGGAGCTAAGTCCGGAATTGCATCAATTGGACTAATAAAATAAATGAGTGCGCCAATAACAATAGATTTTCTGTACCATGGGACATAGCGGTCTCGCATATAACGGTAAAGCGCTTTAACATCTTTAGCAAAGCGAATCTTACTGCCAGCTTTTTCTACTTTCTCAAAAAGGTTTTCTTGAACGTAGGTGGTGCCTCGTTCAACTTTTTCCTCGCTGTTAAACTGATCGTCAAGCTCGTTAATATTATATTTCATGTAAAGCCCCTTTTATTTTTTAAATTGTTCTATCCAATCAAAAACAGTATTGTACCACAAAAGCGAGTTTTGCGGTTTCAATACAAAGTGTGTTTCATCTGGGAAGTAAAGAAACTTGCTTGGGATACCTCTTCTCTGCAAATAAGTAAACTGCTGAAAAGCTTGCTCTTCAGAAACTCTAAAATCCATAGCGCCATGAATTACAAGTACCGGAGTTTTTACTTTATGCGCGTGTTTATGCGGAGAAAATTTATCATACAATGCTTTGTTAGACCAAGGAGTTCCATTGTTTTCCCACTCAGGAAACCATAACTGTTCTGTTGTTCCATACATGCTTTCAAGATTATATACACCGGCGTGACTTATAAGTGCGTTAAAACGGTTTGTTTGAGTTGATATCCACGAAGTCATGTATCCACCGTAAGAGCCGCCGGCAGCGAAAAGATTTTTTGAGTCAACGAAACCGAATTTATTAATAGCATTATCAACACAGCTCATAATATCTGTGTAAGGCTTGCCGCCCCAATCGCCGCTGATAGCATCGGTAAACTTTTGTCCAAATCCGGTTGAGCCGCGGAAGTTTGGCGCAATAACTACATAACCCTTAGAAGCAAATAATTGCAAATTCCATCTGTAATGAAATTGATCTGCGGTTATGCCTTGCGGTCCGCCATGAATTACAACAAGCATTGGATATTTTTTGCTTGCATCAAAGAAAGGTGGCTTAATTAACAATGATTGCACTTGCACGCCGTCTTTTGCTTTTGTCCAGAATGATTCTGTCGCATTCATTTCAAGTTGAGCAAGCAATTCTTTGTTTAGAGTAGTTACTTGTTTTATTTCGCCGTTAGTCAAATTAATTGAACAGAGTTCCACAGGCATAGTACTTTTTTGATGCTTGAAGTAAAGTGTGTTTCCATCCGGTGAAATTGCCATATCTGTGCTGTGGGCATCTTTAACAATAAGTTTTAGCTCACTTGTTTCAACATTAATTTGATAGATCGAATGGAACGATTCACGATCAGCATCAAAGTAAATAAATTTTGAATCCGGAGAGAAAACAACATTGCCAACCGAAATATCAATTTTAGCAGTTAAGTCTTTAGTTTGTTTTGTCGCTCTATCATAAAGCATTAATCGAAGTTTATCCGCTTCAAAGCCGGCGCGTTCCATTGAAAGGAATGCTAAGTATTTTCCATCAGGAGAGTAAATAGGCTGGTTGTCATTGCCTTTGCTTTTTGAAATTGTATTGTAAGTAACACCAAACTTAGGGTTAATAAGAACAACATCGTTGTTAGTACTATTGGCAAGTTTTGTTCCGGTACCTTTTTTAAAATTATCCCAATTTATAGTAAAAGCAACCTCGTTATCATTTGGTGAAAAAGAATAATCTCCGTGCCCGCCTAATGCAATTGGAGGAACATCAGCATGGCTGTCTTTAGTTAAGTCTTGAATCTTTCCGTTTTCCAAATCAAGCAAGAAAAGATGACTTACTTTTTCACCGCGCCAATCATTAAAATTGCGGTAGTAAAGTTCATCAAATATTTTAGCTTTAACTTTGCTTGCTTCAGCGGCTTTATCTTTTTGTTCATTGCATTCTTGTGTATCGCAATCAGGATAAACTGAAGAAACAAAGAGTGCAAGCTTACCATCTTTGCTCCATACCAACCCTGAAGCGCCAGTGTAAAGCTTTGTTAGCTGTTCATCATTCTTTCCATCAAGATCACATAGCCATATTTGTCCTTTCATTTGGTAGGCAATCTTTTTCCCATCAGGAGAAAATTTTGGAGCACTCTCGCCGGCGTCACTATTCTTTATTGGTTTCAAGCCAGTTCCATCTGAGTTCATTATCCAGATATCAGAATTGCCTTTGTTTGTTTCCATGTTGTAAGAAGAAACAGCAAACGCTATCAACTTTCCATCGGGAGATAATGAATAATCGCCAAGCCTTTTCATTTTCCAGAGATCTTCTACGGTTATAATTCTTTTCTGCGCTGAGATTGAAGTGAAAGCTAAAAGGATTAACATAAAACGAACAAAGTATTTCATTATTGCCTCTCGGGTTTTATTAGATAACGTAAATTAGTAAAAGCATAATGGAAATTAAAGCCAATTGGAATTGAACTGTTAAGTTTACCTTGATGTTGTTAATAAAAAAGAAAAGAATAAGACTAAAAATGATTAAGCAAGCAAAAACAAAGAATAATGTTAACGAATTGATTAAAAAACGCTGGAGTGCGAGATCTTTTTCTGAAAAAGAAATAACTCAAGATGATCTTGAAACCATATTTGAAGCTGCCAGCTGGTCATTCAGCGCTATGAACTATCAACCTTGGCGTTACATTTATGCGCACAAGAAAGATGAAACAAATTTTCAGAAAATGGTTGAATGCCTTAATGGAGGCAATAAACCTTGGGCTAAAGATGCATCTGTTATGATAATGGCATTAGCAAAGAAATATTATGATAATGGAACACCTAACTCAGCTGCATTACACGATCTTGGTGCGGCTAACACAACTTTGATTTTGCAAGCTACTTCCATGGATATTTATGGACATTTAATGGGCGGCTTTGATAAAGAGAAAGCTGTTAAGATTTTCAATATTGATACCAAAGAATATGAGCCTGTTGTTTTTATTTCGCTTGGTTATTTAGATACACCGGAAAAATTAGAGGAGCCATTTAGAACACGTGAACTTACACCAAGGACTAGAAAATCTATTTCAGAATTTATAACTGAATTCAAAATTGAAAGTGAAGAAGTAGTATTGCATTAATTTGTAGAGCTCTATGAAATATTCTAAATGTCATTACAGTGAAAACGGGAATCCTTTGTTTAAGACTTAGATTCCCAATTCGAAGGAATGACAAAGCACTTATCAATAATCTTTCAAATGTTTTTTGTAATTAATGAAGCCGCTTCTTCATCAAGCATCCAAATTAAATTTCCATTTAACGGCTTAATATGTGCAGCAGGTAAAACTGCAAAATTATTTTCTTTATTTATAATTGATTTTACAATGCCGGCTTTACTTTTTCCGGTTACAAGAAAAATAATTTTCGAAGCATTGTTGATAACTTTTCCGGTTAAAGTAATTCTCAATTGTTTAGAAATTGGGTGAACTGCAACTTCGCAAATTCTATGGGAACTTAGAAATTCCATTTGCGTTGAAAAAATTGAAGCTGTATGCCCATCTTCTCCCAAGCCCAACAGAACTAAATCGAACTTCGGAAATCCATTTTCTATTTCAACATTATCTTTAACTACACTTGAGTACCGAACAGCTTCTTCCGCAGGTTCAATGTTTCCGTTAACTGCAAAAAAATTTTCAGCCGGAACATTAATCTCATCAAACAAATTTTCTTTTGTCATCAAGTAATTGCTCTCGGGATGATCGGAAGGAACGCATCTTTCATCGCCCCAAAAGAATTTTATTTTGTTCCACAAAATTTTGTCTTTATAATTTTCTGCCAGATACTTAAAGATAGCTTTTGGAGTTGATCCTCCTGAAAGCGCTACAGTAAAAAAATCGCTTTTTTTTTCAGCCCCGTTTTGCAAAAGTTGGGCTACTTTTTCAGAAAGTTCATCTATGTTTTTAGATACATCAACTTTAAAGCTCACAATAAACTCCATCATCACTCAAGTTTTTGCATGGATAACGCCACGTCATACTAGCGCCATCAATTAAATCATCAGCTTTTTCGGGACCCCAGCTTCCCGCAGGGTAACCAAATAACGGAATGTCTTTATCATTTTCCCAAGCCGCTAAAACCGGAGTTAAAAATTTCCATAAAGCCATAACTTCTTCTGTGCGTGCAAATAGAGTTGAATCTCCTTTCATTGAGTCGTAAATCAGTCTTTCATAAGCGGAGGGAATTCTTTCAACAGATAAATCTGAATAATGAAAATCCATATTAACAGTTTGAACATCAAAACCTTGTCCCGGAATTTTCATTCCAAACTTTAGTAGAATTCCTTCATCTGGTTGAATGCGGATTACAAGCTGATTGTGAGAATTCATTTCTCCGTTTTTCTTAAACAAAAAGTGCGGTGTTTGCTTAAAGTGAATTACAACTTCAGTTACTCTTGTTGGCAGACGTTTTCCTGTTCTAATATAGAAAGGAATTCCGCCCCAGCGCCAGTTATCAATATAGAATTTAAGAGCCGCGAATGTTTCCGTAGTAGAATCAGAAGCAACACCATTTTCTTCGCGGTAACCAATTAATTGTTCACCTTTAACTTTACTGGCAATGTATTGTCCGCGTATTGCAACTGTTTTAACTTCTTCTTTTTTAATTGGTCTAAAAGATTGAATTACTTTTAAGATTTCATTTCTTATCGAGTCAGCTTCAAGAGAAGTAGGTGGTTCCATTGCAACAAGAGCTACAACCTGAAGGAGATGATTTTGCACCATATCTCTTAATGCGCCAGAAGATTCGTAATATCCGCCGCGACCTTCAACGCCAATGTTTTCGGCAGACGTAACTTCCACATGATCTATAAAATTTCTATTCCAGAGCGGCTCAAAAATTCCATTGGAAAATCTTGTTACTAAAAGATTTTGAACTGTTTCTTTGCCTAAATAATGATCAATTCTGTAAATCTGGCTTTCATTCCATGAATCTAAGATTTCTTGTTTTAACAGTTCGGCAGATTTTAAATCATAACCGAATGGTTTTTCTATTATCAATCTTTTCCAGCCGCCACTTTCATCGTTCATTTTGTGAGCCGCAAGATTTTTGGGAATAATTCCGTAAAGATTTGGCGGTGTGGATAAATAGTAAATCGCGTTTCCGGAAATTGTATTTTTAACGCGCAGATCATGAATTTTCTTTTTCAAAATTCTATAATCATTTACATCTTCTGTGTTGATTGCTTGGTAATAAACTTTGTCTAGAAATTCATCTTCTTTTGTATGGTCATCAATCTCGCGGAATTCTTGCAAAGCAAGTTTCATATTGGCGCGGAATGTGGCATCATCCAAATGAGTTCTCGAAACCCCGAGTAGAGCAAAACTTTCCGGCAGAAGATTTTGAACAAACAAAGAATAAATTGCTGGAATTAATTTTCTCTTTGTTAAATCTCCGCTAGCGCCAAAGATTACAAATATGTGATCTGCTGGTTTAATCATAACAGTAATAATCAGTTAATTACAAAATAAGTTCACAAACTTTGTCGCAAAGTTAGATAAGAAAAACGATAAATAGATTCTGTCTGTTAAAATTCTCAATTATTGAAAACCCAACTCAATTTTTCGTAATTTTCGCCTCAATTTATAACTAATCTAAGAATACAATGAAATACCAGTTCCAAGAGATCGAAACCAAATGGCAAAAGTATTGGGAAGAGAAGAAAGTTTATAAAACAGATTTAACCGACGAAGAGAGAAGACTCTATTGTTTGGTTATGTTTATTTATCCATCTGGCGCAAAACTGCATTGCGGTCACTGGTATAATTACGGCCCAACCGATTCATGGGCACGCATGAAAAAATTGCAAGGCTATAATGTTTTTGAACCGATGGGTTATGATGCGTTTGGGCTTCCGGCAGAAAACTATGCAATAAAAACCGGTGTGCATCCAAAAGACAGCACAATGAAAAACATTGCCGATATACGCGATATGTTAAAGCGAATGGGTACAATGTATGATTGGGATAAGGAATTGATGACTTGCGTTCCAGAATATTATAAATGGAATCAGTATTTATTTTTACAGCTTTACAAACGTGGATTAGCTTACAGAAAAAATGCCCCAGTTAATTGGTGTCCTTCCTGTCAAACTGTTCTTGCACGTGAGCAAGTTCATGGTGATGGTGATTGTGAGCGCTGCGGGACAATTGTTGAGCAGAAAAATTTAACTCAATGGTTTTTTAAGATCACTCAATATGCCGATGAATTACTCGACGGCTTAAATACAATTGACTGGCCGGAAAAAACTAAGCTAATGCAGACAAACTGGATTGGCAGAAGCTTCGGCACCGAAGTTGAATTTAAGATTGAAGGACATGATGACAAACTGACTGTGTTTACAACTCGTCCGGATACATTATTCGGTGTAACTTATGTTGTACTTGCGCCGGAAAAAGAATTAGTACAAAAAATTACCAAGCCGGAGTTTAAAGCCGGTGTAGAAAAGTACATCCAGGAAACAAAACTACTAACCGAAGTAGATAGAACTTCTACCGTTAAAGAAAAAACCGGCGTACCAACCGGAGCTTATGCAATAAATCCCGTTAATGGTGAGCGCGTTCCAATTTGGGTTGCAGATTATGTCCTTGCAACTTACGGAACTGGTTATGTTATGGCTGTACCAGCACACGATGAGCGCGATTTTGAATTTGCAACAAAATTTGATTTGCCGATTCGTAAAGTAATTTTGCAAGAAGGAACAGATGCTGATTTAGAATTGACAGCAGCATTTACGGCTGTCGGCACAATGGTAAACTCCGGCAAGTATGATGGAATGAACAGCGATGATGGAATTGAAAAAATTACAGAAGATTTAACTGCGCAAGGTTTAGGTAGAAAAACAAAAAATTATCGTTTGCGCGATTGGCTTATTTCCCGTCAGCGTTATTGGGGAACGCCAATTCCAATAGTACATTGCGAACACTGCGGCGAAGTTCCCGTTCCCGAAGAACAGCTTCCGGTTGTGCTTCCTTACGAAGCAAATTTTAAGTCCGATGGCGGTTCGCCTCTTGCCGGCAATGCAAGTTTTGTTAATACAACCTGTCCAAAATGCTGCACGCCGGCTAAACGCGATGCCGATACTATGGATACATTTGTTGATTCATCATGGTATTATTTGCGGTTTCTAAATCCAAATTTTACCGAAGGAATGTATGATGCAAAACTTGGCAACGCTTGGACACCGGTTGATATGTATGTCGGCGGTGCCGAACACGCAACAATGCACTTGCTTTATGCTCGGTTCATTCATAAGGTATTGCGCGATATTGGCTTGGTCAACAGCGATGAACCGTTTAATAAATTGATACATCAAGGAACGATTACAAACAATGGCGCTAAGATGTCTAAATCGAAAGGCAACATTGTAAATCCGGATGACTTCATTGTTAATGTTGGCGCGGATGTATTCAGAATGTATTTGATGTTTATGGGTCCATACGAACTTGGCGGCGACTGGAGCGATAAGGGAATAGTTGGCGTTGATCGGTTTGTTCAAAGAGCTTATGCAATTTTTGAAGCTAACAAAGATGTAGCAAAAACAAATCCGGCAAAATCTAAATATGATATTGCATCACTTAACGAAACAGAAAAAAATATTTATAGAAAAATAAACTCTACACTTGCAAAAGTTTCTGTAGAGATTGAGCACTTTAGATTCAACACTGCAGTTGCCGCTTTAATGGAATTGATCAACGAAATGAAAGGTTTAGATTCTTGCAGTGCTGAATTAAAATCTTACATTCTCGAAAGGTTTGCAACTATGTTGGCACCGCTTGCGCCGCATCTTGGCGAAGAATGCTGGCAGATGATAGGCAAGGATAAAACTTTGTTTGAATCTCCGGTTTGGTTTGAAGTAGATCAGCTTGCACTTGTTAAAGATAACGCGCTTGTTGTCGTTCAGATAAATGGAAAGGTTCGTACAAAAATTGAAATACCATTTGACATGCCGGAAGCAGAAGTTAAAAATGTTGTGTTCACTGATGATAAAGTGAAGTCATACACAGATGGTAAGCAATTAGTTAAAGAGATTTACGTTGCAAATAAAATTTACAATATAGTGGTTAAGTAATAGAACGCTGATCTATTAAGATTATTATGCTTAATCATAACTGATCATAAACATCATAATTAATCTGCGTTCCATTTAATTCTAAGAAGAGGAAAAAATGTTAGACGTAAAATTCATAAGAGAAACTCCCGAAGTTGTTAGACAAGGCTTGCTAAATAAAAATGCAAAAGACATAGTTGATGAAATTCTACAACTTGATGAACATCGCAGAGGATTCATTGCCAAAACAGAAGAATTGAAAGCAAAGAAGAATCAAGTTTCTGCTGAGATACCGAAGCTTAAAAAAACTGGACAAGATACTACATCAATCTTCGAAGAAATGAAAAAAGTCGGCGAAGAAATTGCTCAATTGGATTCTCAACTTAAAGAGGTTGAAGAGAAGATAGATACAATTTTGCGTCACACACCAAACTTGGCACACGCAAGCGTTCCGGTTGGAAAAAGCGCGGAAGAAAATATTGAAGTACGCCGCTGGCTGCCCGAAGGATTTAAATTTGAGAACGATTTCAAAGTACTTGATCACGTTGAACTTGGTAAAAAACTTAATTTGTTAGATTTTGAACGCGGCACAAAAATATCTGGTTCTGGGTTTCCGCTCTACACGGGCAAAGGAGCAACAATAGAACGCGCGCTAATCAATTTTATGCTGGATACACATTTGCGGAATCATGGTTACACAGAAGTAATGCCGCCTGTACTTGTAAACAAAGATTCTATGAGAGGCACCGGGCAGATTCCGAAGATGGAAGAAGATATGTATTTTATTGAGAAAGATGGGTTGTATCCAATTCCAACCGCTGAAGTACCAATAACAAATATTCATCGCGATGAAATTCTTGCCGAGAAAGATTTACCAATTAAGTATGTTGGTTATTCACCATGCTTTCGACGCGAAGCCGGTTCTTACGGAAAAGATTCAAAAGGATTTTTGCGTGTTCATCAGTTTAACAAAGTTGAAATGGTAAAATTTTCTAAACCGGAAAATTCTTATGACGAACTTGAAGAAATGACTAACGATGCTGAAAATATTTTGAAAGCGTTGAATGTTCCATACAGAATATTGATGTTATGTACTGGTGATTTAAGTTTCTCTGCGGCAAAGTGCTATGATATAGAAACATGGTCACCAGCAGAAAATAAATGGCTGGAAGCTTCTTCATGCAGCAACTTCGAAACTTTTCAAGCTCGTAGAGCAAATATCCGTTACAGAAAAGAAGAAACAAAGAAACCGGAGTTTGTGCATACACTTAATGGTTCAGGACTTGCTACCAGTCGCTTAATGGTTTCGATTTTAGAAAATAATCAAACACCGGAAGGAAAAATTGTTGTTCCAAAAGCGTTGCAAAAGTATACCGGTTTTGAAATTATTGGTTAAGTGAATTAAGAATTAAGAACTAAGAAGGAAGAATGAAATCTTAGTCCTTTTTATCGAATTGAATTTTTTTAGGCAATGTTGTGTTGAAGTTGTATTGAAAGGAATCAAAAAGACTTGTTTGGTAATCTTAAAAATCTTGTAAAGTATTTCCGCCGTTATAAAACCAAACTGCTGCTCGGGGTTTTATTTATACTTCTCTCAAATCTTGCAAATGTATACATCCCTTTAAATGTCCGGCAAGGTGTTGATACAATAAATCAGACAAGAGATTACGATGCATTAGTAAGTTTAGTTGCATTAATGTTAACAGCTGCTTTTTTAAGTAACTTATTCCGCTTTTTTATCCGTCAAACAATAATTGTTGTTTCCCGCGAAATTGAATACGATTTGAGGCAAGATTTTTGGTCTCATATTCAAAAACTTCCATTACGTTACTTTCAGAACAATTCAACCGGAAATATAATGTCTCACGCTACAAATGATATAGCTTCTGTTAGAATGTTTGTAGGACCGGCTGTTATGTATTCAATAGATAATGGAATAAAACTTGTGCTTACACTTGCCGTAATGATTTCGTTAAGCCCAATGCTAACACTTTATTCGTTGCTTCCGATGCCGTTGATGTCAATTATTGTGTACATAGTGATGAAAAAGATGCATTCTAAGTACACAAGAATTCAAGAAAAAATGTCTGATCTAACAGCAAAGGCACAAGAAAATTTTTCCGGTATACGAGTAATTAAATCTTACGAACGTGAAGAGTATGAAATTTCTCAATACAAAAAAGAGAGCGGAGAATATTTAAGTCGTAAAATGGATCAAATAAAACTACAAGCTTTTTTTGGACCAATCTTCATGTCGATTGCCGGTCTTTCAGCAATTATTGTTGTGCTTGCAGGCGGAAACATGGTAATTAAAAATGAACTAAGTGTTGGTGTTATAGTTGCTTTTTTTCTATTTCTTATGGATTTAATTTGGCCAATGATATCATTTGGTTGGGTTGCAAACATGGTTCAACAAGCCGATGCAAGTATGAAGCGGCTACTCAAAATTTGGAATGAGCCAATAGAAATTTCCAATGAAAACACTGATAATGGAATTACTTCTATTACAGGCGATATAGAATTTAGAAATGTTTCGTTTCGTTATTCAGAAAATTCACCTTGGATTCTTAAAGATTTGAATCTATCGATAAAGCATGGTGAGACAGTTGCTTTTATTGGTAATACCGGAGTTGGAAAAACGAGTTTGATAAACTTAATCCCGCGGTTATATGATGTAATAGAGGGTTCTGTTTTAATTGATGGAAACGATGTTCGGAAAATTCCACTAAAATTATTAAGAAACGGAATCGGGATTGTACCGCAAGAGAATTTTCTTTTTTCTGATACTTTAGCAAATAATTTATTGTATGGTTTAGATCAAGGAAGCGATGATTTAATTCAGAAAGTTTCTAATATAGCAAGACTATCAAAAGATGTTGATTCATTCCAATTGGGTTACGAGACAGTTTTAGGTGAAAGAGGTATAACACTTTCCGGAGGGCAGAAACAGCGCTCAACACTCGCTAGAGCAATCGCTATAGACCCGAAGATTTTAATTCTTGATGATTCTTTCTCTGCCGTTGATACAAATACAGAAGAAGAAATATTGCGCCAACTAAAAGAATTTATGAAAAACAGAACTAGCATTATCATCAGTCATAGAATTTCAACAGTAAAAGATTCTGATAAAATATTTGTAATTGAGGGTGGCAATATTGTAGAAGCAGGAACGCACGAAGAATTAGTAGCTAAAGATGGTATTTATTCAGATCTAAATACAAAACAGTTGCTTGAAAAAGAACTTTCTGAAATGAATTAATAAAGCGAAAAATGAGCGAACAAAAAGATGACGACATATTAGGTAGGGCTTACGACTCTCAATTGATGAAGAGATTGCTTGCTTATGTTAAACCATACAAAAAGTATGTAATTATCGCAATCATTTTAAATATATTGGTTTCAGCACTCGGTCCATTGCGTCCTTATTTATCTAAAATTGCTTTCGATGACAAAATAGCAAATAAAGATTTTCAAGGTCTGTTGCTGATTTGTGCAATTTTATTAGGGTCTTTAATACTACAGGCTACAATTCAATATTTTCTTACTTACTACACGGAATTCACAGGTCAAAAAATTGTATATGATCTACGGATTCAACTTTTTTCACACGTCCAAAAATTAGCTTTAAAGTATTTTGATAAGACACCAGTAGGGAGAACAGTAACACGCGTTACAAATGATGTTGATTCACTAAACGACATGTTCTCTTCCGGCATTGTTTCAATATTCAGCGATGTTTTTAGTATTATCTGGATTTTTATATTCATGTTTGCTATGTCTTGGGATTTATCGCTCGTAACACTTGCGGTATTGCCTGCATTGTTTTACGCAACATTTTTGTTTAGAAAAAAAGTTAGAGAAAATTACCGCGATGTAAGAAAACACATTGCCCGCTTAAACTCTTTTATGCAAGAACGTATAACCGGAATGAATGTTGTTCAAATATTTGCAAAAGAGAAAGATGAGCTAAAGAGATTCTCAACAATTAATCAAGATAACAAAGAAGTAAATATTAAATCGGTATTCTATCATGCCGTATTCTTTCCGGTGGTAGAAATGCTAAGCGCAATATCTCTAGCTTTAATAATATGGTATGGCGGCGGCGAAGTTATACAGAAACATTTAACTGTTGGCGTGCTGTTAGCGTTTTTCCAATACACAGAAATGTTTTGGCGTCCAGTTCGTGATTTATCAGATAAGTATAACATTCTTCAAACAGCAATGGCTTCTTCTGAACGCATATTTAAACTTTTAGACGATGACACAATAATAAAAGACCCAGTTGATGCAAAACCAATTACATCCGTAAAAGGAGAAGTTGAGTTTAAAAATGTTTGGTTTGCTTATAACCCGGATGATTATGTTCTAAAGAATGTTTCTTTTAAAATAAACCCGGGAGAGCGAATAGCAATTGTTGGCGCAACTGGAGCCGGAAAAACTAGCATCATAAATATATTTACTCGCTTTTATGATATTCAGAAAGGCAGTATAACTCTGGATGGAATAGATATACGCGATATGAAAAAGAGAGAATTGAGAAGATACATTTCTATGGTTCTGCAAGATGTTTTTCTATTCAGCGGAACAATAAAATCGAATATCAATCTCGGCAACCAAAAAATTTCTGATGAGAAAATTATTGAAGCAGCAAAGTTTGTTGGTGCAGATAAGTTTATTTCTCAACTGCCAAATGGATATGATGAAATTGTTAAAGAAAAAGGAGCTACTTTAAGTGTTGGGCAGAAACAATTGATTTCCTTTGCAAGAGCTTTGGCTTATAATCCGCAAATTTTAATTTTAGATGAAGCAACTTCAAGTGTTGATACTGAAACTGAATTATTGATACAAAACGCTATTGAGAAACTACTTGTAGGAAGAACTTCCATTGTAATTGCGCATAGACTTTCTACAATTCAAAACGCAGATAAAATATTAGTAATGCACAAAGGGGAATTGAAGGAAGCTGGAACGCATCAAGAATTGCTGGCAAAAAAAGGTATCTATTATAAATTGTATCAGTTACAATACAAGGATCAAGAACTAAAATCAGCATAAGGAGTTGAAATGGCAACAACAAAATTTATGACTCTGCCACGCCACATTTACGAAGGTGAAAAATTACATCCTGGAGCTACCGGAGAGCTTTCTGCAATACTTCTTCAGCTTGGTCTAGCGGCAAAAATTATTTCTCTGGAAGTTAACAAAGCCGGACTCGCAAACATTCTTGGTTTTACCGGTGATGAAAACGTTCATGGTGAAAAAGTTAAAAAGCTTGATATGTTTGCGCATGAAATGCTTGTTAAAGCAATGGATCATGGAGGACATTTTTGTGTAATGGCAAGTGAAGAAGAAGAAGATATTATTCACCTTCCACCACATCATAAAACCGGTAAGTATGTTCTTTTGTTTGATCCTCTTGATGGATCATCCAATATTGATGCTAACATAAGCATCGGAACTATATTCTCGATTTATAAACGTGTAAGCGGAGGTAACGGACCCGGAAATCTTGATGATTGTTTACAGCAAGGTTACAAACAAGAAGTTGCCGGTTATATTCTTTATGGCTCGAGTACAGTATTTGTTTATACGGCCGGTCATGGGCATGGTGTTTACGGTTTTACGCTTGATCCAGCATTTGGTGAATTTTTACTTTCTCATGATAACATTAGAATTCCAAAACACGGAAGAATTTACAGCTTGAATGAAGGCAACTATTTTTCGTGGCCTAAAGGTTTGAAGGATTATATTAAATATCTTCAGGCAAATTTGTTTGATGGAAAACCGTACCAAGCTCGTTATGTTGGTTCAATGGTGGCGGATATTCACCGCACATTACTTTATGGAGGAATTTTTATTTATCCCGGTGATAGAAGAAATGAAAAAGGAAAACTGCGCTTATGTTATGAATGCAATCCGGTTTCTTTTATTGTTGAAGCTGCTGGCGGAAGAGCCACCGATGGAAAAGAAAGAATCTTAGAAAAAAAACCGGAATCACTTCACGAACGCTCACCAATTTATGTTGGCAGCGAAGATGATGTTTTATTAGTAGAAAAATTCTTAAGAGAAGCCAGAGAAGCATACTAAGAAGAATAAGAATATTAATAGTGGAGAATTGTTGTTGCTATTCTCCACTAATAACTTCTAAAGCTTTTTAATTTTTGCCATTTCTTCTTCAATCTTTTTAGCTAAATCAGAAAACGAAATGCCTTCCACTTTTAACTTTGCATTTTTTACAATTACTTCGGGTTTGTCTCCTTCACCAATTGCTAGTCTATATAAATTGAAACCAAGACGGTTTCTATCGTTTGGTATTGGTAAAAATTCCTTCAAAGATTCAGCAATTCCATAACATTGTTTTTCTATTGAATCCTCAGGAAATGCTTTAACTGCAGGAGGAGGTAGTGTTGACATATTATTCCGTTTTGTTTTATTCTAAAATAAGTAAGAGAGTTTTCAGTTCCAACCAACAAGAGAGAGCAAAATTTGGTAAATTTGGGCTGTAAAATGAAAAAATCCGGAAAAACTTATCAATCCCATAAAAAAAATTCTTGTAATTCGCTTTAGTTCACTTGGTGATGTTTTATTAACAACGCCAATTGTCCGAGCTCTCAAGAAAAAATTCGCTAATGTTCAAATTCATTTTGTTGTTAGAAAAGAGTTTGCAGATGTATATCTAAACAATCCACACGTTTCAAAAGTAATTTGTTTTGATAAAGCAAATGAAGCCAAAATCAAAGCTGAATTAGCTGCAGAAAAATATGAACTTGTTATAGACCTACAAAACAACTGGCGCAGTTGTAAGCTGACTAAAGGAATTTTTTCAAATATTTTAAAATTTGTAAAACCAACTCTTTCTAAACTTCTTCTTGTTCATTTAAAAATTAATTTGCTTAAAGATTCAAAATCCATTGTAAAGAGATATGCAGAAGCCGCAGATGTTGAGCTTGATGAAATAGGATTAGAATTGTTTCTTCCTTCTGAAATTAAACCCCAATTGGATTGTAGTGTTAAATACATAGGATATGCGCCAGGAGCCAAACATTTTACAAAGCGCTGGCCATCGGAATACTTCGTTGAATTAGGGCATTTACTTTTAAGTAAAGGATATCAAATTGTATTGTTTGGCGGAAAATCAGATAAAGAACTTTGTAAGGAAATTGAAAAGAATATTCCTAATTCTGTTAACCTACAGAATGATGATAACCTTTTACAAACAGCTTTAGAAATGAGGCAATGCAAGCTTGTAATAACTAATGATTCTGGATTAATGCATACAGCCGCCGCTTCCGGCGTACCGCTTGTTTCAATCTTTGGTTCAACTGTTAAAGAATTTGGTTTTTCTCCTTATGGAGTACAAAATTTAATCTTAGAGAATAATTCGTTATTTTGCCGACCATGTAGTCATATTGGAAAATCAAATTGTCCCAAGAAGCATTTTAAATGTATGAAAGACCTTACTCCAAAGAATGTATTCAATCATCTTCAAAACATACTCTCTCAATTATGAAAACAATCTGGTATTGGATTTATAATTTCACTCTTATTCCTTTCGCAAAATTGTTGATTTTGGTTGCACAGCTTTTCAATACAAAAATTAGAACCGGATTAAAAGGAAGAAAAAAACTTTTTGAAAACTTAATTATTGATCTAGCTGGAATTGACCGATCAAAGAAAATGATTTGGTTTCACTCTGCATCTATGGGTGAGTTTGAACAAGCAAAACCAATTATAGAAAAGATTAAATCTGAAAAAGATGTTAATGTGATAGTTACATTCTTTTCACCATCCGGCTATACCAACTCACTTAAATATCCTTTTGCAGATGTTATTGCTTATTTGCCGTTTGATACTACTTTTGCCACTAACAGGTTCTTAAATCTTGTAAGACCAAGTATGGCTGTTTTTATGCGGTATGATATTTGGCCTAACATGATTTGGCAGCTTGAACAAAAATCGATCCCATGCTTAATTGTGGATGCAACGATGCGCAAAAAAACTCCGCGCAAATGGTTCATTTCTAAGAGTTTTCATAAATCTTTATTCTCTTGCTTTACAAAAATTCTTACAGTATCGGAAACTGATTCAATTAATTTTTCAGAATTTGATTTAGATAAGAACAAAATGATAGCTGTTGGTGATACAAGATTTGATCGTGTATATCAAAAAAGTCTCGTGGCACAAAAGAAAAAACTATTCCGTGAAAACTTTTTTGGGAACAAGAAAGTATTTGTGCTCGGAAGTTCATGGGAAAGCGATGAGGATGTGATTCTGCCTGCTTTATTAAAACTAATGAAAAATGATGAACGAATTATCGCAATTATTGTACCGCATGAACCGACAGAATTGCATCTTGATTCACTTGAAAATCAATTACGCGGCAAGTTTGAGTCAATCCGCTTTTCTTTATTAAATAATTATAAAGATGAGCGGTTAATTATAATAGATTCGATTGGTGTATTGCTAACTTTGTACTATTATGCTCATGTTGCATATGTTGGCGGAAGTTTTAAACAAGGAATTCACAATGTTTTGGAACCGGCGGTTTATGGAATTCCGGTTTTGTTTGGACCAAAGCACGAAAACAGTCAAGAAGCATTGGTTATGTTACAAAATGGAGGCGGAATTACAATTAAAAACAAGAAAGAAGCTTACCGAGCGCTTCGTAGTTTATTTAGCAATGAAAAAATACGTTCAGAAAAAGGCATAATTTGTGCTGAGTATGTAAAAGCGAATGTTGGCGCAACTCAGAAAATACTTGAAGAACTATATAAAATTATTTAAGAATATCATCAATAGAATTCAATATTGCCAAACACAAGTTTTAATATATTTAACAGTTTTCATAAATTGATTTTATATTTATAGGCTTTTACGGATGCCTCCAACTCAGAATAAAACATTTGAGCAAACACGAGCTGAAATTTCTTTTAAAGAAATATTAGAGTTTGCGCCAATTGGCATTTTAATATTCCAACGCAATTGGAAAATTAAATTTGTTAACTCAAATTTTTTCAAGTTTCCTGGCGTGCTTGGAGAAACACCTGCAAATGTTATTGGTCTAAGTGTTTATGACAATCGAATTTTTGATAAAGTTGATATTCGCCCGGAACTAGAATCCGTATTAAAAGGGGAAAGCTTCGAGAAACAAATATCAGTCAGCAAATCATTTCGTGGTGTTCAAATATCTCTGCTTTTAAAAGGCTCGCCAATTACTCTTGATGATGAAAACGCTGGTGGTATTCTTATCATTGAAGATATTAAAATTGATACAAGCAAAACGCAAACTGGTTTAGGTAAATCACCCGAGTTTAAAAATTTTCTAAAGTATGTAGGTGATTATTACGCAATTGCTGACTCCGAAGGTTTGATAAGGGAAAATTCGGAAGATGAAAACTCAGTTTATGATTTTTTGTTTGAAACGGATTTTGTTAAACACAACAAAAAACTTTCGCAAATATTATTTAAGAAAAATATTGAAACTGTTGTTACAACAAACGAAACTGTTACTACTCGCATTCCTTTTATTAGAGATGGTGTAGAATACCTTTCGAAAATCAGTTTAATTCCTTTTAGCGAAGATGGTTTGACGGTTGATAATATTGTTTTGATTTTAGAAGACTTGAGCAAACATTCTGAAGATTTGGGAAAGACAAAAATTGAAATTGATGAACTATCGAAGTATCAGCAAATTACAGCAACAGTTGTTGATGGATTAATAGGCGTTAATAAAAACGGTAGAATTGTTTTTTGGAATGAATCATCCGCAAAACTTTTCGGGTTAACAAAGAGTGAAGTATTTGGCAAAATGATTGGGAAAATATATCCATCACTAGATGAAGCCGGATTCGAAAAGCTTAAAAATGATGTTGGTATTAATAATGGTTGGACCGGTGTTTTAACTATTGGATTCGATGAATCAATTGCTGAACATTTTAAAGTTAAGGTTACAGAACTAAAGGATGAAAATGAAGAATCTTACATATTCCTTTGTACAAATATTACAGAAAGTGTAAGAACCGAAAAAGAACTGCGCGAATCGGAAGAAAAATTTAGAAACATAGTGGCTAACTCGCCGGATTTTATTTGCACACTTGATAAGCGCGGTAATTTAACCTATGGGAATAAGCTATTTCTGGAAGTTTTCAGTCTAACTAACAACGAACTTCGAAAAACCAATTTTCGTGATTTAATTGAGCCGGATTTTTTGCTAAGCGGCGGATTCGATTTTGACGATGTTGCTCAAAAAAATATAACTAGCATAGATATACCTTTAATCAATAAACACGGTCACAGAATTTTCGTTTTCGCAAATATTTCCACAATTAGAAACTCTAAAAACGAGTTGCAAAGTTTTACACTCAACTTAACAGATATCACAATCAAAAAAGAAGCTGAAAAAGATTTACTTCTCATTCGTTCGGTTTTTGAAGCCTCTGTTGATGGAATAGCATTAATTAGTAAAAATCGTTTTGTACTTGTTAATGATTCCTTTGTGAGAATGTTTGCTTACGCAACAACAAGCGAAATGATTGATGAAATTCCGCTTAATCTTGTTAGCGAAAAAGATAAAGAGTTGGTTTCTGAATTTTTAGAAATAAGCAGTAAAAAATCAATAGAATTGAACAAATTCAATTTTACCGCAAAACGTAAAGATGGTACAACGTTCGCCGCAGAGAATTCTGTTTCTTTCTACGAAGTAGAGGGCGAACGATTTATGGTTTGGGTTTTGCGAGATGAAACTGATGAAATGCTTGCCAGCGAAGCATTACAAGCCTCTGAAGAAAAATATCGAAGTATAACGCAGAATATAAATGAATGTATTTGGGCGGCAGAGAACGTAAAAGGAGAAATGAAAGCTATATTTTATACTCCTTCGGCTAAAAAAATTACAAGCTATGAACCGCAAGAATTTTTAAATGATGCCGAGCTTTGGGGAAAAATTATTCATCCGGATGATGTTGACTTTGTTGGTGATAAAATGGATAACTTATATGGCGACCCGGTAAGAAATCTTGAAACACTTGAATATAGAATAATTGATAAACTTGGCAGTGTAATTTGGATTGAAAATAAAATTACAGTAGTGCGAGATCAAAAAGGTAAAATTCAAAAAGTATTTGGAATTATTAGTGATATATCTCTAGCTAAACGTGCCGAAGAAGAATTAAAACGCTCAACACGCGATCTTAAAGAATTAAACGAAACAAAAGATAGATTCATTTCAATAGTATCACATGATCTCAGAACACCGTTTAGTTCAATAATTGGTTATACTGATTTACTCCTTAACGAAAAAAATATTGATGACGAAAAACGAACCAAGTACATTCAGTATATACAAGAATCATCAAGAAGTATGTTGGGCTTAGTTAATTCACTTCTCGATTGGACTCGTTTGCAAACCGGCAGAATTAAATTTGAACCGGATAGAATTAACGCAAAGCATGTAGTTGATAAATCTATACAAATTCTTACCGGCGCGGCAATTCAGAAGAAAATTAAAATTGTTAATGAACTTGCAAAAGAGTTTTATATTCATGCCGATGAAGGGTTGCTATTGCAAGTATTTAACAATCTTGTTTCAAATGCAATTAAGTTTACAAAGCAGGAAGGTAATATTGTAATTTCTGCTAAAGCCAGTATTGAAAAAAAGCAAATTGAGTTTATTGTTAAAGATGATGGTATTGGAATTAAAGAGGCTGACATTCAAAAATTATTCAAAATTGATACAAAGTTTACAACCAGCGGAACGGCAGGAGAAAAGGGAAGCGGTTTAGGTTTATCTCTTGTTCACGATATAATACGCAAACATGGCGGTGATATTTGGGTAAATAGTGATGTAGGAAAGGGCACTCAGTTTATATTTTCTATTCCTGTTGCTTCTTCATATATTCTTTTAGTTGACGATATGAAAACTGATCGTCTTCTTTATTCTAAACTTATTAAAAACCTTTTACCTAAATACAAAATTCTTGAAGCAGAAAATGGAAAGGTGGCTTTAGATGTTATAAAGCAATCGCTGCCTGCTCTTGTTATTACAGACCACAATATGCCTGTTATGAATGGATATGATTTTGTTAAGCAGTTAAGTATAACACCGTTAAAATACAAACCTCCAATTATTGTTCTTAGCGGAGATGTTAATAAATCTATAGAAACTGAGTATAAAGAATTTGGTGTGGAATATGTTTTTTCAAAGCCGGTTAATTTAGGTGCCTTCAAAAATGCAATTGAGCGCTCTTTAAGAAAAGCTATTTTTAATTAGACAAACCTATATCAAGTATTCCAAACTTTTTCCAATCCTTGTAATCAAAATGCCACCATTCTGATTCCAATGGTACAAACCCAAATTGAATCATAGTTTCTCTGAGAAGTTTTCTGTTTGTATAAGCTTTTTCTGAAACATCTTTGCTAGCAAAAGAAGCCCGTTCTGTAAAATCATCATATGGTGTACCCATATCAAGCTCATTTCCAGCCTCATCAATTAAAGTAATATCAACTGCAGCGCCACGGTTGTGTCTTGAGCCTTTTGCCGGGTTTGCTACATATCTGTCATCGGGAAGAATATCCCACATAATTTTCTGAACAAAGAGTGGACGAAAACCATCATAAATTTTTATTCGCAGATTATAATTCCTCTTTAAGAACTCATTTGCTTGTGCTAAACTTTTGGCTGCAACTTTTCTTAAAAAAACAACTGCTGATGGATAAAGAATTTGTTTTGTAAAATTATTTGCCGTTGCGTAACGAACATCTTGCACAATTGTTGAATCAATTGATTTAAGTGGAACAATCAAAGTATCTTCTTGCGCAAAGACTGTAAAACTTGTTAAAAGCAATAATGCAAAAACAATATTTTTCATAGGCACCTTTATTTTAATCTAAGTACTGCGCCGCTTACAGGTTCAAGAACTACCTTGCCGCCGGTAACATAACGAGTGTTAACTCCGGCAGCATCTTTATCTACCAAAACATCCCACGCGCCATCTGGAATTGGAAACTCTAATGACTGACTTTGATCTGCATTGAGAATAACTACAAAAGTTTCTTCTTCAAAATTGATAACATAACCTAAACCAAATTTACTATTTGGATGCTCGTAAAATGTAATATCTTCATAATCGGCATGACGGAATGAGCGATATTTATTTCTTAATTCGATTAATCCTTTGTAGTAATCCAGCAACTCTTTATTTATCTCAGCATGCTTAAAGTTGAGGTAATTTGTCTCATTGTCTTTATCATAACTGTTATGATCTATTCTTCCTTTATTAGAATCCTTTGCAGAAATATTGTGAGGAATAACTTTTGAACGCGCATATTCCTGTCCGCTGTTTATCATTGTAATTCCTTGAGAAGTAAATAAGAACAGTGCGCCAAGCTTGTTTATCTTAAGTTGTGATGGTGAAAGTTTTGTGTGCTTATCTACATCTTTAATTACTTTATGATGGTCAAATTCCTTAGTGCCAATTCTAATAAAATCTCCAAGGGTATATCCGTCATGAGCTTCAAGATAATTTACAGAATGTTCTTTTTGAACAAAAAGCCCGAGAGAATCACGCATCAAAGTTCCGTTAACGTAGCTTTTAATTCTCTGTGTCGAATTATTTCCGTACCAATGCCCGAAGATCCAGCCCAAACCATTATACGGGTTTTCTCCTTTAACGCCGTTTCTAATTTGATCATTCCACGCGCCCCAATTTCTTCTTGAAAAACCATTTGGATCATAACCGCCGCCCCATGGTTCGCAAACAATTACAACACTTGGATTTACTTTTCTTAACTCTACAGAAATTTCTTCAACGGTTTTCCAATCAATTAGTTTTCCTAAATCAAAACGGAATCCATCTATGTGATATTCTTTCATCCAGTAAATCAAACTTTCTATAATTAATCGACGCACCATCGGGCGTTCAGTTTTCAAGTCATTGCCGCAATAACTTTCTGCAATGTACTTGCCTTTTTCATCCAAACGGAAATAATATTCTTTATCAATCTGTTTTAAGTTGCCAATTTCATATTCGGAAAGATGATTGTAAACCACATCCATTAATACGCCAATTCCTTTTTTATGAAAAGCCTTAACCATGTCTTTGAAATCTTTTACTTGCTTTCCGGAAGCACCCATCCATTTATTCCACTTAAAACTTTTCCAATCTTCGCTGTAATAAGAAGCCGGAGCAAAGAAGGCGCCAGTCATGTATCCCCAATGATTTCTTTCATAAGGATTCCATGTATTAAACTTTCCGGCTAAAGAATCTTTGTATGGAATTTCGCAGTAACCAAAATCTTGAGCCGGAAGTAATTCAACTGTATTTACACCAAGCTTTTTAATGTATTCTAATCCGCCTTTAATTCCATTTTCAACTAAGCCTTGATATGTGCCTGGTTTTTTAGCACCGCTTGATTTATGTGCTGTTAGATCGCGTATGTGCATTTCATAGATTATTAAATCGCGCCAATCTCGCTGAATCCATTTGTCACCTTCCCAATCGTAATTATCTTCTTTTAATACAATAGACTTGCGTGGATTCATGTAGCTTGTAAATGTTGCAACTGCTTTAGAATATGGATCAACACATACCGGAATATTTGTATTGGTAAAGTCATCACCTTTATGATAAACTTTATATCCGTAAAATTTGCCGTAAAGTTCACCATCAAGTTTCAGTTCCCAAACTCCTTGCTCATCACGAATCATATAATATTCTTTGGCTTTCTTGTCCTCTACTTTTTCAAAAATGCAAAGTTTGGTTAATGTTGCTGAAGGAGCAAATAAACGGAAAATTGTTTTTCCATTTTCAACTATTGATCCCAGCTTTTTATCTGAGTAAAACTTATCAAGCTCTTTGTAATGCTGCCAAAATTCAGTTGTGTCTGTGTAAGACTTAAACAAATAAGTGTGACGTAAATTCAAACCGGCTCCGTTAATAATTACAGAAAAAAAGAAAATACTTATAGATATTATCGTTAAACGTTTCATACTGTTAACGCCTTATTTGATATTAATTTAGGTGATAAATGATGCTGCGGAAAAATAGGAATTGCGGCCGAGTAATAAAAATCTTCTCAACCGCAACTTTTAATTGTTATTTCATTAGGATTAACTTCTTTGTTTCATTGTAACTTCCACTTTGTAATCGGTACAAGTAAACACCGGATGTGAGTGATGAACGAAGAGTGTTGAACGAAGCGCTATATGTTCCGGCTTGTTTATGTTCGTCCACCAGTGTTGCTACTGCGCGTCCCAGTATATCGTAGACTTTAAGAGTAACATGCCCACTATTTGGAATTGAGAAATTGATTGTTGTTTCGGGGTTAAACGGATTTGGATAGTTTTGTGAAAGCGAAAATTCAGAAGGTATTTTTGTTTCCTTTTCAATCTCAGTAACGCCATTACTATTAAAAGTAAAAGATGGACCATTTTTCTGTTCGCCGCCATTTAATATATACTTTGATTTAACAACAGTACCTACTGGAATCGAATTATTTCCAAAACTAAGCCTTAGTTCACCAAAATTAACTGTTCCATTTAGAAAGCTAGGGCTTTGAACATGAAAAACAGCTTCTCCTGGTTTTGTTTCCATTCCATGAATGTATTGATCTCCAAGATTAAGAGCGTTTGAAAAAGATTGGAATTTGATCTTATTTGGGTCATAATTTATTACAAATTGAAAGCTGCTTACATTCCTGGCATTAACCAAACTTACAGGTATTATTGCAAACAATTTATCAGAAATTGAAACTTGTGGAATTGTAACATTACCCGAAACAATAGATGGAGAAACGATTCCGGATCCTGGATTTAAGAAAACAAATAGTGCATTAAGATCTGTTTGATTAACCAGATTATCATTATTAAAATCTGCGTTTGAGAGTGCTTGTGTATCGGTAACAATTTGAAGTCCTAATAAATGGTAAAGTACTGCCATAAAATCATCCATATTTACTACACCATCCAGATTAATATCACCTTTAGCTTGAACAATACCGTTAGGATCAGTATATGAAATTACACTCTGATTATAAGTAAACACAGGTTGATTGTTACCTAAAAAGTCGGCATTGTTTCCGGAAATAAATGCCACGCCGGGTTGACCAACAACTGGTGCATTGGACAAGACTTGCATATTTAGTTTGAATAGAGTGCCATTAGTCTCAATCGGTGAATTTCCAAAAGCAATGAATTCAATTATTCCACTATTTTGCAGTGTTACTGTGTTCGATACTGAAAGAGTTGTCCAATTTTTTTGGTTTATTAAACCGCTTGCATTAGATAAATATCCGTTATAATGAAGCTTTGTTGCATCGTAAAAAAACTTACCTTTCAGAAAATTATAACTGTTCCCTTTGGTCACAATGTTTACTGGTAGATAATATGAAGCTCCTCTATAGGAAACCGGAAGTGAAGCAACACTTATTGTTGGAGGCAGTTTGCTTCCAAAAGTAGATCCCAAGAAATCAACTCTACCAAACTTCTGAAATAAATTTGGACCTACTGTATCAAGTGAATCTATAATCATATTCTCAACATCCATTTGGCTTGCTGCGTATGCAAAATAATTATTGTGGGCATTCACTTTATTGGGAGTTTGATTCTCTATATAAATGTTGGGCACCCCAATTGATTGATCGAAAGTACAATTATTAAATACTGCTCTGATTGGCTGTGACCCTACTGGGATTGGCTGGATACCTTGCGTATCAGAATTACTGATTAAAACTGCTTTTGTAGTAGCTTGAGAAGTTGGGGGCAGTGGTTGAGGCATATATGGATTAGGATATGGAACCGAATTAATAAATTGAGCACCTTTAACATAAAGATCTTTAACTGAACCGGAAATGTATAAATCTGTACTTTGCCATCGAGTAAAAATGCTATTGTGTATAGCATTATCTGAAAAAATAAACGTTCCATCAAATTGGGGAGAATTTACAGAACTTGATAAAGAATATTTTTCTGAAAAGAACAGTATTCCGCCAAAATTGTTTTTAAACTCATACATACCGGTAAATTTCAAATTATCAATTGAGTTGATAAATGAATTCTGATTCGGATAGGATGGGCCGGAAGGAAATACCTGTAAAATAATATTTTGGTTGGTCGGATCGACAATAACAGCTAAAGTTTTATTTTGGTTTATCTGCCCATTGTTAAATGTTAGTGAACTTGATGCCCCAATCACTAACGCACCGGTAGATTGAACATTGTTGCTCAACCAACCCGAGTTTGTTATTCTAAGATTTGTAATAATTCCATTCGATACATGCTTTAGCAGCATACCAACATCATTCGAATCGAATATCAAATCCGCAAAGGCAATATTTTTTGTGTTTTCTACATATAAACCGTAACGCACATTTTGTGTAGGAGCCTGAGGAGGTGTATGGTTCGCTGATACATTCGATAGTGTTATGTTGCGTGAACTTGCAATAAATATCCCACGTACATTGTTAGAAAAGTCTGAATTTGTAATTGTTATACTCTGTCCGTTCACTATCATAAGAGCAGCGAGACCGTTAGCAGTGTTATAATTAGCTACCTTAACCTTCTCAAGTAAAACATTGTTGAAACCATCAATTCTAATTCCTTGGGTATTCACACCACCTGGAATAAATGGCGCTGGAAAAAAGGAGCATTCTATATTTCTCACAACAACAGATATATCGGGCAAGGGCATGTTTCCATTACCAATGTTTAATGCTGCTATTTGTGTGTTTGCCGAACCAATAATTATTACTGGGAAATTAACATTAAGAACTTCCGGATACGCTCCGGATGCAACTCTTATTGTATCTGTCCCAGATAAGATACCAGCTAATAACGCTTGGAATGCTCTATTTATAGTTTTATAAGGTCTTAATAAAGATCCATCTCCGGCTGGCAAATTAGGACTAATTGCAACATCCGCTCCATTATTTACATCTACATAAATAGTCCTTTGGTCTCCACGGGTGTTGAATGCAATTATTGCCGACCAGTCACTTGAATCCGTTTGTGTATAGAGTTTAACGCGCCAGTAGTATAGAGAAAGTGGAGTTAAACCAGTAACCATTTTTTCGGTTTCAGTCAAATTGGTAAAAGATAAAACGTTTGATGAAAACGTTGCTGATTTGGAAATCTCCAGCTTAAAAAAGTTTACTCCAGTAGCTGGAGATCCTACAATCCATTTGAATAAAAAATTTATAGGAATCGATGTAATGTTCGTTGGAGATATTGCGCTTGGAGGTATCGGCGGCACTGATTTGGTAGTGAAATTAAAAACAGAAGACCAGGTTCCCGTTCCTGTAAAGTTAACTCCTCTTACTTTCCAGTAATATGTTGTACTGTAAAGTAAATTAGAAACTACTGTGCTATTGGTCGTAGTATTAACATTTGCTATAATATTTGTAAATTCAGCATTTGTTGAAACAAGAACATTGTAAGCCGAATCAAATTGCGAACGGTTCCAATTTAGACTCAAAGAAATTAATGTGCCGTTAGTGTTGTTGGCGGGAATTATTAATGTTGGAACTGGCGGGAGTTGTGGTCTAGTTGTAAATGAAAAAGGGGAGCACCAGTTACTTACACCAACATTATTAACTGCTCTTACTCTCCAATAATAATTCGTTCCAGAAAGCAATGAATTTAATGCCACGGTTGTTGCTTGAATATTTTTCACGTTAGACACTACAACAGAAAAATTACTCTGCTGTGAAACTTGAATTTCATAGCTAGTTGCTCCATTTACTTGACTCCAATTGAAAGTTGGATTCAATGTTGTGTTTATTGAACCACTAGATGGTGAAATAAGAATTGGAGGAATTAGCACAACTGGTGTATAACCCGAACTGCCTGTTGCCGGAGTGAAACTATAAACACTTGAATAATTACCGTTGTATCCAATTCTCCAATAATAGGTTACTCCAACAGCAAGTAATCCTGTTGGAACATCGTAAATGCCAACTCCATTACCTGAGACAGTAGTATTTACAATCAGATAAGGATTCGAAAAATTATTGGCACTCAACCCTAACTGCACACTAAAATTAACTGTAGTATAAGTGTTGTAAAGGAGCCAATATAATTTTGGAGTTGTTGATTCCCATGTAGAACCATTGGCTGGTACACTTAGTTGTAAAGTTGTTTGAGCGTTTGAATTATTCGGAATAAAGGCAATTAATAAAAGTAAAAAAGCCGTAAGAAAAGTTAAACGAACTTTGATAAATATCGGTTTCATTTTCTGAACTCCAATTAGAGTGGAATTTATAGTTGCGCCCTTTTAAAGGATATAAACTTTAGATATTCATTTTACTTATATATATAGTTTGTACCAAAATTTTATTTGGTAGTAGATAAAGCATATTTTAATAATCTATATTAAATAAATGCTACTTTTCGGCGTGAGTACTAACTAATAATTATATATTAAAATTTTTGGAAGATATACAAAATTAGTTTTTCTTCAAGGTCGGCTGGTATGTTAAAAAACTCAGTTAAAAACTGAGAATTATATATTTAAAAAACAAGAAAAAATTTTTAATAAAGCGGATACCAAGTAGAAAGATAAATCCAATTGAGACCTTGAGAAAATCCGGCAACTAAGAGATATATGCTTTCATTTGTTTAGATGCGTTTATTTCCTTATCGAAGCAAAACCATTTTTCTAGTTACTAAATTGTTCCCATATAAAATTGTGTAATAATAAACACCTGAAGATAGTTGAAAATATTGAGCGTCGAGTTTTGACTTATATGTTCCGGCTTGTTTATGTTCGTCAACCAGTGTTGCTACTTCGCGTCCCAACATATCATAGACTTTTAGAGAAACATGCCCACTATTTGGAATTGAGAAATTGATTGTAGTTTCCGGATTAAACGGATTTGGATAGTTTTGTGAAAGAGAAAACGCAGACGGAATTGTTTCTTCTTTTGTAATGTCCGTATTTGCAACAATGTCTTTTAATATCCAATTGTCCGGGTCGAACACAATTTGGTCCGGCAATTCTTTACCAAGTGGAATAAACCAGCCTTGTTCGGGTTGATCATTAAAATATATTTTATAGGTCAGTACATCTTTGATCCTAATCATTAATTGGAAAGGCATTTTGAAAAATGTCGGATTAATGTTTGAGCTTTGCTTCAGTTTAAAATTTAGTAAATAAGTACCATCGTTGTTCTTAATAAAAACTTTTTCAATACTGTACTTCGGGTAATTTTCGCCATAAATCCATTGCTTAAAGAAATAATCCAAACTTTCTCCATAAACTCTTTCAGCTATTTTTTGAAAGTCTTCCGTTGTTGCTACATTGTAAGATAGTCCGGGTTCTGTTAAATACTCTTTTAATATCTGGAAAAACATTGCATCGCCAACAACTCCTCGAAGCATATGCAAAACAACGCCTCCTTTATTGTAAGATCTGGCTCCATTAAAAATCTGAGAAATAGTTGAAATATCTTGAACATAAATAGAACCTTTAGCCGTCTTTGCAGAATTCATTATTGCGGTTACATCATTCATAAATGAAGTATTACCATACTTTGCTTCATAGTAAATGCTTTCGCTGTAAGTTGCAAAGCCTTCATTTAGCCAAATGTTTTGCCAATCTTTACAAGTAACTTTATCACCAAACCATTGATGAGCAAGTTCGTGAGCAACAACATCTTCTCTAAATGTTGACATTGAAGAAACAGTTTGGTGTTCCATGCTTACACTATTCATTACCTGAGCCTGTCCATACTTTTCTTTTAAAAAAGGATACGGTCCAAACTTTTCAGAAAAGATTTTTAACATTCCCGGTACCAAATCCAAGCTTGCTTTATTGCTGCTAAACTGTTCTGGAAATACCCAATGGCTGACTGGTAATACTTTCCCCGGTTCATATTCAAACGGAGTATCATACTTTTGATAGTTTGTCATAGCGAGAGAAATTAAGTAATTGGCAATTGGGTAGCGGTTTTTCCACTTATATGTTGTTGTTCCATTTGCATTATTAACTGTTTCGGTTAAAATGCCGTTAGAAATAGAAGTGAATGATTTATCTGCGGTAATCCAAACATCAGATGAGTCTGCTTTATCAGCCGGAGTGTCTTTACTTGGCCACCAAGATTTTGCGCCATATGGTTGGCTTAATGTCCAAATTATCGGCTGTCCGGAATGGGTTGTAAAAACAAAATCTCCAAAGCCGCCGCTTTGTGGATTTCCGCTATAGTTTATTACAAGTGTAATTACTTCACTTTTGCTGTATTCTTTTTCGAGAATTAATATTAACTGGTTATTCGCTTGTGAATAAGAAATTGAATTACCATTTGATTTGACCGAACTTACTGTCAAGCTGTTTACCAAATCAAGATAGATCGAATTGAGTTTATCTATTGTTGGTATAGCCTTTACAGTAACTTCGCCGTTAAGTAGTTTACTAGAATAGTTAATAGTTAAATTTAGTTTGTAATAAATCGCATCAATTTTGCTATCGCCTGGATAAGCAGCTTTACTTAATCTATTGTGATTTGAAAATGCGCGAATTTTACCATCGGCACAATAGTGTCCCGCGTCTTCTTGCGCTTCTATATTAATGAATAAAATGAACGCACAGAGTAAATAGTTAAATATTCTTTTCATGGTTTTTTTTGTGCAAAGATATTCATTATTACGCTTAAGGAATAGACAATATTTTTCCCACTTAGAAAAAAAAACAAACTCATTTCCTGGTAAATATATATAATTGCAGAAAGCAATTGCCTCTATTCACAAAAGGACTTATTAATGAGCAGACACACTAAAATATTTATCGGTCTAATGGTCGGTGCTGTATCCGGCGTTCTGTGCAATATGTTTTTCTCAACTTCTGCTCTTTTAAATTTCTTTCAACTTTACATTACAGATCCCATAGGAAAAATCTTTTTAAATTTTTTGATAATGATGGTTGTTCCGCTTGTCTTTGCTAGCCTTGCTTTAGGTGTTGCACAGATTGGCGATCTTAAAAAACTTGGAAGAATTGGTTTCAAGACTATGAGTTATTTTTTTGTTGTAACTACTTTAGCTGTAACTATAGGGTTAACGCTAGTAAATATGATTCGCCCAGGAGATTATTTACCGGAAGAAACAAAAACAAAATTGTTAGATTCTTATAGAGGTCAAGCATCAGAATTAAAATCAGCATCAGAGAACACCGGTTTCGGAATTCAAACTCTAGTTAATATTGTTCCAAGAAATCCAATTGCTTCGGTTGCAAAACCAAATCCCGATATGCTTGCTTTAATTTTCTTCTCACTAATGATTGGTATTTCAATAACTGTGATTAATAAAAATAAAGCCGAACCGATAATTAAAATTCTCGAAGGGATTAATGATATAACAGTAGTAATCATTAATATAGCAATGAAATTAGCACCATATGGTGTGTTTGCTTTAATCTTTGGTGTTACATCAAGATTTGGATTCGATCTGTTGGTTGCACTAAGTATGTATGTTGTTACAGTTCTTGCCGGATTATTAATTCACTTAATTGTTTCATTTTCAGTTTTGATAAAAGTATTTTCGAAGTATAGTCCTCTTAAATTTTTTAAGAAGATAGAAACTGTAATGCTTACCGCATTTTCTACAAGTTCCAGCAGCGCAACACTTCCTACAACAATTTCTGTTTCACAAACTAACCTTGGAATTCCGCAGCAGATAACGGGATTTGTTCTACCTTTAGGCGCAACAATGAACATGAATGGAACTGCGCTTTTCGAAGGAGTTACTGTTTTGTTCTTAGCTCAAGTGTTCGGGATAGAGCTTTCTTTGGGTGTTCAACTAATTGTTGTGTTAATGAGCGTACTAACAGCAATCGGATCAGCCGGGGTGCCTTCCGGTTCTATACCGCTTTTAGTTATGGTTATGGTTATGGTCAATATTCCTGCCGAAGGTATTGCAATAATTCTAGGTGTTGATAGAATTCTTGATATGTGCCGTACAGTGCTAAATGTAACCGGGGATATAACTTGTGCTGCTTACATTTCAAAAGCCGAAGGATATGATCTGAAAGATTAATAATTATAAGTGATGAAGTTTTAAAGATACTGAATTGCTATCGGTTACTACTTTTGAAAAAGATTTCTCAATCACGAAATTTTTCTAAATCCATTTTTCCTAAAACGCTCCTTTTATATAATAAACCAACTTTTATTACGGCACTATAATTGCGCGGTTTCAAGATTACATTAACGGAGACATGATGGATGGTTTATTTGTAGGCTTATTATCAATTACTTGGCAGCAAATAGTTATGATTGCCGTTGGCAGCATTTTGATCTACTTAGCAATTGCAAAGGAGTTTGAACCAACTTTACTTCTTCCAATTGGGTTTGGTTCAATATTGGCAAATATTCCACTATCATCTGCAATCAATCAAATCAATGGTGGGACAGAAGTAGAAGGAGCTCTAACAACTCTATTTAATTTCGGGATTATTACCGAAGTATTTCCTTTGTTGATTTTTATTGGTATAGGAGCAATGATCGATTTTTCTCCGCTGTTTAAAAACCCTCGGTTGTTATTGTTTGGCGCAGCCGCACAATTTGGAATTTTCTTTACAATGGCTTTGGCTTCCTTGTTTGGATTTTCTCTTAAGCAAGCTGCATCAATAGGTATAATCGGTGCGGCAGATGGACCAACTTCTATTTATGTTGCAACCAGGTTTGCTAAAGATTTACTCGGTCCTATTTCTGTTGCGGCTTATTCTTATATGGCACTTGTCCCAATTATACAGCCGCCTGTTATAAAGGCTCTAACGACAAAGAAAGAAAGATTGATTAGAATGGATGCGCATGCAAAAAGTATTTCAAAAACAACACTTATTTTTTTTCCAATTTTGGTAACCGTGGTTGCCGGGTTATTTGCTCCATCCAGTGTTGCGTTAATTGGATTTTTGATGTTCGGTAATCTTGTTAGAGAATGTGGTGTTCTAAACAAATTATCGTTAGCCGCTCAGAATGAACTGGCTTCAATTGTTACTCTTTTACTTGGTATTTCTATTGCGGCAACAATGACCGCAGAACAATTTTTACAGACTTCAACATTGATAATAATAGGACTCGGTTTAGTAGCGTTTATATTTGATACTGCTGGAGGAGTCTTGTTTGCAAAATTTTTAAATCTTTTTCTAAAAAAGAAAATCAATCCAATGATTGGTGCTGCGGGAATATCCGCTTTCCCAATGTCTGCCCGAGTTATACACAAAATGGGTCAAGAAGAAGACCAGTTTAACTTTCTTTTGATGCACGCAGTTAGTGCAAATGTCAGTGGGCAAATCGGTTCTGTTATTGCAGGCGGTTTAATTTTAGCTTTAGTTTCTTAAGAGGAGGAAGAAATGTTTAGTCAAGAAGTAATGAATGTTTTCTGGCAGACAATTGATATATCTATAAAAGGTATGAGCGGAATATTTTTGTTTATGTTACTTTTCTTTTTAATTGTAATTGGATTAGATAAATTGTTTCCGAGAAAGATTGAAAGTAAAAAAGATTAAAAATATTTAGCTGTAGAGTTTTAATACTTTGCGGCTTTATTAAATGGGGACTAATGCTTTTTCGCCGCTTCGTCGGATTCTTTAATAACAACTGATGCAAAAACGGAAATTGCCAAAGTTGTAATTATCACGAGAAGCGAAATTTGTACGGGAACATGAAAAAATTTAACGATAATCATTTTGATGCCAACAAATAAAAGTATAAAAGAGATACCATACTTTAGATAACGAAACAGATTTAAGATTCCAGCAAGAGCAAAGAAAAGGGAGCGAAGACCAAGTATAGCAAATAAGTTAGAAGTTATTGCTATAAACGGATCATGTGTAATTGCTAGTACTGCCGGAATAGAATCAATTGCAAAAATTACATCAGTTGATTCTATAAGAACTAATGTAATAAATGCTACTGTTGCATAAATTTTGTTGTTTTTTCTGATGAAGAAATGATTTGTTGCCGCATTTGTATCTACCGGAAATATTTTTTTAGCGGCTTTAACAAAAAGATTCTTATCCGGTTCAATTTTATCTTCGCCGCTAGTCATCATTTTATAGGCAGTAAAAACTAAAATTACACCAAAGATGTAAATCATAAAATTGATCGATTTAATAAGTTCAACACCGGCAACAATGAAAAAAATTCTTAAAATTACAGCGCCAATAATTCCCCATTTCAATATTCTTGGCTGGTATTTATCCGGAATTCCCATAGTAGAAAAGATCAATATAAAAACAAAAAGATTATCTACAGAAAGTGATTTTTCAATAAGATAACTTGTGATGTATTCAAAGCTTTTTGTATGTCCATCTGGAAAGAATAAATAAATTAGAATAGCAAAACTAAACCCAGCGGTCATCCATATAACGCTCCAAATTAAAGCGGCTTTTACATTTATTTGACCATTATGATGGCTTATATAAACCAAATCAAGAATAAAAACAGCTATAAATAAAACAGCAAAAATAACCCAGAAAAGAAAATGAATTTCCATTAATAGCTTTAGTATTGATAATTATTGTACAAAGATAGACAGTGAAAATGTAAGATGAAAAAAAAGATGCAGAGACTAAAGAAGTCTCTGCCAAAAACTTATCCCAAAAAGAAAGAAAGCAAAATACCAGCAGCAACCGCAGAACCAATTACACCTGCTACATTTGGCGCCATTGCATGCATAAGCAAATGGTTTTTAGAATCATATTCCAATCCAATCATTTGAGAAACGCGAGCGCTATCAGGCACAGCAGAAACTCCGGCATTACCAATTAATGGATTAATCTTGTTCTCTTCTTTTAAAAACAAATTCATAAGCTTAACAAACATAACTCCGCCCGTAGTTGCAATCATAAAAGAGAAAGCGCCAAGCGCAAAAATACCAATTGATTTTGCTGTAAGAAAAGTTGTGGCTTGAGTTGAGGCTCCAACTGTTAATCCAATTAGAATTGTAACAATATCTATTAAAGATCCCTTTGCAGTGTCTGCCAATCTTTTTGTTACTCCACTTTCTTTTAAGATATTTCCAAAAAACAACATACCTAAAAGAGGAAGAGCTGAAGGTGTTATAAAACAAGTTAGCAGTAAACCGGCAATTGGAAATAGTATCTTTTCCAATTTTGAAACTTGACGTGGCGCTTTCATTTTAATTCTGCGTTCTTTATCGTTAGTAAGCAAACGCATAATTGGAGGTTGTAAAACGGGAACAAGAGCCATATATGAATAAGCGGAAACAGCAATTGCGCCAACCAATTCCGGGGCTAATTTTGAAGAGAGAAAAATTGCAGTTGGTCCATCAGCTCCGCCAATTATTGCAATTGCGGCTGCTTGTTGGGGTATGTAACCAAGAAATAGAGCAATAGTATAAGCTCCAAAAATTCCAAGTTGTGCCGCGGCACCAATTAAAATTAATTTTGGATTTGAGAGTAAGTTTGTAAAATCTGTCATTGCACCTATGCCAAGAAAAATCAGAGGTGGATAAATTCCGTTTGTTACTCCAAAGTATAAGTAATTTAAAACACTGCCTTGTTCATAAATTCCTATCTGAAGATTTGCACTTTCTAAGAATGGAATATTACCTATTAGAATTCCAAAACCAATAGGAACTAAAAGAAGAGGCTCATAATCTTTTGCTATAGCAAGATATATAAAAACAAATGCTACCAGAATCATAATTACGTGACCAAATGTAAAATTTGCGAAAGCCGTATAGCGCATAAACTGATCAAATCCATGCGCGGTGAATTCAAGAAATTGTCCCATTATCAGCTCCCGATTTCGATAAGAAGATCACCTTCTAGAACAGAATCACCTTGTCTAACTTTTATGGAAACAATCTTTCCTTCTTTATCAGCGTTAACGTTATTCTCCATCTTCATTGCTTCAAGTGTTATTAACCTATCGCCAATTTTTACAATGTCACCTTCTTTAATATGAATATTTAATATTACACCCGGTAGCGGAGATTTTATGGTTCCTACTCCTTTTAGAGAAGAAGGACTGCTTGTCTTTGCAACCGATGGAACTATATCCGTAGAAGGTGAAACAACAGAACGAACTAACTTTGGAGTTTTTGTGGTTTGTAATTGCCTGTCAACTTCAACTTGGTATCTTGTTCCGTTAACATCAACTTCTGCTAAATTGTCTTCTACGCTAACTATATCTACTTCGTATGGATTACCGTTAATTGTTAATTTAAACTTTTTCATTTAATCTTATCCTTTATCTTGGAAATTGTCTTAATCCGTAAATTTTCGAACTCCACGGCGAGTATGTACGCGCAACTCTGTTAATAGTGAGAACAGTGTTTTCGTGATCATGCAATTCACTTTTGTATAAATGCAATGCAACAGAAATAGCGGCATAAATTTCTTCTTCTGATTTAAAAGAAGGATACTTTTTATTCTCTGTTATTTGAACACTCTCTTCTTTTGGTTTCGAGTATTTCTTTGCAATAATTTTCGAAATATTAATAAATAGCAAGTAAAGAAGTATAAGTGATAAGAACACAACCGCCATTCCAATAAACGTCATTCCAACGCCCCATGGATCAACTTCTTTAAAGCGGGTTGAGTTTTCTGCAATTTTTGCTTTGGAAAGTGAATCTACAGTTGCTGCTGTTGCTTGCGCAATAAATGCTAAATTCATTTTTGCCTCACAAAGGAATGTTTGAATGTTTCTTTGGAGGATTCACATCTTTCTTTGTTGCCAAAGATTGTAGTGCGCGTATAATTCTAAAGCGTGTATTGCGTGGTTCAATTACATCATCAATGTAACCATACTTAGCCGCTACATACGGATTAGCAAATTTCTTTCTGTATTCTTCTTCTTTTTGTGAAACGTATTTGCTTCTTTCTTCGGGATTTTCAATTGCTGCAATTTCTTTTTGATTAAGAACTTCAACTGCGCCTCGCGGACCCATAACAGCAATTTCTGCTGTTGGCCAAGCATAGTTTATATCTCCTCGCAAATGCTTAGAACCCATAACATCATAAGCTCCTCCATAGGCTTTTCGCAATATTACTGTAACTTTTGGTACAGTTGCTTCTCCATACGCGAATAATAATTTTGCCCCATGTAAAATTATTCCACCATATTCTTGTGCTGTTCCTGGTAAGAAACCCGGTACATCAACCAAGGTTACAATTGGGATGTTAAATGCATCGCAAAAACGTACAAATCTTGCAGCTTTACGAGAAGAGTTTATATCCAAAACACCAGCTAGGTAATTAGGCTGATTAGCTACAATACCAACAGACATACCATTAAAGCGCGCAAAGCCTGTAATCATATTTGGTGCATAGTGGCGTTGTACTTCCATAAATTCATTGTAATCTGTTATTATGTGTATTACATCTTTTACATCGTATGGTTTGTTTGCGTTCTCCGGGATAATTTCATTCAAAGCATCATCCAAACGATCTATCGGGTCATCACATACAGCTAATGGCGGATCTTCCAAATTGTTTTGAGGTATGTAGCTTAATAATTTTCTTATTAAAAGAATTCCTTCTTGTTCATCTTCTGCTACAAAATGAGTTACACCAGATTTTGAACCATGAACCATTGCGCCGCCAAGTTCTTCTTCTGTTACTGTTTCTCCCGTTACTGTTTTTACAACCTTAGGACCGGTAACAAACATATAGCTGGTGTTTTTACTCATGATAGTAAAATCTGTAAGTGCCGGTGAATAAACCGCACCACCAGCGCAAGGTCCAAATATTGCAGATATTTGAGGCACAACACCGCTTGCCATAATATTTCGCTGAAAAATATCTGCATATCCGCCAAGTGATTTTACACCTTCTTGAATGCGTGCGCCGCCGCTGTCGTTAATACCAATAACCGGCGCGCCAACTTTCATAGCTTTGTCCATCACTTTACATATTTTCTGTGCAAACATTTCACTTAAAGAGCCGCCGAAAACAGTAAAATCTTGTGAGAAAACATAAACCAATCTTCCGTCAATCGTTCCGTAACCGGTAACAACGCCATCGGAAAGAAATGATTGTTTGTCCAAACCAAAATCGTGAGTGCGATGCGAAACAAACATATCAAATTCCTCAAAGCTTCCTTCATCAAGCAAAGCTTCAATTCTTTCGCGTGCCGTTAGTTTACCTTTCTTGTGCTGAGCTTCGATTCTTTTTTCACCGCCGCCAAGCCGCGCCTTTTCACGCAAATCCATTAACTCTTTAATCTTCTCTTGAATTGCCATTTGATTACCTTTTATCTATAAATAGTATTTGTTATAAATTATTTTTCGCACAGTTCTGTTAATACACCACCGGTTGATTTTGGATGAAGGAATGCAATGTTTAATCCTTCAGCGCCTTTGCGCGGCTGTTTATCAATCAACTGCACACCTTTGGATTCAACTTCAATGAGTCCGTTTGCTAAATCTTTTGTAGCAAAAGCTATGTGATGAATTCCTTCGCCTTTCTTTTCGATGAACTTGCCAATGGGTCCGTCTGGTTCGGTTGATTCTAATAATTCTATTTTAGTTTGACCAACCATAAAAAATGCAGTTTTAACTTTTTGATCTGTTACTTCTTCAACGGAGTAACATTTTAATCCAAGTACATTTTCGTAATACTTTGTTGATTCTTCCAAATTCTTAACTGCGATCCCAATATGTTCAATATGACTAATTTCCATTTTTTTTCCTTTAATTATTCTACGATCTACTCTCTTAGTTCTAAGTTAAATTACCACTGTTTCTTTGTACTCGCCAAACACACTTCGCATTACATTGCATATTTCTCCAATGCTTGCGTATGACTTAACCGCATCTAGAATAAAAGGCATTAAATTAGCATCACCCTCGGAAGCAGTTTTTAAAGCTGATAATTTTTCATTTACGTCACTTACATTTCTTTGTGCTCGTATTTTATTTAAGAACTCTATCTGGTCACGTTGAACTGTTTCATCAATTTTAAGAAGCCCGGTAGGCTCACTTTCTTTAACATGAAATTTGTTTACACCCACAACAATTGTTTCGTTACGTTCAACTTCTTGCTGATATCTGTAAGCGGATTTCTGAATTTCAGTTTGTGT
>CAZVYT010000007.1:0-29583 GCA_964631495.1 uncultured Melioribacter sp. | reverse complement strand
GATTCGACAAACATCGCGCGAAGGGGATACAGCGGGCGGCGGCAGCTCCACCCATAGCATCAATTTTGTTAATGTATTCTTCAGCTTCTTTTTCAATTTGGTCTGTGAGAGATTCAATATAATATGAACCGGCAAGAGGATCAATTGTATTGCAAACACCACTCTCGTAAGCTACTACTTGCTGCGTACGAAGCGCAATTCGAACTGAATCTTCTGTTGGAAGAGCGAGTGCTTCATCACGACTGTTTGTGTGCAAGCTTTGTGTTCCGCCTAAAACTGCCGCAAGTGTTTGAATTGTAACTCGTATGATGTTATTATCTACTTGCTGCGCGGTTAATGTAGAACCGGCAGTTTGTGTGTGGAAACGAAGCATTTGAGATTTGTCTTTTTTTGCTTTGAATCTTTCTTTCATGATTTTTGCCCATATCCGGCGAGCAGCACGGTACTTTGCAACTTCTTCTAGTAAATCATTGTGTGCGTTAAAGAAAAAGGAAAGCTGTCCGGCAAATTCATCTACATCCAATCCGGCTTGCATTGCAGCTTCTACATAAGCAATTCCATCAGCAAGAGTAAACCCAACTTCCTGTGCAGCAGTAGAACCAGCTTCACGAATGTGATATCCAGAAATAGAAATTGTATTCCATTTAGGAACATGTTTTGCGCAATATTCGAAAATGTTAGTAATTAAACGCATTGATGGTTTTGGAGGATATATATATGTACCGCGTGCAATGTATTCTTTTAATATATCGTTCTGAATTGTGCCGGTAATTTTATCGCTGCTAACACCTTGTTTCTCTGCAACAGCAATGTACATAGCAAGCAGTACAGAAGCCGGTGCATTAATAGTCATTGATGTCGAAACTTTGTCAAGAGGAATTTGATCAAACAATATTTCCATATCTGCCAAAGTGTCTATTGCAACACCAACTTTTCCAACTTCACCAAGAGCAATTGTATCGTCGCTATCATAGCCAATTTGCGTTGGTAAATCGAAAGCAACCGATAGACCGCTTTGCCCTTGTCCTAACAAATAACGGTAGCGTTCATTAGATTCCTTTGCAGTTCCAAAACCGGCATACTGACGCATTGTCCAATATCTACCACGGTACATAGTTGGCTGAACACCGCGTGTAAAAGGGTATAAACCGGGGAAACCTAATTTTTCATTATATAAAAATCCATCAGTATCATCAGGTAAGTATAAAGGTTTTACCGGTGTGAATGATTGTGTAGTGAATTCTTTTCTTTGTTCTGGAAATTTAGAAATGCTTTTTTGATAAATTTTTTCATTCCAATTAGAAAATGCTTCTTGCACTTTCTGTTTCAAATCATTTGTGTCCATTTCTTTCCTTTGTTGATAAAATGTTTTTCGTGCAAGTAACGTGCCGTAAAATTAACTTTTATCAGAATATAATATGATTATTGTATTCTATAGTGCGTATTTTTGAATAAATGAGAGAATTAGTCGTAAAATACATTCTCACAAATTGGAATTGATTTTTTGCAAATGATAAATACGCCGAAAAATTTTTCAACTTGGGCTTGACTAAAGTGTAGTTAAAATCTATTTTTACGCCCACATTTTGATTGTACTCCGCGGTAGCTCAATGGCAGAGCATGCGGCTGTTAACCGCAGGGTTGTAAGTTCGAGCCTTACCCGCGGAGCGGTAAAAACCCCGACCTCTGGTCGGGGTTTTGTATTTTAAGACGTAAGGATAATTTGAACAAACAGATCAAATACCTGAAAGTAAATTCTGCTCACAATTTTCATAATTCAGTTAGGTTTTTGAAGAGCAGAATTGGGCACAAAGCATTTCTAATTCTCGCAAGTTTGTTAGTAGGTATACTTTCTGGTCTCGCTGCAATTACACTTAAAAATCTTGTCCATTTCTTTCAAAAAGAGCCAAAACTATTTCTATCAAAAATAAGTTTAGACTTTCTTCTACCAGCAACTCCTCTTATCGGTATTCTTCTATCTGTGCTTATAATAAATATTATTTTCAAAGGACAATTAACAAGAGGGTTGAGTAATCTAATTTATCTTATTGTTAGAAAACAATCTGATGTACCACCAAGGAAAATATTTTCACACTTACTTACCAGTGCCGCAACTGTAGGTATGGGTGGCTCTGCCGGTCTTGAAGCACCTATTGTTTTAATAGGAGCTTCTGTTGGGTCAAATGTAGCAAAAGATTTGCGGTTGAATTACCAAACTCGAACTTTGTTGCTCGCTTGCGGTTCAGCTGCGGGAATTTCTGCAATATTCAACAGTCCTATTGCCGGAGTAATTTTTGCTGTAGAAGTACTACTGCCAGAAATTACCATCAGTTCATTCATTCCATTATTAATTTCTTCTGCTTCTGCAGCCGTTCTTTCAAAGTTGTTATATTCTGGTCAGTTATTCTATTTAGTAACAGAGAGTTGGCATCTTTACGCCATTCCTTATTACATTCTTTTAGGATTGCTTTGCGGAATAATTTCCTTATACATGCTTAAGACTACTTTTTTTCTTGAGGATATAATTAGTAAAATAAAACATCAATATGTAAAAGCCATTTTAGGCGGAACTGTTTTGTGTGTTTTAATTTTCTTTTTCCCTCCGCTTTATGGAGAAGGTTACAATACAATAAAAGATTTACTAACTGGAAATTATTCTACAATTCTGAATAACCGTTTGTTTAGCTTTTTTAACAACAATGAGCTTTCTCTTTTGTTTATTCTTGCGAGCGTAATTTTGCTAAAAATAGTTGCTACTTCCTTTACTCTTGGTTCGGGAGGAAATGGAGGAATAATAGCTCCATCATTGTTTTCCGGAGCAATAACCGGATTCTTTTTAGCTAAGACAATGAGCTTTTTGGGAGTTGTTGAATTAAATCATGCAAATTTTTTAGTAGTTGGAATGGCTGGAATTCTTAGTGGTGTTTTACATGCCCCGCTTACCGGAATATTTTTAATAGCTGAAATTACCGGCGGTTATATTCTAATTGTTCCGCTTATGATTGTAGCCGCGCTTTCTTTTTTTATTTCAAAATATTTTCATCCGGATTCAATTTATACAACTTCGCTTGCGAAAAGAGGAATTGAATTCCGATCGGAAAAAGAAAAATACTTTTTGCAGCAAACTGATATTATGGATTTAGTTGAAAAGGAATTTGAATGTATAAATCCAAACCTAAATTTGAGAGAACTCGCTAAAAAAATTCCACTTACAAAACGCAATCTTTTTCCGGTTGTAAATGAAAAAAAACAATTGGTTGGAATTGTAACGTTAGACGACATAAGAGAAGTAATGATGAATTCTGAAGTTTATGATATAATTCTTACATACGAAATAATGAATACTAATTTTCAATCAGTAGATATTAGTACAGACATAAACAAAGTGATGGAAATTTTTGAAAAGAAACAAATATGGAATTTAGCTGTTACTAAAAATGATGAATATGTTGGGTTTATTTCTAAATCAAATATCTTCAATAAATTTATATCTGTTTGGGCAGATAATCATAAAGAAGAAATCTAATCCACTATGCAGAGATTTTACCTTAGTAAAAAAAATGTTCAGCGTGTTTTTTTTACTCCGCTGAACATTAATCATCATAATTAAATAATGATCTAATCTATCTTAGATCAAAACGATCCAAATTCATTACTTTATTCCATGCTGCAACAAAATCCTTAACAAACTTTTCTTTAGAATCATCTTGAGCATAGACTTCTGCAAGTGCGCGCAGTTGAGAATTGGAACCAAATATTAGATCCACACGTGTTCCTGTCCATTTCAATTCACCAGTTTTTCGGTCTAGTCCATTGAATACATCTCCGGTATCAGAAACTGGTTTCCACATTATTCCCATGTCTAATAGATTTACAAAAAAGTCGTTAGAAAGAACGCCAACTTTTTTAGTAAAAACTCCATGATTTGTTTGCCCGAAATTACAACCTAAAACACGTAAGCCACCAATTAGTACGGTTAATTCAGGCGCGCTTAAAGTTAGTAACTGAGCTTTATCAACAAGCAGTTCTTCAGCTGAAACTGTAAAAGTTCTCTTTTGATAATTACGGAAACCATCGGCTTGCGGTTCTAGAACTGAAAAAGATTCTGCATCGGTTTGATCTTGTGAAGCATCTGTTCTACCAGGCTCAAATGGAACTTCAACATCATTACCGGAAGCTTTGGCAGCTGATTCTACAGCGGCACAGCCAGCTAGGACAATCAAATCTGCAAGAGAAACTTTTTTACCGTTGGAATTAGAATTGTTAAATGAATCCTGAATCTTTTCAAGTGTTTCAAGTACTTTTACGAGTTGTGCCGGATGATTAACTTCCCAATTTTTTTGAGGTGCTAAACGTATGCGAGCGCCATTAGCTCCGCCCCGTTTATCAGAACCGCGGTAAGTAGAAGCTGAAGCCCAAGCAGTGTAAACAAGTTCTGTTATTGATAAGCCAGAAGCTAATATCTTGGCTTTTAGATCGGATACATCTTTAGCGTCAATAAGTTTATGATCTACCGCTGGAACAGGATCTTGCCAAATTAAATCTTCAGAAGGAACTTCTGAACCGAGATAACGAGATTTTGGACCCATATCTCGATGTGTAAGTTTAAACCAAGCTCTTCCAAATGCATCTGCAAACTCTTCCGGGTTCTCTAAATATCTACGTGCAATTTTTGCATACTCCGGATCAAATTTTAATGAAAGATCTGCTGTTGTCATCATCGGTCTGTGTTTTTTAGATGGATCGTGTGCATCAATTACCATATCTTCTTCATCGGGATCTTTTGCCAGCCAGATATAGGCACCGGCAGGACTTTTTAAAAGCTCCCATTCATATTTAAATAGTACTTTGAGATAGCCAGTATCCCATTTTGTTGGGTTTGGTTTCCAAGCCCCTTCAATACCGCTTGTTATTGTGTCACCACCTTTTCCGCTTTTATAACTGCTTAACCAACCTAGACCTTGTGCTTCAATAGGAGCATTTTCCGGTTCTGGACCAACAAATTTAGGATCTCCAGCACCATGTGCTTTGCCAAAAGTGTGCCCTCCAGCAATTAGAGCAACAGTCTCTTCATCATTCATTGCCATACGGGCAAATGTATCGCGAACATCTTTTGCAGATTCAATAGGTATTGGTTGACCATTTGGTCCTTCAGGATTAACATAGATTAGTCCCATCTGAACAGCTGCCAATGGATTATCTAAGTTTCTTTCACCGCTATATCTATTGTCTCCCAACCATTTATCTTCATTTCCCCAATAAATATCTTCCTCAGGCTGCCAAATGTCTACACGACCGCCGCCAAAGCCAAATGTTTTGAATCCCATAGATTCTAGTGCGCAATTTCCGGCTAATATCATTAAGTCTGCCCACGAAATTTTATTGCCATATTTTTGCTTGATCGGCCAAAGCAATCGGCGCGCCTTATCAAGATTGCCATTATCTGGCCAACTATTTAGTGGCGCAAAACGTTGATTGCCCGTGCCGCCACCTCCGCGTCCATCACCGGTTCTGTAAGTACCTGCGCTATGCCATGCCATTCTTATAAACAGACCGCCGTAATGTCCCCAATCGGCTGGCCACCATTCTTGTGAATCAGTCATTATTGAAAATAAGTCATTCTTAACATCTGCAAGATTTAGTTTTTTGAATTCTTCTGCATAATTAAAATCTGCACCCATTGGGTTTGATACTGTAGAATGTTGGTGTAATATTCCCAAGTTTAATTGATTGGGCCACCAATCCTTATTTGATGTACCTTTGCCCATGCTGGTTCTACCAGTTACTGGGCATTTGTTTTCATTACTCATATTAACTCCCTTGATTTTTTAAGAAATTAAACAATCATTAATTAATTTTTACGATTCTTGATAAATGTGCCAATAATTTGAAGTTTTACATCTTTGACTTTGAATTCAGAGATTTTCTTTTTCTTAAAATAGTTATCTAAAATTTTATCAAGCTCATCATCTCGAAAATCTTCAATGTGCTCTGTCCTTTCGCAGTACAAATGATGATGGTTATCGAGTATAGCATCATATCTCATAACATCTTTTTCGGTTTTTACTTTTTTTACTAAACCTTTTTCTACAAATGATTCTAATGTTTTATAGATTGTGCCTACAGCAATATTTGGATGATTTTTAATAACATATTCCTTAATCCTTTCGGCGGTAGGATGATCGGTTAGTGAGTTTAAGGCTTCTAGAACTGCCAACCGTTGTGGCGTAATCTTTAAATTGCTGTCTTTAAGGTTGATTCTGTGTTTTTCAGTTTTCATAGATAAATATTCTTAAATAGGAATTATTCTTACTTAGAATAATTAATTTATTCGTTACTTGCAACTATTTTTTAAAAATTTAGCCCCAGTAAACAAGTAATGGTATTGATATCTTTGGATGCTTGATAAAACAATTTAGGTCATTTGTAAAAATTAAAAGATTATGCCCCGCAATTGCTATCAATACACAAGTTTTGTATTCTTACAACTGAAGCATTCTAAAATACTTATAGAATCTATATGAAATCACTACTTCTTCTTTTTGTACTTGTTTTTGGCATTCATGCTCAAGAGAATAATGTAATTAGAGACACATCTTTTAACACAAAATCCGCCGCTATTAATGTTTTAAAGGATTTTCCTTTAGTACAAATAGTAAAATCTGAAGTACCAAAAAGTATTACGGCTAATTATGAGATAGAATACGCAGAACGTGGAAAAAGAAAATTACACATGGATATTTTTACTCCTAAAAAGAAAAAAAGAAACAAATTACCTTTTGTTTTAATAATTCATGGCGGTGGTTGGCGCAGTGGAGATAAAAGTATGGAATGGCCTACAGCAATTCATCTTGCAAAAAACGGATATGTCGCGGCAACTGTTGAGTACAGATTATCAGGCGAAGCTAAATATCCGGCTGCAATTTATGATCTTAAAGAAGCACTCCGCTGGATTAGAAAAAACGCAAATAAATTTAATGTTGATCCAACTAAAATTGCTGTTAGCGGTGTCTCTGCCGGAGGAATGCTTGCTGCATTTCTTGGAACAACCGGAGAATTACAACATTTTGAAGGCGACAGTCAATTAAAAAAATATTCTACTAAAGTACAAGCAGTGGTAGATATAGATGGAATTGTTGATTTTACACATCCGGCAGAAAGCGGAAAAGATTCTATTGCAGCAAAACCTTCTGCCGGCAAAGCTTGGTTTGGCGCAACTTATAAAGAAAATCCAATTATATGGAAGGAAGCTTCGCCAATAAGATATGTAAGTGATAAGACTCCTCCGATATTATTTATAAATAGTTCTCAAGATCGCTATCATGCCGGAAGAGATGAAATGATAGAGAAATTAAATAAGTATAAAATATATTCTAAAGTTTACACCATTCCGGATACGCCGCATACTTTTTGGCTTTTTCATCCTTGGTTTGATGAAGCAATGAAATTTTTATTAGATTTTTTAACTGAAGTTTTTGAAGAAAAAAAATTTTGACAATTGGAGAAATAACAAACAAAAGTTTTAATTAGAGGCAAATGAATTATCGATATTGTCATTGCCGTGAAAACGAGAAAATAAAAAATTCCTTCCGGTTCCCACTAAAGTTTATTCTGCCATTAGTGGAGTGGGAATGACTGATGTTGATAAAATAGTTTTTAGAATTCTCTATTAATCATAAATTCAAGTCACAATAAAATGTTAACGAAACAAATTTGATTTGTCTATTAACAAACTACTAACTTAGCTTTCAAAAAAAGATATGTTATATGGAAAATAAATACGACGTTTTTATAATTGGCAGTGGTCCCGGCGGAGAAGGCGTTGCTATGACTTGTGCTAAGCAAGGTAAAAAAGTTGCTGTGTGTGATGATTTTTCACTTGTAGGCGGCAGTAACACACACAAAGGTACAATTCCTAGCAAGGCACTAAGACATGCAAGCCAGATTTTAATTGACAGCAAAGGACCTGATGGTACAACTTATCAAGAGTTGTTGAAAAAAACAGATGTTGTAATTAAACGTCAAGTGGATTTGCGCCGTGGTTTTTATATGCGCAATAATGTGGATTTAATTATTGGAAAAGCCGCCTTGCTTGATGCAAACACTATTGAAGTTACCGAGGCGAGCGGTTTAACAAAAAAATATTGGTCAGAATCGATAATTATTGCAACTGGTTCCCGCCCTTATCATCCAGAAGATGTTGATTTTTCGCATCCAAGAATTGTAGATAGTGATAAACTTCTGAAAATTACAGATAATCCTAAAACACTAACAATTTATGGAGCAGGAGTAATTGGCTGTGAGTATGCTTCAATATTTCGCGGATTATCAATTAAAGTAAATTTAATTAACACGCGTCATCAACTACTCTCTTTTTTGGATGATGAAATTATAGACGCACTTGCTTATCACTTGCGTGAGAATGGTGTTTTAATTCGTCATAGTGAAGAATATGAAAAAGTTGAAGCTGATGATAATGGTGTAACAATTTTTCTTAAATCAAATAAGCAAATTAGAAGCGATTACCTTCTTTGGGCTCAAGGAAGAACTGGTAATTCCCAAAATATGGGATTGGAAAAACTTGGAATTAAAATCGATTCCCGAGGTTCAATTCCTGTAAATTCATTTTACCAATCTTCAGTTGCAAATATTTATGCAGTGGGAGATGTTATTGGCTATCCAAGTCTTGCAAGCGCCGCTTACGATCAAGGCCGATTTGCCGCTCGCCATTTACTTCTTGGAGAAACTAAAACTCTTCGTCTAGAAGATATTCCAACCGGAATTTATACAATTCCGGAAATTAGTTCTATTGGATTGAACGAACGTGAACTAACCGAGAAAAAAATTCCTTACGAAGTTGGGCATTCATTCTTTAGGCATCTTGCTCGCGCGCAAATAACCGGCAGAACAACCGGTATGCTAAAGATTCTGTTCCATAGAGAAACATTTGAAATTCTTGGAATTCATTGTTTCGGATACGGCGCGTCAGAAATTATACACATTGGGCAAGCTATTATGTCGCAAAAGGGCGATGGTAATTCTCTCATGTATTTTATAAATAATACTTTCAACTATCCTACTATGGCAGAAGCGTATCGTGTTGCTGCACTAAATGGATTTAACCGGGTTGAATTAAGCGAAGTACATCTAAAACAAAAGAATCAAAACAGTGGCTAAGAAAGAATTTAATTTTGCTAATGGTTTTTCGAAAGAAGAAATAAAAATCTTTAAGAGTTTTAAAAAACCTATAGATATTCAGCATTTTCTAAACAAGGTCGGGTATAATCCGGAATACATTACAAAATCACCGCGATTTGTTATTCAACATAAATCAGCAAACTGCTTCGAAGGAGCTTTGTTTGCAGCCGCGGCATTAAGATTTCTTGGATACAAACCTTTGATTGTTGATATGATGGCTTTTAACGATGATGATCATGTAATTGCAGTTTTTAAAAAGAACAATCTTTGGGGAGCTATTGCAAAATCCAACACAACACTTCTTCGTTTCCGTGAGCCGGTTTATAGATCAATACGAGAACTTGTTATGTCCTACTTCGATTTCTACTTCAATACTCTTGGTGATAAATCTTTACGCAGCTATTCCAATACGGTTAATCTTGCAAAGTATGATAAGCAAAATTGGATGACAACAGAAAATGATCTCGAGTTTATAGGAGATTATCTTTTTGAAATAAAACACAAAGAGTTATATCCCAAATCATCAAGACCGCTTAATAAAGCTGATAAAGAAGTTGTAGATATTTGTTTTAGCGGCGCAGTACTCAAGGGACTATTCGTTCCGAAGAAAAAATAGATTACCTTCTCTAATTAGTTTTCTCTCTGAAAGGTTGTAAACACTTATTAAAATTCCTATTATCATTTAAAAAAAATGACTCACTCGGAGGAATGATGAAACGAATTTTCTTTTTTCTAGTTATAGTTGCTTCATTTGTTTCAGCTCAAGCTCTAAAATCCCCAGAAGAATTTTTAGGATATCAAGTTGGTGATGATTATAAGATAGCCGACTATGAAACCATTACAAAATATTTCAAACTGCTAACAGAAAACTCTAAGAAAATTACTTTTGAGATAATCGGCAAGACCTCACAGAATAGAGAAATGTTTATGTCTGTTATAAGCAGTGAAGAGAACATCGCTAATATTGAAAAATATAAATCAATAGTTAAAAAACTTTCTGACCCGCGAAAAATTACAGATGCTGAAGCCGCACAGCTTGCAAAAGAAGGTAAAATTATTGTACTAGTTACATGTAATATTCACGCAACTGAGATAGCTTCTTCGCAAATGGCAATGGAATTTGCTTATAAACTAGTTTCCGGAACCGCATCAGAAAAATCCAACAAAGCTCTTAATGATGTACTATTTGTGATTATGCCATCTATAAATCCGGACGGCACTACGATGATTGTAAACTGGTATAACAAATATCTAAATACAGAATATGCCGGCGCAACAATGCCGTATTTATATCATATATATGCCGGTCACAATAATAATCGTGATTGGTTTATGTTTAATTTGAAGGAAACACAAAACGTAGTAAAAGTAGCATTTCATAATTTAATTCCTCAAATATGGCTTGACCAGCATCAGATGGGAAGTACAGGCGCGCGTTTGTTTGTTGTTCCTTACAAAGATCCAATCAATCCAAATGTAAATCCACTCAATTGGCGCTGGCAGAGCATACTAGGAGGAATGAGCGCACTTGATTTACAAAAGCAAAATAAAACCGGAATAATTAATCAGGCTATGTTCGACGCTTGGTGGGAAGGTCCGGTAAGCGACTGCGGTTTGTGGCACAATCAAATTTCCATGCTTTCTGAAATGGCAAGTGTTGATATTGCCTCGCCAATTTTTATTGATTCTTCGGAAGTGAAAGTTACACCCGAATTGGCTACTTATGATGTACGTACAAATTATCCTTCACCATGGCGCGGCGGATGGTGGCGCTTACGAGATATTGTTGAATATGAACTTGGGCTAACATTTAGTCTGCTCGAATCAGCCGCATTGTTCAAAGAAGATTTGCTTCTAAACTATTACAGAATGTGTAAAGAAGCTATCGAAGCCGGCAAAGCTGGAAGCCCGTTTGCCTATGTTATTCCTAGAGATCAAAAAGATCCGCAAACAACTTCAAAGATGATTGAAATTCTTCAGTTGGGAGCAGTAGAAGTCAACTGGAACGAAAACGAATTCAAACTTGGGAACACAATTTATCCGGCTAACAGTTATGTAATCTATACAGCTCAGCCCAACGGTAAGTATGTTAAAGATTTATTTGAAGAACAGTTTTACCCGGATTTGCGAAAATCGAGAAGTGAAACTCCACTTAGACCATACGATGTTACCGGATGGACTTTGCCATATCTAATGGGAGTTGAGTTTTCTATTGTTGATAAACCATTCTCACTTGATACAAAATTATTATCAGACGCAAACTATGTAATTGGAAGTGTTGATGAAACCAAAGGAAATTATTTTGCGGCAAAAAGCGGAGCAAACATTAACTCAACATTGATAAACGCTTTGCAAAAACAAAACATACCGGTTTATTGGAATGTTAAAAAACTAAATGATCTAGCTGAAGGTTCTGTTTTTGTGCCTATTAATGAAAACACAAAAAAAGTATTGACTGAACTAGCCAAAGAGCTTAATCTTATAATTACTGTTATTGAAGTGAATGATAATTCTGCTCTTAAGGAATTGAAGAAAGTTCGAGTTGGATTGTATCAACCATTCACAGCAAACATGGATGAAGGCTGGACTCGCTTGCTTTTAGAAAACTATAAGTTTGATTTCAAAACTATGGTGAACAAAGATTTTAAAAACAAAAAACTAAAAGATCAGTTCGATGTTATAATTATACCGGATATGAACGGCGATCTTATTAAGACCGGAAAACCAAGCGGAGAAAACGCCCGATTTTACAGAGTAAAACCACCTGAGTATGAAGGCGGAATTGAAAAAGATGGACTTGAGAACCTAAAATCATTTATTGAGAAAGATGGCGGTTATTTGTTAACGCTCGGTCAAGCTTGCAATTTTGCAATTGAAGATTTAGGTCTTAGAGTTACAAACGTTTTAAAAACCGTTAAGCCGGATGATTTTTTCTGCCCGGGTTCTCTTGTAAAAATAAATGTAAACAATTCTCACCCAATAGGTTATGGATTTGATCCGGAAGCTATTGCGTATTTAAGCGATAATATTGCGTTCTCAACTTCTGTTCCTTACGGCGAGTTTGATAGAAGCGTTGTTTCCCGCTTTCCTACCAGTGATTTACTAAAATCCGGGTTCCTTTTAGGAGAAGATTATTTGTTCCGGCGTGCTTCAATTGTTGATGTTAAACAAAAGAAAGGGCACGTAGTTTTATTTGGATTCAAAGTTCAGAATAGACACCAAACTTTTGGTACGTTTAAGTTTTTGTTTAACGCAATACATTCTGCCGGCTTAGCTTTATGAGACAAGAAAACAAATTTATTTATTTGGTTATTGTTGCAATTACTGTTTTCTTTTTTAGCTGCACTAAAAGTATAAGCGATGACGCATTAGTAAAATTTGAGAAAAGAAGTTTTTCAAAATCATTTGACAGTACTAATAGCAAAACAGAAAATTATGTTCACGTTAAAATAGATTATGTTGAGTTTACCGAAGCAAAGCTGCCGGCAGTCAAAGATTCTCTAAATAATAAGGTTTATCGTTATATCAATACACCGGTTTTTGAAAATAATACTAAATCGTTAGAAGAGTTATCCTTAGCATTAATTGCCGATTATAAATCTCATAAGAAAGAATTTCCAGAGTCGCCGGCAGTATATGAGCTCGAAAGAAAAGTAGAAGTAATTAATAGTACTCTAGAGTACGTTTCAATTAGATTCTCAGAATATTCTTTTTTAGGAGGAGCGCATCCAAATTCTGTAATGTTATTTAGCAACATAGATCTTCGAACGGGAAAAGAAATAAAATTGCATGATCTGTTTGTTGATGGTTATTTAGCCGAGTTAAATAAAATTGGAGAAAGTTATTTTAAAAAAGAAAGAGGCTTGCATTCGGATGATGATTTAGAAAAAGTCGGTTTTTGGTTTAACGAAAACAAATTTGCGGTAAATAATAACTTTGCTATTAGTAGTGATTACTTGATTTTTTATTTCAATGATTACGAAATCGCACCGCATGCTATTGGTCCAACTGAGTTTAAAATTCCTATAAAGGAACTTAAAGCAATAATTAAACCCGGTTCTTTTATCAAAACAAATGAATAAAAAAGAAAGACTTGCACTAAATCACGTTCTAAATTAAATGCTTGTCATTAATTAAACTTTCCGGTAAAATCAATTGTCGAAAAATCAAATTCGGAAACTTATATGGATAAGTCGCAATATCTAAAAAAAATAAATTCATGGGATCAAGATGCAGTTAGGCATGTGCTTTCAAGATCTCTTTACGGTTACACAAGAGCAGACATTGAGTTTGCGCTTTCGAAAACACTTGATGATTTTGTGGATAATTATCTTCTTAAAGATTTAGAAGAACCTCCTACACCAAAATATAATGGTGCCGAATGGGTTACACTTGCATATAACAGTTCTGATACCAATCTAACTAATTACCGTTATTCCTTGATATGGTGGTGGGAAGAATTGATGATTAAGCAAGGTTTATCTCTTCGAGAAAAAATGGTTTGGTTTTTCGCAAATCATTTTGTTACAGAGTTCAACACTGTTCAAATCCCGCAATATTATTATCTCTCTAATAAACTTTTTCGTCAATATGCTTTTGGTAATCTAATTGATTTAACAAAGAAAGTTACTATAGATCCGGCTATGCTTATTTACTTAAATGGAAATGTTAGCACAAGAACAGCTCCAAATGAAAATTATGGAAGAGAATTAATGGAGCTTTTTACTTTAGGTATAGGCAATTACACAGAAGAAGATATTAAGCAAGCATCAAAAGCATTAACTGGATGGAGGGTTAATAACACAACTCTTACTTCTTATTTTACCGATACTCGTTGGGATTCTGGTCTAAAAACAATTTTCGGTAAAACCGGCAGCTATAACGCTAATGATGTTGTGGATTTGATATTTACTGAAAAAGCTGTTGCCTCATCAGAATATTTATGCAAAAAGTTATACAAAGAATTTGCCTACTATGAACCGAATAATGATTATGTAAAACAGCTCGCTGCGGTAATGCGTGCTAATAACTTTAACTTAAAACCAGTTCTCTCTACAATGCTTAAATCACAATACTTTCATTCGGTTGATATTAGAGGCGCAAAAATAAAATCACCGATTGAATTTTTAATCTCTCTAGTCCAGTTTTATAATCTTACATACGATAACGATTTCTTAAATGGTATTAGAACAAAATCCAGAGAATTTGAACAAGAAATATTAAGTCCTCCAGACGTTCGTGGTTGGGAAGGGCAGCGTAAATGGATTAACACAACAGTTTATCCTTCAAGAAATAAGTATACAGATTCGCTTGTTAGCGGAGTAAAGTACAATAACAAAACATACAAGATTGATGTTTTAACATATGCCCGATCATATCCAAGTGCTGAAAATGCTGTTCAATTTGTTGAAGATGTAACAAAAGTTTTAATTCAGTATCCGCTTAGTCAAGCAAGAAAAGATTTTCTATTAACATCTTTGCTTGATGGAACAACTGTACAAAACTGGTCAACATATTCAACCGGAGCTTCAACAAGGTTGGGTAAATTTTTCACAGCGCTGATGCGCTTACCTGAATTTCAATTATCATAGGAGAGCGCAAATGATAAGAAGAGATTTTTTAAAAAATGTTGCAATGATTACCGGAGCCGGAGCGGTTTCGCTTACGATTGGCGGCATACCAATGAGAGCTTTTGCAAAACCGTTTTTGAATATTCAAGCCACTAACGGAAAAATTCTTGTTCTTATTCAATTAAAAGGTGGCAATGATGGTCTTAACACAGTTGTCCCACTTGATCAATATTCACTTTATGCAAACAGTAGACCAACAATAAAGCTTACGGAAACCGAAGTACTGAAACTAAATAACGCTACAGCGCTTCATCCTGCTCTATTGCCATTTCAAACACTATTCAACGAAGGAAAGCTATCGTTAATTCAAAATGTTGGTTATGCAAGTCCAAACCGTTCGCACTTTAGAGCAACCGATATATGGCTAAGCGCTTCCGATTCAACACAATTTTTATATGATGGCTGGGTCGCTCGTTATTTATTGAAATCATATCCAACATTCCCTAATACACCTCCAACTCATCCTATGGGAATACAGCTTAATTCTGTTCCTTCAGGAATATTTGATAGTGACCATAGCGGATTAGCTCTAAGTTTTAGCGATCCAAATGCATTTTACACTTTAGTAAATGGATTAACTGTAGATTCAGATCCATCGCCAGCAACGCTTGCAGGTACAGAGTTGAAGTTTCTTAAAGAAGTATCTAATCTATCTTTACAATATGCCGGAGTAATTAAAGAAAAAGCTGATAAAGGAAATCCAACTTCATCATATCCAACTTCTCGTTTGGGACCGCAATTAAAGATTGTTTCGGATTTAATTCTTGGAGGATTAGAAACACCGGTTTATTTAACACAGCTTGATGGCTTTGATACTCACTCTAATCAACCTACAACACACCAAACTCTCTTGCAGAATCTTGGAGATTCAGTTTTAGCATTTCAGCGAGATATGGAAAAAGCCGGCTTAGCAGATAAAATTGTTATAATGACTTTCTCTGAGTTTGGCAGAAGAGTAAAAGAGAATGCAAGTGTTGGAACTGATCATGGAGCAGCTAATCCTATGTTTTTTATCGGTAAGAATGTTCAAGGTGGTATTATTGGCGCTAATGCTAACCTTAGCAGCTTAGACAACAACAGTGATATAAAATTTATTTATGATTATCGACAGCTTTATGCAAGTGTACTAAAAGACCATTTTGGAATGACTTCTGCTCAAACAAAAGAAATTTTATTGAAAGATTTTACTACTCTTCCAATTCTAAAACCTACAACAGAAATACAAGATTATGATTCTGTTCCAACCGAATTTTTATTAGCGCAGAATTATCCAAATCCGTTTAATCCGAGTACAACAATTAAATACCAGCTTTCTGAATTTAGCAGTGTATCTCTTAAAGTTTATGATGTACTTGGAAGCGAAATAGCAGTACTAGTTGATCAAACTCAACACGCTGGCAAGTATCAAGTTAATTTTGACGGAAGCAAACTTGCAAGTGGTACTTACATTTACAAATTAAAAACCAATAACAATGCACAAACAAAAAAAATGTTGCTTGTAAAGTAACTAGGAGAAACAAATGAAAGTAAAAGCAATCTTCTCAATTGCAGTAATGTTTATTCTATTAATGTCAGCCAATTCATACGCACAAATGGGCGGCGGTTTGAATCCTGAAGAACGAATGAAACGTACTTTGGAAGAATACAAAACAAAACTAAGTTTAACGGAAGAACAAATACCTAAAGTAGAAACTATTTTAAAATCTCAATTGGAAGAAATGGCAAATTTAAGAGCAAATGCTGGCGGTGATAGAGAAGCAATGCGTTATGCAATAACAGAATTAAGAACTAAGACAGATAAACAAGTAGAAGATATTCTAACGGATGAACAAAAAGTTGCATTCAAGAAATTGCAGGAAGAAAGAGCCCAAAGAACGCAAGGAATGGGAAGAGGTTGAGTTTGACACTAAATTAAAAATGCTGGATACTTGATGTTACAAGTATCCAGCATCGAGTTTCTTACACATTGTTTACAAGGTATAGTTTAGTCCCACATACAAACTTCTTCCTAATGTTCCGTAGAAAAGAACTTCTTCATATTTCTTATCGAACAAATTTTCAATTCTCGCATTCAAAGTTAGATTGTTTAATAATTGATAACTTGTAGCAAAATTAACAAGAAAATAATCTGGCATTGTTACTCTTTTTACCGGGAATGTATCAAAGTCTTTATCTTCTCTTTCTCCAAAATATCTAACAGCAAAATTTAGATTAAGATTTTCTATCAATTTAAAGTTTGCCGCGATATTTATTTGGTGTTTTGGTCTTCGCAATAATTGCTTACCAAAGTCCGCACTTTTTTCAGATTCATCTTTTGTTTCGGTAAAAGTATAATTTGCATTAAGTGACAATTTGCTATTTGGTTTTGCAAGAGCAGATAATTCAAAACCATTTGTTTTTGCTTTTGCGATGTTAATTGTCCTAAAATTAGAATCATAACCTAACATTTCTGTTAAGTTCATATTGAAATAAGTGAAACCGAGGAAATAGTTTTGCGCTCCTATATATTGTTCAAAGCCAAAATCCCAACCTCTACTTTTTTCTGGTTTTAGTTCTGGATTCCCGAAAGCAGGATCGAATAAATTAAATAATGAAGGTGCTTTGAATCCGTTGCCATATGTTGCTTTAATTTTTGTATTGGTTGTGGCAATGTAATAAGCAGGCGCAATTCTGTATGTAATTATTCTGCCAAATTTCTGATTATCATCGTATCGTAAACCGGCAGTAATAAATAGTGAGTTTTTAATATTTAACTGATCTTGTAAATAAACTCCGGTTGTTCTAATTGAATGCTGTGGAAATAAACTTGTATATGGTCCCCAAGGACCGTTTGATAAGTAACTTGTTGTTGCACTCTCTGTTTCAGACTCGACACCAAAAGTGATTAAATTATTAGGAACTACTTTTAAGATATTCTGCCAATCCATTTTAAAACGGTTAGCACTTGTTGAGGCATCAGATGAAGTAGAAGAATGAGCAGCATCAACTAAATCAAGTGCGTGTGTAAATCTCCTTAGTTTAGAAACAGAAAAATTTTGCTGCCAACCGCCATTCAAAAAAGCCGCTACAAGATTAGCTTTAATTAAATGCTCTTCTTGCTTGTATGTGTAATTTGGATCGTCTCCAAATTTTTCTCCTTGATCAAGATCGGTTTTAGCTTTTTGAAATTTGTAAATCAAACCGGCATTTAGACTTGAGTTAATGTTGTAATCTAATCTTGAAGAAAATGATGTGTTTGTGTTGCCGTCTTTCTCAACATTTCCATTTGCAGAGTTTGATGAAGAAACTCCATTAGTTGCACTTTGTGAAGCAACAACTGAATAAAGCAGTTTATCTAAGAACCCGGTTGCTGATAGACTTCCTCTATAATAACTGTTTGAACCGCCCTCACCAAAAAATGAAAATCCCGGTTTCGCATCACCTTTTATAGTAATAATATTTACTAAGCCGGCAATTGCATCAGAACCATAAAGCGTGCTTTGCGGTCCTCGTACAACTTCAATTCTATCAATATCTTTTGTGTTTATCATAGAAAAGTCGAATGCATTATTTGCAGATGAAGGGTCGTTCATTTTTACACCATCAATAATTACTAGTGTATGATTTGAGTTTGCACCTCGCATTGTAGCATTAGTTAGTTTGCCGGGTCCGCCTTGCTGAACAACAGTTAAACCTGGCAATTCACGTAAAACATCTACAACAGTTTGTAATTGTTTATGTTTGATTACTTCTGAAGTAACTACAGATACAGAACTGCCGATAGCATAATAAGGAGTTTCTGTTCGTGTGGCTGAAACCAAAACTTCGTTTAGAATTGTTTTAACAGAGTCAGATTGTGAAAAAATTCTTGATGTTACAATAAATAAAAACAAAAAAACTTTAAAAATGTTTTTCATAGAAGTTACTCCTTTGAAATATGGAACAGTAAAACCATTCCGGTCTAGAAGAAATAACTTCGTGGGAGTTTAAGTCGGGAAAACCCGAACCGATTTGAAACGAAATGTGTTTAAAAAATTCGTAAATCAAAACCCTACCCGCGAAGGTTTGCCACTTGGCATGTTGATTAATTTTTTTGCGGCAGGTCTCCTGGCTTGAGACATCGTTTAACGCCTTCCCATCCCGATTCATCGGGACAGTGGCTTTGTGTTAAACGAACTTTTGCGTCTCTTACAGTTGCGCGTCAGCACCGGATTCTTCGCTTTCTTGTTGATAACGAACCACCGGTTTCCCTATTAAGTTGTGAACACCACAAAATTGTAAAGAACTACAATTCAAATGTAGAAAAGTTGTTCAACCAATCCAATAAAAAGTATTTCTTTCTTAACTGCTTGTTGGAAAAAATATCTAATAGCTTTATTTTACTTCAAGAATAAATACATGTTTCTATAGTGAAGATTCTGAAGATATTTAATAATACACCGATTCGAATTGCTGCAATCCATAATTCTTTTCAACTAATCCACTTTAAAATAGGAGTACTTTAATGAGCTGGTTTACAAAAGCTTTGAACTCATCTATTGGGAAAAAGTTTGTAATGGCTCTTACCGGTATCTGTTTGATCTTATTTCTGATCATTCACATGGTTAACAACTTAACATTATTTGCCGGTCCGGAGCTGTTCAATACAGTTGTGAAAAATTTAGACGGTATTAAACCGTTGATCCGTGTAATTGAAGTTATCTTAGCTTCAATTTTCATTCTGCACATCTTTAATGGAGTTAAACTTTGGCTTGAAAACAAGAAAGCCAGACCGGAACCTTATGCAGTTAACGGCTCTTCAAAAAATTCTACGCTTCTTTCAAGAACTATGATTTGGAGCGGAAGTGTTGTGTTCATTTTCTTAGTTATTCACTTAAGGACAATGTGGATTTCATTTAACTTTGGCGAAGCTCATCATTCCGACCATAAGTATTACGAGTTTGTCGCAAAATCTTTTTCTGATCCGACCTATTCTGTTTTTTATATAGTTGCAATGATTATACTCGGTTTCCATCTTAATCATGGTTTCCAGAGCGCGTTTCAAACTTTTGGCTGGAACAACACAAAATATTTTCCAATTGTTGAAAAGGTTGGATTTTTCTACGCTTGGATTATGGCGCTTCTCTTCGCTGCAATTCCGGTTTACTTTTTATTTTTCTACGGAGGTAACGTATGATAAAGCTCGATGCTAAAATTCCGGAAGGACCAATTAAAGATAAATGGACGAATCACAAATTCAATATGAAGCTTGTGAATCCAGCTAACAAAAGAAAGTATGATATAATTGTTGTGGGAAGCGGACTTGCCGGCGCATCTGCCGCTGCAAGTTTGGGCGAACTTGGCTACAATGTAAAAGTGATAACATTTCACGATAGTCCGCGCCGCGCACACAGCATTGCTGCTCAAGGTGGAATCAATGCCGCAAAAAATTATCAGAACGATGGAGATTCTGTTTATCGATTATTTTATGATACAGTTAAAGGAGGAGACTTCCGCGCGCGCGAAGGCAATGTTTATCGTCTTGCGGAAGTAAGCAACAATATTATAGATCAATGTGTAGCCCAAGGTGTTCCATTTGCTCGTGATTACGGCGGATTATTAGACAACCGTTCATTTGGCGGCGCGCTTGTTTCAAGAACTTTTTATGCAAAAGGGCAAACCGGACAGCAATTGCTCCTCGGCGCTTACAGCGCAATGAACAGACAAATAGCTCTTGGCAATGTTAAAGTTTATGCACGCAGAGAAATGCTTGATGTTGTAGTGGTTGATGGAGTTGCAAAGGGTGTTGTTTGCAGAAATCTTCTTAATGGAGAAATTGAAAAATATTCCGCTCATGCTGTTGTATTAGCAACCGGCGGATATGCTAACGTTTTCTTTCTTTCTACCAACGCGATGAACTGCAACACAACTGCAATCTGGCGCGCACATAAAAAAGGCGCCGCATTTGCAAATCCTTGCTACACACAAATTCACCCAACTTGTTTGCCTGTTCATGGAGAAAATCAATCCAAGCTTACATTGATGAGCGAAAGCTTGCGTAACGATGGAAGAATTTGGGTTTCTAAAATTAAAGGCGATATGCGCAAGCCTAATGATATTCCGGAAGAGGAGCGCGATTATTACCTCGAAAGAAAATATCCAACTTATGGTAATCTTTCTCCGCGCGATATTTCTTCACGCGCTGCAAAAGAAGCAGTTGATGATGGACGAGGCGCGCAAGGAAGAGAATCTGTTTATCTCGATTTTCGAGATGCTATAAATCGTTTAGGTCAAAATGTAATTGAAGAACGCTACGGAAACTTGTTTGAGATTTACGAAACTATTACCGGCGATAACCCATACAAAATACCGATGCAAATATATCCGGCTCCTCATTACACAATGGGCGGCTTGTGGGTAGATTATAATTTGATGAGCACAATTCCCGGATTATTTGTTGCCGGAGAAGCAAACTTTAGCGATCATGGCGCAAACCGCTTGGGCGCAAGCGCTTTAATGCAAGGTTTGGCTGATGGCTACTTTGTTATTCCTTATACAATTGGAAATTACCTTGCCGGCGATAAACCAACGTTAGTAAAAGAAGATCATCCGGAATTCAATGCGGTTGCCAAAGAAATTGATGACCTGACTAACAAACTTCTTTCTATAAAAGGAAAAAGAACCGTTGATGATATTCATAAACAGCTTGGCAGATTGATGTGGAATAAAGTTGGAATGGCTCGTAACGAAAATGGATTGAAAGAAGTTATTGGCGAGATTGCTCAGCTTCGTGATGATTTCTGGAAAAGTGTTAATGTTGTTGGCGAAGCAAAAGATGTTAACCAGTGTTTGGAAAGAGCCGGACGCTTGGCAGATTATCTTGAACTCGGTGAATTGATGGCAGTTGATTCGCTGCATAGAAATGAATCTTGCGGCGGTCATTTCCGCGAAGAATATCAAACCGAAGAAGGTGAAGCTCAACGTGATGATGAAAACTTTACTTACGTTGCCGCTTGGGAATACAAAGAAGCCGGTAAATGGGAACTCAATAAAGAACCATTGGAATTTGAGAATGTTCATTTAGCTACAAGAAGCTATAAGTAGTAGATAGATGAAAAGTAATAAACAAAATAGTATTGTTAAGAAAACCTATTCTTCTTTAATTGAAGATATTGGCGAACTTCTTAAAGCTGGAAGAAAGCAATTTTATTCTTCAGCCAACACTATTCTTGTTCAAACTTACTGGCAAGTCGGAAAACGAATTGTTGAATTTGAACAGGCAGGAAAAGAAAAAGCTGACTATGGTTCAAATCTTTTGGATACACTATCTCGCGATCTTAAATCCAAATTTGGAAAAGGATTTAGCAGAAGCAATGTTTATTTGATGAGGCAGCTTTTTGTTGCTTATCCAAAATTCCAGACACTGTCTGGAAAATTTACATGGTCACATTTGGTAGAATTATTAAATGTTGATGATGATCTGGCGCGAAGTTTTTACGAGAAGCAAACGCTGATAGAAAAGTGGAGTGTTCGTGAACTGAGAAGGCAAATTAATTCTGCTCTTTTCCCATATTTCCAAATACCAATTCTATTTGCCGGATAAAAATTTGCTCGAAGAAAAAATTAAAAGTTTGTTAGCAAAATAAAGTTTTATAAAAAGCAGGAGACTAAATGAACGTTGAAAAACTAAATCTAACTCTTAAAATTTGGCGGCAGAAAAACATTAACACGCCAGGCAGTTTTGTAGAATATAAAATTTCTGTTTCACCCGATTCATCTTTCTTAGAAATGCTGGATGATTTGAACAACGATCTCGAAAGCAAAAATCTTGAACCGGTTGCCTTTGAAAGCGACTGCCGGGAAGGAATTTGCGGCACTTGCGATTTGGTTATTCAAGGTCAGCCGCACGGACCAATACCGAAAATTGCAACTTGCCAGCTCCACATGCGTAACTTTAGAAATGGCGAAACAATCTGGATTGAACCGTTCCGCGTTAAAGCGTTTCCAATTATCAAAGACTTAATTGTTGATAGAACTGCGCTAGATAAAATTCAGCAAGCCGGCGGATTTATTTCCGTAAACACCGGAAGCGTTCCGGACGGCAACGCGATTCCAATTCCTAAAGAGAATGCCGGACTCTCTATGGATGCGGCCGCCTGTATTGGATGCGGCGCGTGCGTTGCAGCTTGCAAGAATGCATCTGCAATGTTGTTTGTAAGCGCAAAAGTTTCTCAGTTTGCTCTATTGCCGCAAGGTCAACCGGAGCGTTACCAGCGCGTGCAGGCAATGGTAAAAGTAATGGATGAACTTGGCTTTGGCTCTTGTTCCAACACTTACGCTTGCGAAGCAGAATGCCCGAAAGGAATTTCTGTTAAGAACATTGCACAAATGAACCGAGATTACTTAATGGCTAAAGTGAAAGCGGAGTAGCTGATAGCTATAAATTTTAAAAAATAAGCTATAAGAAAATTAAAACCCCAGTCTTTCAGTTTGGAGTGGGGTTTTCTTTACACTCCATCAAAAATTAAAATCGTATATTGGGACTGAAATAAAAAAGTATATCAATAAACAGAAGTAAAACTTGCTAAAAAAAATCGCATCAAAGCTGAAAAACCTCTTTGGCACAAAGCCAAAACAAATTATTTTATCTCCGGAAGTAAAAACAAAAGAAAGCCACACAACTACAAGAAATAAAAAACCATATACAAAAGATAAATCTGTTGAGTCTCCGCTTCCTCGTAAACCAATTAAAAAGGAAACTAGAGAAGAATATAGATTACGCCATGAAAAGAAAGAACAATTACAAAAGAAAACGGAAGTACTTGCTGAAGTAATTTCCACTGAACCTTGGGATGAATCTATTTTTAAAGTTCCTGTTGAAGATGGCAAAACCCGTTTTCATGATCTTGGAATTGCAAATGAAATTCTTCACGCGGTTTACGATTTGGGATTTAGTTACTGTACGGAAGTGCAGGCGGAAACTCTTCCTAAATCTCTCGCAGGCGAAGATGTAACTGCTCAGGCTCAAACCGGTACTGGTAAAACAGCCGCATTTTTAATTACAATTTACAATCATATTCTCGCAAACAAGATTGATAAGAAACGCAAACATGGAACTCCCCGCGCTTTAATTTTAGCTCCAACGCGTGAACTTGTTTTGCAAATAGAAAAAGATGCCCGTGGTTTAGGAAAGTATATCTCATGCAAAATTCTCTCTCTTTTAGGCGGAGTTGATTATGCAAAGCAGCTCAAAAATCTTAAGTATGAAGAAGTTGATGTTTTGATTTGCACGCCGGGAAGATTAATAGATTTTATGCAAAAAAATCTTGTTGATCTCAGCAAAATAGAATTGCTTATTATTGATGAAGCTGACAGAATGCTTGATATGGGATTTATTCCATCGGTTAAAAAAATAATTGCGGCAACTCCGGCAAAAGCTAAACGGCAGACAATGTTTTTTAGTGCAACATTAAGTGGAGATGTAAAAAGATTAGCCGAATCTTGGACACGCCAGGCGTTTCAAGTAACCGTTAAACCAGATGAACTTGCAGTAGAGAGTGTGGAACAGATCACGTATATAACTACTGTTGAAGAGAAGCAGACTCTTCTATACAATTTAATTATGCAAAAGAATCTGGAACGTGTATTAGTTTTTGTTAACCGCAGGCATGAAGCTAAAAAAGTAAAAGATGTTTTTGAACATTACGGAATTAGCTGCGCTCTGCTTTCCGGCGATGTTGATCAAACTCAAAGAATTAAAAGATTAGAAAGATTTCGTGAAGGAAAAGTTCGTGTATTGGTTGCAACAGATGTCGCATCACGCGGAATACATGTGGAAGGAATCTCTCACGTAATCAATTATAATATTCCTCAAGATGTAGAAGAATATGTACACAGAATTGGCAGAACAGGCAGAGCTGGCGCAACCGGAATTTCGATAAGTTTTGCTGATGAAAATGATTCTCACGAATTACCAAGACTTGAAGAATTTTTAGGAAAAAAAATTAATTGCGTCTTTCCAGGAGAAGAAATATTAGTTCCTATTCCAGAAATTCATCAAAAGAAAAGTATGCCTAAAACACCAAGAAAGCCTTTCCTCAAAAAGAGTAATTTAACGAGAAAAACTGGTAATTATAGAAATAGGGGAAAATAACAACATGCATAATTTGTCTTGCTTCCAAAATGTTTTAAGCTACATATTTTGGCTCTTTTTTGTATTATTCGAATAATTAATACGGCAGTATATAGTCCAAATGTTCGAACGGGAAATAAAATTTATTTATGATTTCAATCTGAATAAGGTCAATAAACTTGGTCCTTATTTTACATTTGAACAACTGCAAAATGTTGATCTTCATCCGGCTATTCTAAACTACATTTCAGCTGAAATAGATTATTTAGTTTTTGAAGACAGACAAAAACTTCTAAAAAATTCTGTGTTCGATTATTCTGGAGAAAAAATAGCAAATCATTTTTCAGAAATTACAGAAGAAGTAAAAAAAATAAAACGTTTTTCACTTGAATATATTGCAAAGTTGATTCTTCACGCTACTTCATTTACAGTTAATTACCTTGTTAGACCGAAGTGGACTTTAACAAGATTTTTATTTGATGAATCAAAACACAAATCTTCTTATGAAATAAAACAGATACTAAATTACGTTTACTATTACAAGTTTGTAAAAAAGATCATTATTTCTTACATCAACACAAAAAAAATTCTTTCGATGAATGCCGAGGAGTTTGAAGAGCTTCTCAACCGTACAGATAAGCTTGGCATGGAGTCCAATCTAAAAGGAATAATGTCTAGTTCGTTAATTTCAATGGCTGAATTTTTCAATATTGGTCAAATGCAAAAAACACGCATTCCTCTTACTGCAGTTGAATTATACCTTGAAGAAAAAGATTTGCCGCTTCAACTTCAAAAAATTTCAGATACACTTGGCGCCGATGAAAATGCACATTATCATATTGGCGATTATATGAAAATCATCACAAGTGTTATGACAGTTAAAAAAGAAGAAGAACCTTTACAGCAAGATGTTTTGTATTTTGAAGAACAACCAGAAGAAAAAACTGAAGAAACTATTCCTGATAACGAAAATATATTTGATGATTATGAGGACGGTAATAATCAGATTGGAGAATTCAAAAATGATGTGGAAGATATAGACGATATTTCCGAGAGCCTTAGTATTGAAGATCTAACTGCTAACACAGAAACATTTACTAGTGTTGAAAATGAAATTACAATAAAACCTAACACAAAAATTCGCATAAATGTAAATGAAGACAATAAGATTGAGCAAGTTGTTGATGGAGAAAGAGTTGAGATTGAGCCCTCGATTCAAGATGAAGAAAAATTAGATTCTTATTCTTCAGTTATTAAAGGAATAGAAAATGACGAATATGAAAGTGAAAATGATTTATTAAATGATACTATTGAAAAGAAAGAGAGTGTTGTAGGCAAAAATTCTATTGAAGAAAATTCTGATTCAGATTTAATCGAAAAACAAGAATTGTTTATTAAACAAAATGATTCAGTATTTGAAAATGAAATTGACGAAGATACTGCCATAGAAATTCCTGATGACAAATATGAGCAAGCATACGAAGAAGAAATTGATGAAGAAGATGAAATAATACAGCAAAAGTTTGAAGAGCAAACCAAACTAGAGCTTTCCGAAGTTTTGGAACATAAAAACATAACTAAAATAATTGAAGTTGTTTTTGATTATGACATTGAAGATTTTGCAACAATGTTAGATGACATATCAAACTGTAAAAATGTAGATGACGCACACTTCGTAATTAACGAAACACTTGCAACACGAAGAATAAACCGAAATTCAAAGGAAGCGGAAACACTGCGGAATATTATTTCCGAGTATTTCAACCGCAGATAAAATATATGTTCATAGACTATGCAAAAATTAATATTAAGTCGGGCGATGGCGGCAACGGCGCTGTAGCTTTTCGCAGAGAAAAATATGTTCCTAAAGGCGGTCCTGCTGGCGGCAATGGCGGCAATGGCGGCAATGTTATTTTTCTTGCGGATAGAAACCTAAGTACATTACTCGATTTCCGCTATAGAAAAATTTATGAAGCTCGCCGTGGAGACCATGGCGGCTCTTCTTTATGCGATGGCAAACGGGGTGATAACATAATTATTAAAGTTCCTGTTGGAACAATAATTAAAGATTCTGAAACTGAAAAAGTAATAGCTGATTTAGATTCTGATGGCAAGGAATTTCTTGCTGCAAAAGGTGGAAGAGGAGGCAAAGGAAACGCAAACTTTGCTACTCCTACAAAACAAACCCCGCGCTTTGCAGAATCCGGAAAACCGGGAGAAAAAAAAACTGTTATCCTTGAATTGAAGTTGATTGCTGATGTTGGGCTAGTTGGATTTCCAAATGCAGGTAAATCTACCTTAATTTCTGTTATCTCAGAAGCTAAACCTAAAATTGCCGATTATCCTTTTACCACACTCGAGCCAAATCTTGGAATTGTTCGTTATAAAGATTTCAAAAGTTTTACGGTTGCAGACATTCCGGGTATTATTGAAGGTGCTCACCAAGGAAAAGGACTTGGTCTAAAATTTCTTCGTCATATCGAACGTACTAAAATTCTGTTAATTATGATTGATGTAACTTCGGAAGAATACCAAAAAGATTATAAAACACTTATTAAAGAATTAAATTCTTATTCCGAAGTATTGAGTGATAAAAAGAAAATTCTGGCTTTTACAAAAACAGATTTGATTGATCAATCAACTCTAAAAAAAGTTTTAAAAAGAAAAATACGCGGTTATGATGGTAAAGTTTTAGTGTTTTCTGCGGCTACAAAATTCCAAATTGCGGAATTAATTGATGAGCTATGGAATCAATTAAGCGATTAAACTTATCAAAATTCATTGTGGTGAATCTTGTACTAGCTATTTTTCTAATTGCGGTTAGCTTAATTGCTTTAGTAGTTGGACCGACCTCAATAAATCTTTCCGATTTATTTAATACACTTTTTTACACACATGGCGATACCATCATTACTCAAATCATTTTCGAGATTAGGTTGCCGCGTATTTTGTTTGCAATAGCTGTAGGCGGCGGTCTGTCTATTGCCGGTGCAGTTTTCCAAGCTATGCTTATGAATCCTTTAGCGGAACCTTACATTTTAGGAATTTCCAGCGGCGGAACGTTTGGGGCTGTTCTTTCTTTTCTATTGGGTTTGAGTTTTATTGGTACTCAGACTTTTGCATTCGGCGGTTCAATTTTGGTTATGCTTCTTGTTTTTGTACTTGGTAAAAGATTTGGTGAATTAGAACCAAATCAACTCTTGCTTTCTGGTGTTATGATAGGAGCATTTTTCTCTGCCGGCATTTTGTTGATGATGACTTTACTTAATGATTCTTTACGTACCGCAGTTTTTTGGCTTATTGGAAATTTATCATTGGCAGAAAAAGACAATCTTATTTTTGTTCTTCCTTTAACATTTTTAGTTTCTCTAATTTTAATCATTCTTTCAAACAGATTTAATATTCTTAGCATGGGTAGAGATACTGCAAAACAACTTGGGCTAAATGTTTCCGGCTTAAAAAATTTCACTTATGTACTAGTTAGTTTAATGATAGGAACAATAGTTTCTGTTTCTGGAATAATTGGATTTGTAGGTTTGCTAATTCCTCATATTTGCAGAATGATATTCGGCACAGATAATAGGCTTGTGTTCCCGGCATCATTTTTTATTGGTGCTTCATATCTTACTTTTGCCGATACTATTGCAAGAACTATTGCTGCTCCAGTTGAAATTCCTGTAGGCGCAATAACAGCTTTAATAGGTGCACCTGTTTTTATTTATTTATTGCGTAAAAAATTTAATTACAAATAATGGAGAACTTATGATAAAGTTATTTAAAAGAAAGAAAGTGTTTTTTATAGTACTTTCTTTTATTGTCGCATCTTGTGCAGCAATTCAATCTCTTAATATTTTTCCGGTTGAACAAGATGTTGCTTTGGGATCTGAATTTGCTTTACAATTACAAAATAGCGCAAAGGATTATCCGGTTTATAATAATCCAACCTTGAAAAATTACATCACACAAAATATTTTCAAACCAATCTTAAATTCCCCAGATGTACTTTATAGAAACACATTTAAGTATAATCTAGAGATAATTAAGAACGATACCATTCTTAACGTATTTGCTGTGCCTGGCGGACCGGTTTATCTTTACACAGGATTGCTAAAATATTTGGATTCTGAAGCCGCGCTAGCTGGCGTTATAGGACATGAAATTGCTCATGCCGAAAGAAGACATGCCACCAACAGAATGACCAAGCAGATGGGCTTACAAATGGTAACACAACTTGTTTTAGGACAGAATCCTTCGCAAACTGCAATGATAGTATCCAATCTTTTTTCCGGAATGGCCTTACTTGCAAACAGCAGAGCTGATGAAGATGAAAGCGATCAACTTTCTATGAAGTATTTACAAGCTACAAAATTCTATCCCGGCGCAGTAAAATTCTTCTTCGAAAAAATGCGTGATGACGGAAAAGTTTCTGCTAGCGGCGGCGGTGTTGGTGCTTTCTTTTCAACACATCCTGACCCAATAGCAAGAATAGCTTCGGCAGATCAAAGACTAAAAGCGGCCGGTCTACCGGTAAAAGACTATAGAGCAACCGGCGTTGGAATCTTTAAGGATGAATACAGAAAAAACATTTTATCACAAATTAGATAGTTTAAATTTTGCCCCAATCTTGGCTTGAAGTTTGGGGCTCTATGATATATATTTACCCTC
>CAZVYT010000006.1:0-88044 GCA_964631495.1 uncultured Melioribacter sp. | reverse complement strand
GCAGCTTAAACTTAACTAACAGCGGGAGTTGTCAGATTAAATAGTGATTAGTACATCTTAAAAGATCGTTTGTCATCACTAGCTAAGCGAAGTGATCAAAATTTTATAACCAAAATAAAAGATTGCTTCGTCGTAAACTCCTCGCTATGAAAGTAAATAAACTTTTGAGACAACTTCTTTTTGTTTACATATTATTTCATCTTAACTTCAGAAAATCTCCATCAATAATTAAAAGCTTTACACCATTATTGCTAATTGAACGGTGAGAACTCATCTCATCAGAAACTACGTATGCCATTCCTTCTTTAAGTAAAAAATTTTCTCCGTTTTCTTGCTCAGTAATAACTTCGCCATTTATACAATAAACAATATGTCCTTTATTGCACCAGTGATCTGCTAAATAGCCGGCAGAATATTCTACAACGCGAATTCGTAAGCCCGGTAATTGAATTGATTGCCAGAAAGAAGTTCCGGTTTCACCTTTGTGTTCAGTTTTGGAAACAGAATTCAAATCAACTACTTGAAATGGTATGTTTTGTTCATTCATTTTTATTAATCAGTATTCTATTTCTTTTTGAGCCAATCAAAATTTACTTATGATGTTCATATTCTGATGATTGCAAACATCTTTTCCTTCCGCAGTAAACATAAAATCAATTCTATTTTTATAGAACTCAGTAATTTTACCTCTGACAATTTTAAGAGTACTGTTCATAAATTTGTTTTGCTCAGTAAATGCATCACCTAATATTGCTATTGCGCTTGGTATCCAACGCTCCGGAAATTGACCTTCCAAAGAGCCGCCGGATTTAAATTTTGTAACTTCACTTTCTAACATTTTAAGAACAGCTTTTTGTCCGGCTTCTTCATGATGATTGAGTTTGTTTTCGGTAAACCACCTTAGCAATGCTTCTTTGTTAGGAACAATAAGTGCAACTGTGTACGGAGATTGGTTATTGTAAAGCATTACTTGATCTATAAAAACCGATTGCTCAGTAATTGCTTCTTCAATGCCTTCCGGGCTGTATTTTTCTCCATCACTGCTTATTAGTAAGCTTTTAAATCTTCCTAGTACATAAAGAAAACCATCGTTATCTAAGTAGCCCATATCACCTGTATAAAGCCAGCCGTTTTTTATTGATTCATTTGTAGCCTGTTCATTTTTCCAATATCCTGCCATCACATTTTCGCCCTTAACAACAATTTCACCTTTCTCTCCAATAGGTAATTCTTTACCATCGGAATCGCAAATTTTCAGTTCTAAGTCCGCCACAATTGCACCGGATGAACCAAGCTTATGTTTCAAAGGAACATTTGCAGATATTACCGGAGCGGCTTCTGTTAATCCGTAACCTTGCAGCATTGGTATTCCAATTGCGTAAAAGAAATTCTGCAGTTCAATATCCAGCAAAGCGCCGCCGCCTATAAAAAACTCAATTCTTCCGCCAAAGTTTTCTCTAATCTTGCTGAAAAGAATTTTATCATAAAAAGTATATAACGGCTTTAATAATTTTTTAGATCCTTTGCCTTTATCCCAACCTAATCCATTATACTTATAGGCAATTTTAAGAGCTTTATCTAACAGAATTTCTGCAACTTTTCCTTTTGCGCGCACACCACTCTCAATGTTTTTTCTAAAGTTCTTTGCTAAAGCCGGAACGCTTAATAAAAATGTTGGTCGGATTTCTTTGATGTTTATTGGTACGTTTTTTAAAGTTTCAAGTGGAGTTTTACCTTGTTGAACTGAAGCCATACTTGCACCATTTTTCATCAAAGTGTAAATGCCGGCTGTATGAGCAAATGCATGATCCCACGGAAGCATCAACAACGAAACATAACTTTCTGGCACTGGCAATAGTTTTGATGATTGTTCAATGTTTGCAGTGTAATTGCGGTGAGTTAAAATAATCCCTTTAGGATCGGCAGTGGTGCCAGATGTATAACAAATATTTGCATAGTCGGATTCCTTTATCTCTTGCCAGCGTTCTTCAAACTGCTTGTGTGATTTTTCTAAAAATGTTTCGCCATTTTTAAGCAGATCGTCAATAAAGATTTCATCCGGATCAAAGTTCATAACTTTATCGAGAAGAATTGTTTTTTCCAGATCAGGTAAATCATTTTTAATCTTTCGGATTTTTTCAACATGGTTTTGAGATACAACAACCATTCTGCAACCCGAATGGGCTAATCGAAATTTTAGATCGGAAAGTTCTTCTACTTTTGTTGAGATGGGTACATTGATAGCTCCTGTGTAAAGTATTCCAAGTTCGCTAACTACCCAATAGTTTCTTCCTTCAGAAATTAGCGCAAGCCGGTCACCTTTTTGTATTCCTTGACTAATTAAACCGGCGGCGAACTTATATACTTGATTTTTTATTTCAGTGTAGGTTGAACCAACATATTCATCGGTTCTTTTTTCCCACATTAAAATGTTGTTTGCAAATTTTGCTGAGCTGTCTTCTAATAATTGCGGAAGTGTGCGCTGTTTCAATTTCTTTACTCCAACTTATGTTTTAGAAATTAAATACCAAACTGAATTTACAAAGGTTAGCTGTAAAAGAAAACCAAGCTTAATTGGCAATATCTTAGCTAATAAAATTGGTTTAAGTAAAAAATATCCAATTAAATTAAGTTAGTATTTGCTTAGAAAATGTTTAATATTTAATTCAAATAATAGAAATAACAATCTGGTAAATTTATTTAGCTTATTTACCAAAGAGCATGGATTTTAACAACTTTTATAAAGATGGTAACATCACTCAAAAGTAAATGCTTAGTAATCATATTTCAGTAGGCTATTAAGAATTGTTAATATCATTCGATAATAGAGTTAGCACTATTCGAAAAGTGAATAGAGAGCTCTGAAATATTGTTTTTAGTTGTCATTGCGAGGAATGAAATGACAGCTTGTCCCGAAGTTTTGTTTCGGGAAAGCAATCTCTATTTTGATTCAAAAAGTTAGTTTTGAGTTTGCTTCATCCGCTAAAGGCGGATTCGCAAAGACAATGTCTGCAATATTTCAGAATTCTCGAATAGCTATATAAAACATCTGAAAAATTATTGTTAAGCGCATTGTCATTCCCACTAAAGAGGGAATCTAAGTAGTAATTACTGGATTCCCGTTTTCACGGGAATGACATTTAGAATACTTCAGAGGTATCTAATGATATTATTCTTTTACAATTGCTGGAAATTTGAAATAATTAAATAGTTTTTCATTGAGATTATAGAGCATTACTTCAAAATACTTATAGATTTTTAGTTGATTTTATAATACAATTACTCTAATACAATAGTCAATTTATTAAAATGAGTCTATATTCGTGAAAAACAAATGGTTTATTTTGAATGGTACAAAGAACCGTGCTTGGATCCTTAGCATATTATTAATTTTATTAGTCTGTGTATACTGGTTCTCATATTTTTATCAAACCGAAAAAGAAAGTAAAATAACCGAAATAGCTAACAGCCAGAAAATTCATGCTAAGCAAGCTACAAGAAGTTTTTATGCGCTGATTAATAAGTGGAACAGCATGTTATTTTATCTTTCCAACGACCCCAATGTACTTTCGTTAAATGATGAAGGAACAAATCAGCTTATAGGCTTGCGCCGCGTTTTGAAAGATGAACTTGCCGGAATAACACGAGCTGATGAAAATGGGAGAATAATTTTTACAACTCCATATAATGAAAAATCAGTTGGTGCAGATATTTCAAAACAGAAACACATGGTTAGTATTCTTGCTAATCATAAACCGGTTATTAGTGATGTGTTTACTGCTGTTCAAGGATTTCAGGCAATTGTAATTCATTATCCAATTATGTCAAATGGAAAATATAAAGGTTCAATTGCGTTTCTGTTAAATTTCGAAAGAATTGCCGCAGATATTTTGAATGATTTATCTGATGGAAAATTAACAAGAACTTGGCTAATAAGTGCTGAAGGAATTGAACTTCATTGTTTTAATAAGGAACATATTGGTAAATCCGTTTTCGATTTCAAGGACTCACCTCTAAACCAAATAGAATTATCAAGATTAATGATGACTGGGAAAGAAGGAAAAGGAACTTTTGTTTTTCAAGATGAGGAAAATAGAGAGTTGAATGCCCTTGTTTACTTTTTACCTATAAAAGTAAATGATACATTTTGGTCACTTGCAATTGCTACATCTAAAGATGAAGTTGAAAAATCACTTTTCGATTTTTCATTAAAACTTGGAATCGTTTTTTCTATCTTGTTTTTAGGTGGAGTTTTGATATCTAATTATGTTATTAAAGCCGCACTTATTTTAAAAGAAAAAGAAGCTAGAAAAAAAATTGAAGATGAATTAAAGCTTAGCGAAGAAAGGCATAGGCGTATTTCAGAAGTTTCATCGGATTATGTATTTGCTACAAAATTAGATAAAAACGGTAATCATATACATGATTGGGTTAGCGGAGCATTCACTTCGATGACTGGGTACACATTTGAAGAATATAATGAAATTGGAGGATGGCAAGCTTGCATTTATGCTGAAGACAAGCATATTGATGAAGAAGCACTAAATAAGCTAAAAATAAACCTACCTTCTGTTATTGAATTAAGAACAATAACAAAAAGTGGTAACATATTATGGGTAAAAGTTTCTGCACATCCGGTTTGGGATGAAAAGGAGAATAAACTTATTGGCATTTATGGAGCAGTTCTTGATATTGATGATAGTAAAAAAGCTGAAGCGGATCTTTTAGAAAAAGAAGAAAAGTTTCGCACTATATATAACTCTTCTTACGATGCAATATTTATTCATGATTTTGATACAGGTGCAGTGTTAGACGTTAATTCAACTATGGAGAATATGTTTGGCGTTTCAAGAGAAGAGGCAATTAAAAGTGAAGTAAGTGACTTAAGTGCCGGTTTTACACCTTACAGCCAGAAAGAAGCATTCTCTTGGATTATGAAGGCGAAAGAACATGGACCGCAAACGTTCGAATGGCTTGCAAAAACTAAGTCTGGCGTTCTTTTCTGGGTAGAAGTTAGAATGAGTGTTGTTAAAATTTCTGGCGAACTTCGGTTGTTAGCTACTGTAAGAAATATTTCCGAAAGAAAAAAACATGAAGATCAATTAGAGACTTTTAGATTGGCAATGGATCAAAGCCCTTCTTCGATTGTAATTACAGACTCTGAAGGTATAATAGAATATGTAAATTCCGGTTTTTGTAATATCTCCGGGTTTCATAATGATGAGCTTATAGGAGTTCAGTTGAGAGTACTGAATTACGAAAAAAAAATGGATGTTAATCGTGATGAAATATGGAAAACAATAAAAGAAGGCAATGAATGGAGAAGTGAACACAAAAACAAAAGAAAAGATGGTAGTTGTTATTGGGAGTCTACTCTTATCTCTCCAGTAAAAAATAAGGATGGAAAAATAATCCATTTTCTTGCAGTACAAGAAGATATTTCAGAAAGGAAAGAAACAGAAAGTAAGCTTCTAGAGGCAATTTCTAAAGCTGAAGAAATGAGCAGGCTAAAATCTAATTTCTTATCTAATATGAGTCACGATCTTAGAACACCTCTTGTTGGAATGCTTGGTATTTCGGAATTTCTTTACGATGAATTGGATGGCGATAACAAAGAATTTGCCGGAATGATAAATAAAAGCAGTAATAGATTATTATCAACTCTAAATACTTTGCTGAATTATTCCAAAATTGAATCTGAAAAAGTTGTTCCAAATATCGCAAATGTTGCGGTATTAGAATTGGTAAGTAGTGAAGTAAAATTATTTTCAACTCTTGCTCAAATGAATGGTTTGTTTATTAATCAAGAGTTTCTGTGTAACGAATTTTCTGTTGATACCGACCCAAACATGTTAAGAGAAATTATTTCCAACTTAATTAATAATGCAATAAGGTTTACAGAAACAGGCGGCATTACTGTTGTCGTTGAAAGAAATAATTCTGAATACTGTCTTACAGTTTCAGATACAGGAATTGGGATTCCCGAAGATAAATATGATGTTATTTTCGAAGAATTTCGTCAAGCAAGCGAAGGTATAGGAAGAAATTTTGAAGGCACTGGCTTAGGGCTTACTATTGTTAAAAAATATATAATAGCACTAAATGGAACCATAAATGTTGAAAGTAAAGTTAATGTTGGCACAACATTTAAAGTATGCCTTCCTATTATAAATAGAATTGAAGGGATTAAAGTAGAAGCTTCTATTAATGAAAAGCCAATTAGTAAAAAAATAAATGATACTGAAAAATGTAATGTCTTGCTGGTTGAAGATGATGAAATCAATTCATTCGCAATTACACACATGATAGATAATATTTGCAATATTACCGCAGTCAATAACGCGTCGGATGCGCTGCTGATGGCAAGTAAAGAGAAATATGATATTGTACTTATGGATATAAACCTAAGACACGGTATGAGTGGCGTAGATGCTATGCATGAGTTAAGAAAAAATCAGCTTTATGCTAATACTCCAATTGTTGCATTAACCGCTTACGCAATGAGCGGTGATAAAGTTGAATTCTTAGAAGTTGGGTTTACTCATTATTTATCTAAGCCTTTTTCAAAAGAACAAATTACTGATTTGATCCTTTCAATTAATAGCACAATTGGGAAAGGATAAGAAATGAAATTATTTCAAAAGGAAAAAAATCAAATTGTTGAAATCGGCAAAAGAATTTATGCAAGAGGATATGTTGCAAGCAATGATGGAAATGTAAGTGTCCGCTTATCTGAAAATGAAGTTCTAATTACTCCAACCGGAATTAGTAAAGGTTTTATGGAACCAAAGGATTTGATTGTAATAAATCTTGATGGAGTTGTAATTGATGGTAAGAAAAGACAATCTTCTGAGTCTGACATGCACTTGCAAATATATAAAGCACGACCGGATGTAATGAGCATTTGCCATACTCATCCGCCTTATGCAACTGGATTTGCTGTCGCCGGAATTTCTCTGAATAAAATGATTTTACCAGAAGTAATTATTGTTCTTGGTACAATTCCGTTAGTTGAATATGGTACAACTGGAACAGAAGAGCTATATGGAATGATTTCAAAATATGTAAAAGATTATGATGCTTTTTTGCTTGCTAATCATGGTGTGGTTACGTTAGGCAAGACTGTTTTAGATGCATATCACAAAATGGAAACAGTTGAACATGCCGCCAAAATTCAATTTATTGCAAAACAATTGGGCAATGTTAATACGCTTTCTAAAAAGCAAAGTAATAAACTAATAGAGTTACGTGAAAAGTTTGGAATTCGAAAAGAAGTTGGAATGGCTAAAACAAATTATAAAAAGAAGTGATTTCTTTTTAAGTAGCTAAATCCCAACCGAAAGATATCAGTGCCGGATTAAATTGTGATTAGTACAACTCAAGTTAGCGCCACTTAAATTGCTTTGCAGAAGTGACAATATTGAATGTTTTCTAGTTATTTCTTCTATTGTATCATTTTTATCAACGGCAACATAACTGCCAAGACTTTTCTATTATCCAAAAGAATTTGATCATCCAAATAACAAATATTTTGAAGAAAATAATTCTAAATTTTCAAAGAATCCGTATGTCTCCGAAAAGAATTTATATAAATCAAAAAAACATACAAAGCACAAAAGGATTTCATCAAATATTGACTATTCAAAATTTGGAATGGTTGAATCTCAATTAAACTATTTGTTTAAAAGCAAAAATGCATTACAATATTTTTGTAATTGTTTATAACAAAATGGGAATTGGAGCAAAATATTTATAAATTTTGCCGCACAAAAACCGTTTTTAGCTAAATCAATAAACTTATCGAAAAATAAATGCTTGATTCTATTAAAATATTGAATGCTCTATTACCGTTTCTTTACGCAGCAGCTTTTGGAGTATATTTATACGATTTTTTTTACGATAAAAAAAGAATCAACAACTCCAAAAGAGTTATACTATTTATTACTTTGTTTTTTCATGCTTTCTACCTAGTTGCAAGAATGATAGAGTATAATCATCCTCCAATTACTAACAAGTTTGAAATATTTTCCATTATTGCCTGCTCAATAGTATTTTCTTATTTCATTCTAGAACTACTAACAGATATAAGAGGTACCGGAGCGTTTATAATTTTCTTTTCTCTTTTATTTCAACTGATTTCATCAATATATGTGGCAGATACATACATCGTTCCGGAAGTTCTACGAAATAAATTACTTGGTATGCACGTAATTAGCGCTTTGTTGGGTTATTCAGGTATAACTATTTCGGCTGTTTATGGCTTGTTATTTATGATACTTTATAAGAATATAAAATCAAATAAATTTGGTTTAGTGTTTGATAGATTACCCAGTCTTGAAATTCTTGAAAAGCTAAGTTTCTATTCCATGATTATCGGCTTTGTTTTATTAACTATTGCAATAATAATTGGAATTATTTGGCTTCCGGCAGCCTTTCCAAATTTTAGCTATTCAGATCCAAAACTAGTTGGAACATTACTTGTCTGGATTGTTTATGGAATTGGAATAGCAATGAAGCTGGTAGGGAATCTTTACGGAAAGAAAGTGATTTTGTTTTCATTAATTGGATTTCTTTTTGCGATTTTATCTTTGATTGTTACGAATTCGCTGGCTAAGACGTTTCACTCGTTTTATTGAAAGTAGTTAAATGAATTTAATAGGAATTTCGATAAACCATAAAACATCGCCTCTAGAATTGCGCGAAGCTGTTCATCTAACTCGTGATGAAATTATTGGTTTAATTCCAAAGCTTAAAAACCTTTTGAGTGATGGTGTAGTAGTTTCAACATGCAACAGAACTGAAATATTTGGCTTCCCTCAAAATAATAATTTAGATTCCACACCTCTTGTTGAAACACTTGTTAATTTTAAACCAAACCTTGGAATTAAATCAGAACATTTTTCTAAATACTTTTCTTGTGGTGCTGTAAAACATATTTTTTCTGTTGCTGCCGGAATTGATTCTTTAATAATTGGTGATAGCCAAATTCTGGGTCAAGTAAAAGAATCTTTTGAAATAAGTGAAGATTTAGATTTTACGGGTACAGTCTTAAGAAGAATTTTTGATACTGCTACAAAAGTTGGAAAACGCGCAATAAAAGAAACTACAATTGGTGAAGGCGCTGTTACGGTTAGTTATGCCGCTGTTCAAGTTGTAGAAAAAATATTTTCTAGCTTAGATAAAAAATCAGCACTGGTAATTGGCGCCGGAGAAACAGGAGAGCTTGCTGCTGTTCATTTGCGAGATAAAGGTATAGGAAAAATTTCTATAACAAACAGAACCGTAGAGAGAGCACAAAAACTTGCTGAAAAAATACAAGGCGAAGTAATACCATTTCAATATCTTATTGAGCAGTTACATAATTATGATATTGTAATAAGCGCTACAAGCTCTGAAAAATATTTAGTTTCACTTAAAGATGTTCAAAACTCAATGAAAAAAAGGCGCGGCTCTCCAATTGTTATTATGGATATTGCTGTACCAAGAGATATCGACCCAGAAGTAAAGAAAATAGATAACGTGTTTTATCACGATATGGACTCTCTAAAAATTATTGTAGATCAAAACTTACAAAAACGAAAAGATCAGCTTCCGTTAGTTGAAAATATTATAATGGAAGAAATGATTGGTTTTTTTGGGTGGTATAATTCATTAGATGTAGTTCCAACAATTAAAACTATGCGTTCATTTTTTGAAGAGATTAGAAAAGATGAACTTGATAAAATAAAAAATAAACTTAGCGATGAAGACTTTTCGAAAGTTGAAGATATGACACGTCGTATGATTGGCAGACTTTTACATAACCCCACAATAAAACTTAGGGAATATGCCGAAACCGGCTCTAATATTAAAGAAGTAACAAACAACACAGTTATTCTTAAAGAACTATTTAATTTAATTGAGAGTAAAAGTGCTGAAGAAAAGAAAAATTTAGAGGATAAAGTTGAAGAAAAGTAAATTAGTTATAGGATCCCGTGGAAGCGAACTTGCTCTATGGCAGGCAAAATACATCAAGAAAGAATTAGAGAAAAAGAATAAATACCTTTCTGTTGAAATAAAAATTATTAATACTAAAGGTGATAAAATACTTGATGTTGCACTTTCCAAAATTGGGGATAAAGGCTTGTTCACTAAAGAGTTGGAAAATGAACTTCTATCAGGGTCTATTGATATGGCAGTTCATAGTCTAAAGGATCTTCAAACTGAAATACCAAAAGGATTAAAATTAGCGGTTGTTACAAAACGTCATCCGGTAGAAGATGTTTTGATAGCAAGAAAAAAAGGTACGAAAATTAAAAACTTACGTGAGGGCGCAATTGTTGCAACTGGATCGCTTAGAAGAAGATCGCAATTAAAACATTTACGTCCGGATCTTACAATAGAAGAATTGCGAGGTAATGTTCCAACAAGGATTAAAAAGTTTATGGAATCAAATTGGGACGCAATTATTCTAGCGCGGGCTGGTGTTGAAAGGCTAAAATTAAACAAATACATTTCTTCTATTATTCCCAAAAATGAAATACTTCCGGCAGTGGGGCAAGGCGCTTTAGGTATTGAAATACATGAGGATAATAAGTTCGCTGAAAGCATATTGAAATCTATTCATCACGATGCAACATATTGTGCCATAAGAGCAGAACGGTCGTTGTTAAAATGTTTAGAAGGTGGTTGTCAAGTTCCAATTGGTGCTTTTGCTGAATTAAAACCTAATGGTTTGTATCTTGAAGCAATGGTTGGTTCTGTTGATGGTGAAATCACATTCAGAAAAAAAATGAGAGGATCTAAAACCAATCCGGAGAAGTTGGGAGAAAAATTAGCAAAAGATTTGTTGAAAGCAGGAGCTTCGGTAATCCTAACCGAAGTTTACCAAAACTCAAGAAGTAAGAAGTGATGACTGGAAAAGTTATTTTAGTAACAAAAAATAAAACTGAAGCAGAAAAACATTTTAAGTCTTTGTCAACTTCTGGATTTGAAATATTATACTTTCCTACAATACAAATAATACCTATGTATGATTCTGTTGATTTGATATCGAATTTAAGTTCATTACAGAAATATGACTGGATGATTTTTACTTCTGCGAATGCAGCTGAAGTTACATTTTTAGCAGCAAGAAAAAACAACATAACCTTAAGCAAAATAAATATTGCTTGTGTTGGAAGTGAAACAGCAGAAAGATGCAGAAAATATGGTGTTAATGTAGGTGTGATTCCAAATGAATTTAGTGCGGCAAGTTTAGTTAAAGAATTTGCTAAGCAAAACCTTGTTGGTAAAAAGATCTTTATTCCTTGTAGTAGTTTATCTAGAAGTGAATTAAAGATAGAGCTGTCAGAGCTTGGAGCAGAAGTTACTTCTGTTCCAAGTTATGATGTGGTCGCTAATGAAGAAAAGAATTTAATTAATGAATTAGAAAAAATTTCAATTAAGAAACCTGATGTTTTTGTATTTACAAGCCCTTCTTCATTTAATAGTTTTCTTGAGATAATGAAAATTGATAATCCACAAGATTATTTCAGAAGAATGGTTGTTTGTGCAATAGGCAGAACGACCGAAAGTGCGGTTGCTGCTTTCAACGTTCATGTAAACATCGTTCCAGAACAATATTCTATAAGCGGAGTTGTTGCTGGAATTCTAAAATATTATAGCATAGAAAAAAATATCGCCTAAGCGGAGGAAAATTGAAGAAACTAAAAAATGATTTGTTCCTTAGAGCTTGTAAAAGAAAACAAGTTGAAAGAACACCAATATGGATTATGAGGCAGGCTGGAAGATATTTGCCTGAATATAGAGCTGTACGTGAAAAATCTGATTTTATTACTATGTGCAAAACACCAGAATTAGCTGCTGAGGTAACATTACAGCCGATTGATTTAATTGGTGTTGATGCCGCAATCATTTTTTCCGATATTTTAGTTATTCCAGAAGCTATGGGTATGAAGCTTGAAATGATAGAGAGCAAAGGTCCAAAACTTTATGATCCAATCCGAACTGCCGCTGATGTTTCTAAACTTAAGCAAATTGATACCGCAAAAGATTTGAAATATGTACTCGATGCTGTTTCTTTAACTAAAAAAGAACTAAACGGCAGAGTTCCGCTAATTGGTTTTGCAGGCTCTCCGTGGACTTTGATGACATACATGGTCGAAGGCGGAGGATCAAAAAGTTTTTCTGAAATAAAGAAGTTCATATATAATCAACCTAAAGTTGCACATAAATTATTAGAAAAAATTGCTGATGGAGTTGCCGAATATTTATCAGCAAAAATTGAAGCCGGAGCTAATGCTGTTCAAATATTTGATACTTGGGGCGGAATTCTTTCTCCAAATGATTTTGAAGAATTCTCTTTGCAATATATTCAAAGGATAATCTCTCAAATAAAAAGAAATGATGAGCCGGTAATTGTTTTTGCAAAAGGAGTTCATTATAAATTAAATAAACTTGCCGATTGCGGCGCAGATGTAATTGGTCTTGATTGGACGATGGATATTGGAAAAGTTAGAAATAAGATTGGTGAAAAAGTTGCACTACAAGGGAACTTGGATCCAACAGTTTTGTATGGGAATGAAGATAAAATAAGAAAAGAAGCTGTTAGAGTATTGAAATCATTTGGAAAAAATAATGGACATATTTTCAATCTCGGACATGGAATATTACCGGATATTTCTCCTGCAAATGCAAAATACTTAGTAGAAGTTGTAAAAGAAGAGAGTAAGAAACTTCATAAAGAATAGTTGAAGAAAATTAAAGGCAATTATGTTTAACATAGATCTTGATTTAATAAAAAAATATGACAAACCCGGACCAAGATATACAAGTTATCCAACAGCTCCGCATTTTGTAGAGTCTTTCACTGCTGATAAATACTTAGATGAAATAATACGAACAAATAATCTTGCCGATACGCCAGATCTATCTCTTTATTTTCATCTTCCCTTTTGCGATACTCTTTGTTATTTCTGCGGCTGCAATATGATAATAACCCGCAACCGCGATAGAATTAAAGAGTATATAAAGTACTTGAAAAACGAAATTGACTTGCTTAGAACTTATTTGAAGAATGATAGAAAAGTAGTTCAATTGCATTGGGGAGGTGGAACTCCAACTCATCTTAATCCCGAAGAAATTTCTGATCTAATTTCATTTATCAATCAAAGTTTTGAGATAAAAAAGGATGCTGAACAAGGCTGCGAGATTGATCCACGCGGACTTACAAAAGAACATTTGGAAGCTTTACGCAGCGGTGGCTTTAACCGCATTAGTATGGGCGTACAAGATTTTAACGGAGCAGTACAAAATGCGGTAAATAGAATTCAGCCTGAAGAGATGACTCGCGATGTTGTAGCCTGGATAAGAGAACTTGGTTTTCAAAGTATTAATCTCGATTTGATGTATGGACTTCCATTCCAAACTGTAGATAGTTATGAAAAAACTGTTGATGCAACAATTGAAATATCTCCAGATAGAATAGCTGTGTTTAATTATGCTCACGTTCCTTGGATTAAGAAGCACATGAATTTAATTAATCCACAAGACTTGCCAAGCGCAGAAGAAAAACTTCAAATTCTGAAAATGACTATAGAAAAACTTTCTAACGCTGGTTACGATTTTATTGGAATGGATCATTTTGCAAAACCAACTGATGAGCTCTCTATTGCACAACGAGAAAGAAAATTGTACAGAAATTTTCAAGGCTACAGCACTCACGCCGGAACTGATTTGTATGGAATTGGGATTACAAGTATTAGTCAAGTTGGTAATTGTTATGTGCAGAATAAGAAAAAAGAAAAAGAATATTTTGATTCAATAAATGATCAAGCTTTACCAATTGAACGTGGAGTTTATTTAACTAACGACGATATACTCCGCAGATATGTAATTACAAAAATTATGTGCGATTTTGAACTAGATTTTAAGAGTGTTGAAGTTCAATATGGAATTGAATTCAATAAATATTTCAAATCTTCTCTTGAGGCTATGAGCGAATTTATTTCAGATGACTTAGTTAAGCTAACAAATGAAAAATTATTTGTCACTCAAATGGGCAGGCTCTTAATTAGAAATATAGCAATGAATTTTGACGGTTATATTGAACGCAAAGAGGATAATGCCCGTTATTCAAGAACTGTTTAATTGCAAAGGTGCAATATGAAAATTGCAGTAGTTTTGTTTAACCTTGGCGGTCCGGACTCTCTTGATGCTGTTAAGCCATTCTTATTTAATTTGTTTTCTGATAAAGATATTTTCAAACTGCCTTTTGGTCAAAGATTGTTTGCAAAAATTATTTCTTCGCGCCGTGCGCCAAAGGTAGCAGAAGAGTATAAACTTATTGGCGACAAATCTCCACTAAATATGTGGACAGAAGAGCAGAGAATTATTTTACAAAAATTACTTCGGTTTTATCATAAAGATATTGATGTATACACTGCGATGCGCTATTGGAAGCCTTTGACGCAAGAGATTGTTAATAAAATCGAAGATAGAGATTATGACAAAATAATTCTGTTACCATTGTATCCTCATTATTCTATTACAACAACCGGATCATCATTCAATGAGTGGATGCGTCATTACAATGGTGATAAAAAAATAGTTAGCTTAATTAAAAAATATCCAACGCAACACAAATATATAGCCGCAATAAATCAGAGAATTGATGAGGCTTTAAATAAATTTCCTGTGCAAGTGCAAGGTATAGTTCAGTTAGTATTCAGCGCGCACGGAACTCCGGTTAGTTTAGTTAAGAAAGGAGATCCATACAGTTTACAGATTAAGGAAACTGTAAATGCGGTAATGAAAGCCAGAAAAAATTCTCATCAACATCATTTATGTTTTCAGAGTAAAGTTGGACCTATGAAATGGCTTGAGCCAGCAACGGATGATATGATAAAAGATTTGTCAGCAAAAGGAAACAAACATCTACTTATCATTCCAATTAGTTTTGTCTCTGATCACATTGAAACACTTTTTGAATTGGATATCGAATATAGGCACGTAGCTGATAAATGCGGAATTGAAAATTATATAGTGATGCGCGGACTAAATGATTCGGTAATATTTTTAGAAGGATTAACAGAATTAGTCAATAAAGAAATTCAAGAAAATACATTAGTTGATTAAAATATTATGAGTGAAAAAAAGATAGTAATAATTGGAGCCGGTATTTCCGGCTTGGCTACTGCTTTTTGGTTAAATAAAAATGGTCATGAAGTCACTGTAATTGAATCTCATAGCATTGTAGGCGGAGCCATGCAGACTGTCTGTGAAAACGGTTACTTAGTAGATTATGGACCGAACAGCGGACTTGAAACTACTCCTTTGATTCGTCAACTTGTTGATGAATTAGGGCTTACAACAGAAATGATTTATGCTAATGAGAATTCCAATAAGCGATACATTTTAAGAGAAGGAAAATTACAAGTACTGCCAACCGGTCTAGTGCCTTTCATTAAAACAAAATTATTTTCATTTAAAGGAAAGCTTAGATTATTCAAAGAACCGTTTGTTGGAATATCTTGTGATGGATATAACCTAAGTATAGCTCAATTTGTTGAAAGAAGATTAGGAAAAGAGTTTTTAGATTATGCAATTGATCCATTTGTAAGCGGAGTGTTTGCAGGTGATCCGGCTAAGCTTAGTGTAAAATCTGCTTTCCCTAAACTTTACAGATTAGAAGAAGTTTATGGCGGGCTTGTTAAGGGAATGATAAAAGGAGCTCGAGAAAGAAAAAAACGTGCTGAAGAATCTAAACAAAGTGCTAAGATGTTTTCTTTCTTTAACGGAATGCAGACATTGCCAAATGCAATAGCTAATAGATTTGCAGAAAAGATTATTCTTGAAGCAACTGTAAAAAAGGTTGAGAGACTAAATAGTAAGTGGATAGTGTCTTTTGAAAAAAATGGCTCACTCGAAAGTATAGAATGCGATAGAATTATATCCACCGTCCCAGCATATAAAGCTGCCGATATATTTGAAAGTTTAGATGCTAATTTGAATAGTCATCTAAACGCAATTTACTACCCGCCTGTAATGGTATTATATCTTGCATTCGATAAAAAAGATATTGGAATTCCGCTTGATGGATTTGGATATTTAATTCCATCAAAAGAAAAGAAAAATTTTCTGGGTGCTATTTGGAGCTCAATTATTTTTCCAAACCGATGCATTGAAGATAAAGCGGTATTTACATTATTTGTTGGCGGTGCTCGAAATCCACAGATACTTGAACAAGATTCTCAATATTTAATCAATGCAGCTGTTAGCGAGTTTAAAAAAATTATGAGAACTAATTCCGACCCGGTTTTCTTAAAGAGTAAATTGTGGAAAAAGGCAATTCCTCAATACAATCTTGGTTATATTGAGCACGAAATGTATTTTGAAAAATTCGAAGAGAAGAATCCGGGAATATTTCTGAGTGGAAACTATCGAGGCGGAATTTCTGTTGGGGATTGTATAAAAAATTCTGAGGTTGTTTATAAAAAAGTTATAAAATCATTGGAGTGAATATGGCAGTATATCCAGAAAAAAGATTAAGAAGATTAAGATACAATTCGACTGTTCGAGACATGATTAGAGAAACAGTTTTAACAAAAAAAGATTTGATATATCCGCTCTTTGCTGTCCCGGGTAATGGAATTAAGAAAGAAGTTAAATCAATGCCCGGTGTTTTTCAAATGTCAATTGATGTTCTAGTTCAAGAATGTAAAGAAGTTGAAACTCTTGGCATTCCTTCTGTAATACTTTTTGGCATTCCGGAACATAAAGACGAGATTGGCTCAGGTGCTTACGATTCGAACGGAATCATTCAGCAAGCGGTTCGAGCTATCAAAAAAGAAACTAAGAAACTTGTTGTAATTACTGATGTTTGTCTTTGCGAATATACATCTCACGGACATTGTGGAGTATTGGAAGGTGAAAGAATTTTAAATGATGAAACTGTTGAAGTTCTAGTTAAGGAAGCAATATCTCATGCTGAAGCTGGTGCAGATATTATAGCTCCATCGGATATGATGGATGGGAGAATTTCTGCTATAAGAAAAGCCTTAGATGCAAAAGGTTTTTATGAAATACCTATTATGAGCTATGCTGTTAAATATGCTTCCGGATTTTATGGACCGTTTAGAGATGCGGCTGAATCAACTCCAGTTTTTGGAGATAGAAGATCACATCAAATGGATGTGGCAAATGCAAATGAAGCAATGAGAGAAGCAGAAAGCGATATTGAAGAAGGCGCAGACATTATAATGGTAAAACCAGCCGGCGCTTACCTTGATATTATTTATCGTGTAAAAGAAAAATTCCAGATGCCTACTGCTGCTTATCAAGTTAGCGGAGAGTATGCTATGATAAAAGCCGCCGGAAGAAACAATTGGATAGATGAACAACGTGTAATGATTGAATCAATGATAGCAATTAAACGCGCCGGTGCAGATATGATTCTTACATACTTTGCAAAAGATGTTGCAAAATATTTAGATGCAATTAAATAAATATTTGAGGCTAAAATGATTACCAAAAAAAGTGAAAAACTATTTCAAGAAGCAATAAATTTTATTCCTGGCGGAGTAAATTCACCAGTGCGCGCTTTTAAATCTGTTGGTGGAACGCCACGTTTTATTGCTAAAGGAGATGGCTCAAAAATTTACGATGTAGATGGAAATGAATACATTGATTACATAGGAAGCTGGGGACCGCATTTATTCGGTCATAATCCAGAATTCATAAAATCTGCTTTGCATAAAGCAATTGAAAATGGAACAAGTTTTGGCGCTCCAACAGAAATTGAAGTTGAAATGGCAAAATTAATTTCTGAATTAGTGCCTTCAATTGAAATGGTTAGAATGGTAAATAGTGGTACAGAAGCAACTATGAGTGCGATTCGTGCAGCTCGTGGTTTTACCGGGAAAGAAAAAATCATCAAGTTCGAAGGCTGCTATCACGGGCATGGAGATTTCTTTTTAATAAAAGCCGGTTCAGGTGCATTAACATTTGGCGTGCCTACAAGTCCAGGTGTTACTAAGAAAAACGCATCGGATACTTTAGTAGCAGATTTTAATAACATTGATTCTGTAAAAAAGTTGGTTGCGGAAAACAAAGGCGAAATAGCAGCAGTTATTATTGAAGCTATAGTGGGAAATATGGGAACAGTTAAAGCGAACATTTCATTCATAAAAGAACTTCGAAAAATTTGTGATGAAGAAAAAATAGTTTTGATTTTTGATGAAGTAATGACTGGTTTTAGGGTTGCAAAAGGTGGAGCTCAGGAAGTACTTGGCGTAACACCAGATCTTTCAACATTCGGAAAAATAATTGGCGGCGGGTTACCTGTTGGTGCATACGGAGGGAAAAAAGAAATTATGCAGATTGTTTCTCCAAGCGGTCCGGTATATCAAGCCGGAACATTAAGCGGAAATCCACTTGCTATGAATGCTGGATTTGCCGCATTAAATCATATTAAAAATCATGCTGAGATTTACGAGACACTAGAAAAAAAATCCTCATATCTGGAAAACGGTTTAAAAGATGCGATGAAAATTGCCGGTAAGAATTTTTGGATAAACCGAGTTGGCTCTATGATGACAATGTTTTTTGTAAATGAAGAAGTTAATAGTTATGAGTCTGCGGTTAAATCTGATACAGTTTTATACGGAAAATTCTTTCATGAAATGTTGAAAAGAGGAGTTTATTTACCTCCCGCACAGTTTGAAGCTTTCTTTGTTTCAACTGCGCACACACAAGATGATTTAGATAAAACCATCAATGCAGCGCGGGAATCGTTTTTAACATTATAAAATAAAAGTGATAACTAAATTACTTAGTTATCACTTTAGCAATTACTCCGTTATCACCAACAACAAAACAAGCACCATCTTTTTTCGAAATACTTATCGAGTTAAAACTTTTTGAATTAATTGTCTTCCATGTTTTTCCATCATCTAAGGTATAGTCGCTGCCCGATGTTCCGGTTGTTAAAAAGTATTTATAAATTGGATTCCATGCTACGCAAGAGCGGAAGCCTTCCGGCTGATTTGAAGATATTGATTGCCAGCTCAAACCACCATCATCAGTAATTGAACAATTACCATCTTTACTTTTATCATTCTTATAATCTCCGCCTACTGCAATTCCATAAAGATCATCTCTAAAGCTTATTGAAAAAACTCCAGAAGAAGCATTTCCACTTTTCATTGGAGCTTCAACGGAACGCCAGTTAATTCCAGCATCTTGAGAAAAGTAAATCTTTGCTTTCTCGGCACCGCCAGAACCAATCCAAACTAAATCCTTTCCTTCAACACAAATAGATGTTCCGCTAGCGGCAAAACCACCTTCATTTTTTTGCACTGGCGGGATATTCAACTCAGTGTTTTCTTTCCAGCTTTCACCGCCATCTTTTGTCGTTATCACAAAAAATGTCCTATCAATCGGGTCGCTAAAAGCAATTCCATTCTTTGAATCCCAGAAAGCAATTCCATCAAAAAATATTTTTGGATCACGGTTCATGTATTTCCTTTTCCAAGTTTTTCCACCGTCTGTTGTCTTAAAAAATAATGCTGGCGCATCAATACACATAAGAATGGCGGAATTTTTATCGAATGCTTCAATATCTCTAAAGTCCAGTGTTTCAAAACCTTTTACTTTTCCAGTCTGCCAAGTTTTTCCACCATCAACCGTGCGCAGAAATGTTCCTTTAGCACCACTTGCCCATGCAGTTAAGGAATCTATAACAGAGATTCCTCTCAGCGAAACATTTGTGTTAGATTTTTGCTGTTCAAAGCTAAACTCAATCGATCTCGGTTTTTCGACTACAATTACTGGTTTATCTTCAACTTTTGGTTTCTCTATTATTTTTTGTGATGAACATGAATTAAGAAATACAAGAACAGGTAAAAGCAATAATATTTTTCTCATCAATATGCCGCCATTTTTATCTTGTTAAAAATTAAAGGTTCTGAATTATGCAAATTGTCATTCCTATGCAATCTGAATCCATTGCCTTTTAGTTAGATTTCAAATTTTGTAGGAATGAAATGCATGATAAAATCAGTTTTTAAAAATCTCTATTTTATAATGCAATACTTGGATGCGAATTTAACAAATAAAAAATTTAATTCAGATCAGTAGATTTGTAAGTAGAAAGCATAAAAGCAGCATACTTAAAACACGCATATATACTCTTATTTAAAAATATTTGATTGGTTACAAGTAAATACATTATTAATTTCACCGCTAATAAATAATACTTTCATAATTGTGAGAAAAGTGAAATGAATCAACTGATCAAATTGTTTACAATTCTTTTTGTAATGTTTTCTATCTCCAACGCACAAACTAATTGGAAAAAACTGTTCAATGATATTGATTTATCGAATTGGGAACAGTTAAATGGTAAAGCTAAATTTTCTGTTCAAGATAAAATTATTATTGGCGAAACTGTTTTATCTACTCCCAATAGCTTTATTGCAACAAAAGAAAAGTATTCTGATTTTATATTAGAGCTTGAATTTAAGTGTGAATCAGAAATGAATTCTGGCGTGCAGATAAGAAGCGCCAGCATTCCAACTTATAAAGATGGCAAAGTGCACGGCTATCAAGTTGAAATTGATGCATCACAAAGAGCTTGGACAGGCGGTATCTACGATGAAGGAAGGCGAGGATGGCTTTATAATTTAGATTCTAATGAAAGTGGTCGTAATGCATTCAAGCAAAATGAATGGAATAAAATGCGCGTTGAAGCTATTGGTAATTCTATAAGAACATGGATTAACGGAATTGCATGCGCTGATATTCTTGATGATTTGACGAGCGAAGGATTTATTGCTCTACAAGTCCATAGCATCGGGAATAAAAAAGCTGAGGAAGGTAAAAAAATACAATGGAAAAACATTAAAATTGTTACAGACAATCTTGGTAAATATATAACAAAAGCTAGTACAAAAATCCCACAGTATAATTTTGTCCCTAACACTTTATCAGAAAGAGAAAAGAAAGATGGCTGGAAGCTTTTATGGGATGGAAAAACAACTGAAGGCTGGCGTAGTGCAAAATCAAATAATTTTCCAGAAGGTGGATGGACTATCACAGATGGTACCTTACGTACTATAAAATCAAATGGTTCTGAATCAAGAAATGGCGGCGATATAATAACAACAAAAACTTATAAAAATTTTGAACTTCTTGTTGAATTTAAAATGACAGAACACGCTAACAGCGGAATAAAATACTTTGTTGATCCAAACATAAACAAAGGTGAAGGCTCTGCAATTGGATGTGAGTTTCAAATTCTAGATGATGAAAAACATCCAGATGGTAAACTTGGTGTTAAAGGAAACAGAACTCTTGGTTCATTATATGACTTGATACCGGCTGTTAATAAAAGATCAAATGGAATTGGAGAATGGAACAGAGCAAGGATAATTGTAAATAGTAATCATGTTGAACATTGGATGAATGGTTTTAAAGTTGTTGAATATGATAGAGGAACTCAAATGTGGCGGGCATTGGTAGCTTATAGCAAGTACAAAGATTGGTCAAATTTCGGTGAGCATTCCGAAGGCTTTATACTTTTACAAGAGCATGGCGAAGAGGTTTGGTTTCGCAGTATTAAAATCCGTGAATTTTAATTGGAGATATTTAGATGAATGAATCAAGAAGAGAGTTTTTGAAAAAGACAGCTTTTGCTACTGCCGGTATTGCATTTGCAAGCAGCGCAAAAAGTTATGCGAGAATATTTGGTTCAAACGAAAGAATAAATTTTGGAATAATTGGTCTGCACGGAAGAGGTTATGCTCATTTGGAAGGCGTTAGAATGAGTGATAATACTTTTGTAACTCACATTTGTGATGTAGATAAACGAGAGTTATTAAAATTTGCAAAAGCAACTAAAGAAAAATTTGAAATTGATCCACTTCAAATAGTTGATTTCAGAAAACTTCTTGAATCCAAAGATGTAGATGCGATTTCTATATCAACACCAGAACACTGGCAAGCACACATCGCTATTTATGGTTTACAAGCCGGTAAAGATGTATTCGTAGAAAAACCAAGTAGCCATAATCCATACGAAGGTGAAATGCTTGTAAAAGCTCAGCAAAAGTTTGGAAAGTTAGTTCAGCTAGGTAATCAACAGCGCTCTGCTCAGTTCACAATCGATATAATGAAAAAGATTCATGAAGGATTAATTGGCAGAGTTTATTTTGGTAAGGCGTGGTACAGTAACAAACGTAAATCTATTGGAGTTGGCAAAGTTGTTCCAGTACCGGCTGAACTTGATTGGGAACTTTGGCAAGGACCGGCACCACGCAGACCATATAAAGATAATGTTCATCCTTATAACTGGCATTGGTTCTGGCACTATGGTACAGGTGAGACATTAAATAATGGAACACATGAAGTTGATTTATGCCGTTGGGCATTGCAAGTTGATCGTCCTAAGAAAATTACTTCAGCAGGTGGAAGATATCATTTTAGAGATGATTGGGAATTTTATGATACTCTTGAAACTAATTATGAATTTGATGGCAAGTTGATTTCTTGGGAAGGTAAGAGTTGCAATGGCAAGAAAATTCATGGAAGAGATAGAGGAATTGCTATTCATGGAACAGAGGGAACTTTAGTGCTGGATAGAGGTGGTTATGAAGTACATGATTTGGATGATAAAAAGATTGATGAATTTAAGGTAAAAAGCACGGCTACTACACAAGATTTAAGAAGTATTGATAAAATGACAGTTGACCATTTTAAAAATTTTGTTGGTGCAATTCGAGGTAGTGAAAAACTTAATTCTCCTATACATGAATGCAATAAATCTGTTGCAATACTTCAGTTATCAAACATTGCATGGAAAGTTGGTCGTGTTTTGAATTTAGATAAAGATGGTCGAATCATAGGTGATAAAGAAGCAATGAAATTATGGAAAAGAGAATATGAAAAAGGCTGGGAGTTGAAATTTTAGTTTGGGTTGAATCGATGAGTAAAGTTTATCATAATTCTTTTTTTGCAATGGGCACTAGGTTTAATGCTGTTTTGCCCAATGCTGATGAAGAACTTTGTGAACATCTGTTTAGAATGATTGAAAATGAAGTTAAAAGAATTGAAGAAAAATATAATTACTTTGATGAAAGTAGTTTAGTTTCTAAAATAAACAGAAATGCTTTTAAGAGTGAATTAGAACTTGATGACGAAATGTTTGAGATAATCTCTCTTTGTGTTGATTATCATAAACTAACACTTGGTGCGTTTGATATTACAATGAGAAGACTGATTGATTTCTACAATCAGAATCCGGAAGCCAATAAAAGTGAACTTGGTTCTTGCATGAAAGCCATTTCATTGAATCGAGAAAAAAAATCAATTCGATTTTTAGATGAAGAAACAAAAATAGATTTTGGTGCTTTTGGTAAAGGATATGCTTTAAAAAAAGTTAAAAGAATGGTGGAAGAATCTTATTTCGAAAATGCTTTCTTTAGCTTTGGTGAAAGCTCTATCCTTGCTTTAGGTAATCATCCAAATGGTATTGGTTGGAAGATTGGGATAAAAGATTATTCAACAACAGACTCAACAGCTTATACAGATATTTTATTTAATGAATCAATATCAACATCTGCCAACTATTTTAAAAATGATTATGGCGAATTGATTTATAAAACAAATGTGATCAATCCACTAAATTCTAGTTTTAATAAATCAATTGAAACAATTAGTGTAAAATCGATTGATCCAGTAGAATGTGAAATACTTTCGACTGCCTTTATTAATTTGAATGATGATCAAATAAAAGAAATAAAAAATAATTTAAGAATAGAAATTATTAGAGTTAGATATCTCGAAAAAGATAAAATAATTACTTGTTTGTAAAGCTGGTATTTAATGGAAAAAGAAGAAAAAATATTATTTGAAATTAATCGGCGAGAATTTATTAAGAAAATTGGTATTGCTGCTGGTACTTCAATTGCATTAACTTCAATGCCATGGCTCAATATAATTGCAGATGATAGCATTGGTAAATCTGTAAACAACAAAGTAAGATTAGGATTTATAGGAATTGGCGACAGGGGAAGTGCATTGCTCAAAAACGTCCTTGCGTTCGAAAGTCTTCTTAATGTTGAAATAGCTGCGATATGTGATGATTATGAGCCGAATTATCAGCGTGCAAAAGAAATTACAAAAGGAAAAGCAAAAGCATTTTATGATTATCGTGAATTACTTTCTCTAAAAGAAATTGATGGAGTTGTAATTGCCACACCATTACATGAACATGTTCGTATTACGGTAGATGCATTAAATGCGGGTATGCATGTGTTCTGTGAAAAAGCCATGGCACGAACTCTTGATGATACTAAGCTAATGTATGATACTCATTTGAATACCAATCGTATTTTACAAATTGGTCATCAAAGAATGTTTAGCCCGGTTTTTATAAATGCCTTGCAGCAGATTCATAGCGGCAAGATTGGTCAAATTTCTCAAATCCGCGCTAACTGGCACCGATCAATGAACTGGAGAAGACCTGTACCTAAGCCAGAATATGAAAGAAAAATAAACTGGCGTTTATACGAAGAATATTCGGCTGGATTATTCACAGAATTACTTTCACATCAGATACAAATTGCAAACTGGATAAACAAAACAACTCCTGTTTCTGTTGTCTGCAATGGCAGTATTAATTATTGGAAAGATGGAAGAGAAGTATATGATAACATAGCATGCATTTATGAATATCCAGATGGTTCAAATTTTATTTATGATTCACAAAATTGCAATAAACATTATGGTTGTGAAGAACAGGTAATAGGTAGTAAAGGCACAATGGAATTGGAGATAAATAAATACTATTCTTCACACCCGCCACCGCCTCCAGCAATTCTACAATTAATAAATGATATTGAGAAAGATATTTTTGATGTAATTCCAATTGGAGGTGCAAGCTGGGTACCTGAAACTGCCGTTAAGTACAAAGGCGAACAAATAGCAAATAATTATAAAATGGATGAAACAAAACTACAGTTAGAAGCTTTTACTAAGTATATTCGAATTGGGAAAGCGCCGGATGAATTGATTAAGGAAGGATACAATGCTTCAATTTGGTCTTTACTAGCTGAAAAAGCAGCAAAAACAAAAGAAAGAATTACTTTAGATCAAAAATACCGGATATAGTGTTGAAAGATATTTTAATAAAAAGTAGTACCTTAAAAAAGGAAATTATTATTTGGTGTGTATCACTTCTAATGGCAATTGCAATCAATATCTATGCAATAATAAAATATAAAGCAAACTGGAGTGAATTATTAACTCAACTTCCAATTGTATTGTTGGTTTCAGTTTTGATCTATCTATTAATCTTTGTTCTTAGAGGAATCACAAATACAGTTTTGAAGTTAATCAAAAACAAAAATTAGTTTTTCTTTTTTCTATTTCTTAAAACTTCTATTACACCAGGAAGCACTGAAATAATTATTATAGCAAGAACTATTACTGAAAAATTATTTTTTACAAAATCAAGATTTCCAAAAAAGTAACCAGCATATATAAACGAAGAACACCAAACTAATGCACCAATAACATTATATTGAATAAATTTTGAATAATTCATTGAGCCTACACCGGCAACGAAAGGAGCAAATGTTCTTATTATTGGGATGAAACGAGCAATAATAATTGTCTTACCACCATGTTTTTCATAAAACTGCTGGGTTTTTTCTAAATACTCTTTCTTAAGAAACCGAATATTCATACTAAATACTTTTGGACCAAAATAATGCCCAATCCAATAGTTAACTGTATCACCGATAATTGCGGCAAAGGTTAACAAAACAAACAACAAGTGAACATCAAAAGCTCCTTTTGCTGCAAATGCCCCAACTGCAAATAACAAAGAATCCCCAGGTAAAAACGGTGTAAAAACTAACCCTGTCTCGGCAAAAATAACTGCAAATAGAATTACGTAGGTTAAAGTTCCATACTGTTGTATAAGTTCGGCTATATGTATATCTAAGTTGAGAAATAGATCAATCAAGTGTGTTATAAATTCCATGTGTTCCAACAAATTAATTGTTTTAAAAAATTAACCCGAAAAGTTAATTACTTTTATCCACTTCACGAAATATCTACGTGTAAATTCAATTACATCCAATGAATAAAGATTAGACAAGAAAAGCTAAATTAGATTTATACAAAATATTGTTATGCTGCAAAACGTTCAGTTCATACAATGGTTGATCGACCAGTGATTGATTTCTTGCAAAATAAAACAGTTACTACTAATTGCCTTAAGTAGAATGATAGAAAAAGCAACAATTAGAAGCGCTAAACTTTTTAGAAAAGAGTTTATTGATTTTTTCAAATAATCTTCTCTACATTTTCAAAAAAAAGGCACTTTTGATCGACTCATGCATTATTAAAGTTCTCTAGTATACTTCGCTGTTGACATTTCAGTAAGGGATTATTATGTTAAAAACGTTAATGTAAACGCTTACATCTCAATTATTTTAGTGAAATTATGGCCTCCACTATTAAGCAAATTGCTCAGATGGCGAATGTTTCTATTGCCACTGTTTCTCGCGCACTTACTAATAATCCTAAAGTGCATGAGGCAACTAGAAAAAAAATACTAAAACTTGCAAAAGAATTAGATTACAATCCTAATATTATTGCAATGAACTTAGCTAAGCGAAAATCCAACATGATCGGATTAATTATCCCGGATATTTCAGACGATTTTTTTACTAGTATTATACGTAGCATTGATGAAACTGCTTTCGAACATGGATATTTTACAATGGTAGTAAGTTCTCACAAAAACAGATCCATGATTACATCTATAAATACCATGATGCATAGTGGAATTGTAGGAGGATTTATTCTTCTAGCTCCATTTGTAAGCAATGAAATATCAGATGCTCTTAGCACAAATATTGTCCCGTATGTTTTATTATTTGGAGATACTGATTTTGGTGATTATGATATTATTACTGTGGATAACTACAAAGCCACTTTTCAACTCGTTGAATATTTAGTTGAGAAAGGATATAAAAAAATCGGTCATATTGCCGGGCCAGAGGACAATAAAGATGCATTTTTACGTAAAAAAGCTTTTGCCGATTCTTGTAAGAAATTCAAATTAGAAGTTAAAGACCATTGGCTAGCCAAAGGAAAATTTACAATTGTTAGCGGTGAACAAGCAACTTTGAAAATGTTAAAGCACAAAGAAATGCCTCAAGTAATATTTGCTGCTAACGATATGATGGCAATTGGTTGCTGCAATGCATTAAAAGCCAAAGGAATTAATATCCCAGATGAAATTGCAGTAGTTGGTTTTGATGATACAACTCTTTCTATTTATAATAATCCTACTCTTACAACTGTTAAAGTTGATACAGAAAAAATTGGAAAAATTGCCGCGCAAAGATTAATAGAAAAAATTCAAAAAGATATTTATACCAAGCCAAAAAAAATTGTGATTCCGACTGAGCTTGTTATAAGAAATTCATGTTAAATACATTATTGTAGGAAAAGAAATGCCGAAATTTGAAACAAAGTATGGTTACTTCGAAGATCACGGACATGATTATGTCATCACTAATTATAAAACGCCAAAACCTTGGGTTAATGTAATTTCCAATGGAACATATGGATTAGTTATTTCTCAAACAGGCGGAGGATTTAGTTTTCTGGAACACAGTGAATTTAACAGACTAAACCGCTGGCATCAAGATTTAATTCAAGATAATTGGGGAAAGTATTTTTATTTCAAGAACGAAAAGACCGGTGAAGTTTGGAATCCGCTTTGGATGCCAAGCAAAAAAGAAATAACTAATTACAAGGCTGTTTATGGATTCGGGTTTGTTAGTTTTTATTCTGAGTACAAAGGAATTGTAGTTGAACTTGATGTTTTTATACCGATGAAGAATAATCTTGAGATTTGGAATTTCGAAATAACAAATAAGAATAGCGAAGAAGTTGAGATTTCTATTTATAGCTATTTTGAATGGTGCCTCGGTTCTTCTTCAGATCATCATCGAGAGTTTCATAAAACATTTATTGAAACTCATTTTGATGAAAAATTAAATGCAATGCTTGCCACAAAACGTTTGTGGGAAATTCCACTGGGAGATCGTGGTCACTGGAATATTGAGTACCCATATTATGGATACATTTCTTCAAATAAAAAAATTGTTGATTATGAAGGAGACAAAGAAAAATTTATTGGGCAGTATGGAGATTTATCGAACCCGGTTTCAGTCAATCAAAATGGGCTTTCAAACACTCTTGGGAAGTGGAATGATTCAATTGGATCAGTTCGTATAAAACTTTCTATTGAATCCGGCAAATCTGAAGATGCAGCATTTTATTTAGGAATCGATGGTGATAAAGAAGCTCTTGAATCAGAAAAGAAATCAATTGACACTGCAAAAAAATATATTGAAGAATCAAAAAAGAACTATCAGAAAAAAGAACAAATTGAAAATGCCCTTAATGAAGTAAAAAAATTTTGGGAAGATTACCGGAAAGCTCTCGAAGTTAATACTCCAGATGAGTCAGTTAATTTACTTGCAAATGTATGGCTTCGTTATCAAGCGGTTGCTGGCAGATTATGGGCGCGCACAGCTTATTATCAACAGAGTGGAGCGTTTGGATTTAGAGATCAGCTTCAAGACAGCATGATATATTTGTATGGTGATAGCGAAAGAATTGAAAAACAAATCCGACTTCATGCACGACATCAATTTCAAGATGGAACTGTACTACACTGGTGGCACCCTATTAGCGAAACCGGACTTCCGACAAAAATGACAGATGATTTACTTTGGCTGCCGTTTATTTTATTCCATTACTTAGATGAAACAAATAACTACTCTTTCTTAAATGAAACTGAACCATATTACGATAACGCTTATAAACATGAATCATTATTTGATCACTGTGTCATTGCCATCGAAAAAGTATTATCAAGAATAAGTGTGCGCGGGCTGCCTTACATTGGTGCCGGTGACTGGAATGATGGTTTAAGCGCTGTTGGCCTTGAATTCAAAGGCGAATCAATTTGGCTTGCTCATTTTTTCCATCTTATCTTAAAAAGATTTGCAGTTGTTTGTGAAAAAACCGGAAAAAGTGATTTAAAAACAAAATACGAAGAAGTAGCTGCAAAGTTAAAAGATGCTATTAATAAATATGCTTGGGATGGTGAATGGTTCTGGCGCGCAACAAAAGACAGCGGTATTAAAATTGGAAGTAATGAATGTGAAGAAGGGAAAATTTATCTAAATGCACAGACTTGGTGTGTAATTGCTGATTCAACAGATGAAGAAAGAAAGAAATTGGCAATGGCATCGGTTGAAAAACACCTTCTTAAAAACAACGGCACAATTTTATTCTATCCGGCTTATACGAAAACAGATAAGTATGTTGGTTACTTAACTCGTTACGCACCATCTCGAAGAGAAAACGGTGGTGTTTACTCGCATGCAGCTACATGGTCTATTCAAGCTTTTGCAATGATGAAAGACGTAAAAAATGCTTGGGCGGCATACTCTAGATTAAACCCGATAAATAATTATGCAAATGATCCAGATAAATATGTTGCCGAACCATTTGTTACTCCTGGAAACATAGATGGACCGGGTTCTCCAAATTATGGAATGGGCGGCTGGTCTTGGTATACTGGTTCTGCTCAATGGCTTCAAAAAGAATTAGTTGAATGGATTCTTGGTGTTCGTCCAACAGAAAAAGGTTTGGTAATCGATCCTTGTATTCCGAATGACTGGAAAAATTATTCTGTAAAAAGACTATTTAGAAATGTTATGTATAACATAAAAGTAGAAAATCCGAATGGTGTTTCTTTTGGAGTTAAGGAAATTAAACTTGACGGTGAAAGTTATTCTGGCAATACAGTATTATCATCAAAAAATACTGGTGAAACTGAAGTGATTGTTTTATTAGGATAAATAAGTAAAAGGTAAAATGTGAAACCAATAACAATAATTATGTTTCTTTTGATTGCGGCGAATGTAAGCTGTCAAACAAGAGCTATTAATTATCAGCCTCTTTATAAGCTTAATTATAAAATGAGCATTGAAGAAAAGAATTTTCTTGATACTCTTCAGTACCGCACTTTTAAATATTTCTTAGAACAAATAAATCCGGAACTTGGATTAGTTAAAGACAGATCAACAGATACTTCGCCCGCAACAATTGCAGCAGTAGGCTTTGCTGTTCCAGTGTGGGCAATTGGCGCAGAAAAAGGCTGGATTACCAGAGAATATGCCGCAAAACTAACTTTAAATATGTTAAACTTTTTCTGGCAAAGTGAGCAGAGCAATGCAAAGTATGCTACAGGCTACAAAGGTTTTTATTATCATTTTATTGATATGAAAACCGGTAAGCGTTTTTGGAATTGCGAACTTTCATCTATTGATAGTGGATTACTTTTTAGCGGAATGATTTTCGCACGAAATTATTTTTCAAATGAAAATGAAGTTGAAAAACAAATAAGAGAATTGGCAAGCAAGTTACTTGCTCGCGCAGATTGGAGTTTCTGGGTTCGACCTGCCAATCAAAAAATGCCAAACCAAATTAATATGGGATGGACAGAAGAAGGGTTTCAACCGCTTGGATGGTTTGGTTATACCGAAGCTTTATTTCTGTACGTTATTGCTGCCGGAATGAATTTGCCAAATCCAGAAACTGCGTTTGCATCTTTTCAAAGTACTTATCAGTGGAGAGAACCATACAAAAAAGATTTTGGTCATGTAGTATTTCCGGCTTTATTTGCTCATCAGTATTCATTTATGTGGCTTAATCCAAATGGACTTGTTGATGCATATATGAAGAAAAAAGGAATAGATTATGCAGAGAACTCACGCCGGGCAACTTATGTTAATAGAGAATACGCAATTGTGAATCCAATGAAATGGGCAGGATACGATTCTCTCTCATGGGGTTTTACCGCATGTGATGGGCCGGAATCAAAATATAATTACGATGGTAAAATATTTTTTGGTTATGCTCCTCGTGGTTCTTCCGGTTTAGATTCTACTGAATTTGATGATGGAACCATTGCTGCTACTGCTGCGGGTGGTTCAATTCCTTTTGCGCCAGAAATTTGCATTCCAACTTTAATGAACTTGAAAGACATTTATGGCGGAGCCGGAGTTTGGGGAAAATATGGATTTGTAGATGCTTTCAATCCAACCGCAAATTGGGTGGATAAAGACTATCTTGGGCTTGATCAAGGTCCAATTATTATTATGATCGAAAATTATTACAATGGGTTTGTCTGGAAATATTTTATGAGAGACGAAATTGTACAAAAGGGTTTAAGAACTCTTGGACTGGAACACATAAAAAAATAATTTTTAGATAAAATGGAAACAATGAAATATAAAATTGTAAAACTAATTGTATTAGTACTTGTGTTGCTTTCTCTTGCAATTCAAATTTTTGCGCAAAGCAAAACGCTTGATAAATTAGAAACAACAAATGGTTGGAATATTTTCACCAGCGACGGCGTTGAATTAAATATTACTACTGCTGAAGGAATAAAAGGCAAGTGTATTAGGATTGATTACAATTTTACAAAAGGATCTGGTTATGGCGGAATTCAAAAGTTAATACCAATAGAATATCCAGAAAATTTTCAATTTAGTTTTTATCTAAAAGCTAATTCACCAAACAACAATTTCGAGTTCAAACTTGCTGATGAAAACGGTGATAATGTTTGGTGGTATAATAACCGAAATTATGAATTTCCAACTGAATGGAAAAAGCATACAATAAAAAAACGCAAAATTGAATTTGCTTGGGGTCCGACTCAAGATAAAACACTGCGAAAAACAAACCGCCTTGAGTTTACAATTGCTTCTTACAATGGAGGAAAAGGAACAATATTTATTGATGAACTAAATTTTGAACCAACAGAATCTGCGAACGCAGATATATCTTCTTACATATTAAGTGCAAGTTCATCTAATTCTGATGCAAAATATCTTAATGATAATGATGAAGTATCAGTTTGGAAAAGTGATAAGAACGAAAAACAAGAAATAATGTTTAACCTTAATGGTAGAAAAGAATTTGGCGGACTAAAAATTAATTGGGATGAAAAAAACTATGCCAAGAAGTTTTCAGTTTCAGTCTCAGACGATAAAATAAATTGGAAAAAAATATACACTTCAGATAAAAACACTTCATTTGCATCATATATCCGATTGCCGGAACAAGAAGCTTCTTACGTAAAAATAGAAATGTTGGCAAGTTCTAATAAAAATGGATATACGATAAAAGAATTACAATTATTAGATGAAGAATATTCTTCAGATCGAAATCGGTTTTTAATTAACATAGCAAAAGATTTACCGCGCGGATACTACCCACGTTATTTGTATGAGGAAAAATCTTATTGGAATGTAATTGGTGTCAATTCCGATACTAAAGAGGCGCTCATCAATGAAGAAGGAATGGTTGAAGTAGATAAATCAAGTTTTTCGATCGAACCATTTCTTTATTTTAATGATAAATTAATTACGTGGAACGATCAAAATACAATACAATCACTTGAAAATAATTATTTACCTATACCAAAAGTCAAGTGGCTGAACAATATTCAAATGGAAGTAAAAGCATTTGCAAGCGGTGAGGCAAATAAGTCCTCGGTACTTTATTTAGCTTACACTCTTAAGAATGTTTCAAAATCAGATCTAGCCGGAAATTTCTACCTTGCTCTTCGACCATTTCAAGTTAATCCTCACTATCAATGGCTTAATATTACAGGCGGCGCAGCAAATGTAAATTCTATTAAGGTTGATAAGAATAAGTTGGTTGTTAATAATAATAAAACTGTAGTTTCAATTTCCAAACCCGTGGAAATTGGTGCTTCATCTTTTGATGATGGCGAAGTGATAAATTTTATTTCACGTAACCAAATTCCTAAAAGAACATCTGTTGAAGACAAAACCGGTTTCGCATCCGCTGCGATTAAATATTTGTTTGAATTGAAACCACAAGAAGAAAAAACATTTTATGTTGCTGTTCCTTTTTATTCTGAGCCAAAGTATCTAAGAAATGCTACTCCCGAGTTTGTTCAAAAAAAGTTTGAAGAGAACAAAAAGTTTTGGGAAGAAAAAGTAACACACATAAAATTTAATTTACCATCCTCAGCAGAAAAAATTGTTAACACAATTCGTACTAATCTTGCAAACATTCTAATTAATAGAGATAAATATGGAATTCAGCCAGGCTCTCGTTCCTATGAACGTTCTTGGATTCGAGATGGCGCGTTAACATCTTCTGCTTTACTAAAGAATGGAATTGTTAAAGAGGTACGGGAGTTCGCTGATTGGTACTCTGAAAATATTTATGATAATGGTAAAGTTCCTTGCGTTGTAGATCACCGCGGACCCGATCCCGTTCCAGAACATGATAGTCACGGAGAATTTATTTATCTGATTCGCCAATATTTCAATTATACTAAAGACACTACTTGGCTTAAAAAGAAATATGATAAGGTTAAAAGTACTGTCGATTATATGAAGAGTTTGATCGATCAGCGTTCTACTGAATATTATAAAAACAGCGGAGATAGTCTTCGTGCCTATTATGGAATATTACCCGAATCAATTTCTCACGAAGGATATAGCGATAAACCTCGTCATTCTTATTGGGATAGTTTTTTTGGAATGAAAGGATTAAAAGATGCAGTTGAAATAGCTAAAATAGTTGGAAAAAAAAATGATGTTGTAAGATTCGAAAAGATGCGAGATGATTTCAAAACAAATCTGTATAATTCAATTAGCTTATCAACTAAGCAGCATAGAATAGATTATATACCAGGATGCGTAGAACTTGGTGATTTTGATGCGACTTCAACAACAATTTCTCTTTACCCTTGCAACGAGCTCGGCAATTTACCAGATGATTTATTAGAGAATACTTTTAACAGATATTGGGATTTTACACAAAAGCGTGCTAAACCCGAAACTGAATGGGCAAATTATACGCCTTACGAAGTTCGTACAATTAGCTCATTTATTTTACTTGATCAACCCGAACGAGCACATTGGCTTACAAACTATTTCTTAAATGATCAACGTCCGCAAGGATGGAATCACTGGGCGGAAGTTGTTTGGAAAGATAAAAGATTACCTCGCTTTATAGGCGATATGCCTCACACTTGGGTTGGTTCCGATTTTGTAAATGCTATGCGAGCGATGTTTATTTATGAAAACGAATATGATTCTACATTAGTTATTGGTGCTGGCTTAAAACAAGAATGGATTGATACTGCAGAAGGAATGTCTATAGAAAATTTACCAACTTATTACGGAGAAATCTCTTATTCTATTAAGAAAGTTGATAATTCTTATAAAGTAAAAGTATTTGGAAATGCTCAAATTCCATCTGGCGGCATTGTTCTGAAAAATTTTAATCAGAAGAAACTTCCTAAAAGTGTTTTAATAAACGGAGCAATAGAAAAAAACTATTTAGATAACATCATAACTATTAAGTCATATCCAGCTGAAGTGATAATTGAATATTAATCCTAGGAAGTAAAATGAAAAAAATATTATTTGTTATGTTTTTGTCTTACGCAGTATTAAATGCACAAGATACAACTCCACCAGCAACACCAACTGGTGTAAAAGCAATTGGATATGAATTACACGCAGATGTAATCTGGCAATACAATCTTGAACCTGATCTAGCCGGGTATAGAGTTTATAAATTTAATGGTTCTTCATTTGTCCTTTCCAAAACAGTAAAAAAGAATAGATCATTTAGCTGGGAATGGATTGGCACAACAGGTACAAATGTTCGTTATAAAGTTTCTGCCTATGATATTGCCGGAAATGAATCTCCTTTAAGCGCAGAAGTTTCAGCCACTACTCATGCAATGACTGACGAAGAATTTTTAGATATGACTCAACTTGCAACTTTTAGATATTTTTGGGATTGGGGCGATCCTACAAGCGGATTAGCTCGCGAACGCTGGCATCCAAATGAAAGCGATGTAACAAATACAATAGGCGGCAGCGGCTTTGGTGTAATGGCAATTATTTCTGGTATTGAAAGAAAATTTATTACAAGAGAACAGGGTGCGCAAAGAATGTTGAAGATAACTACATTCCTTGCAACAAAAGCAGATCGCTTTCATGGAGTATTTCCTCATTGGCTTAATGGAACAACAGGAAGAGTAATAAATTTTGGGCAGCAGAATGGCGGCGATATTGTTGAGACTGCATTTCTAATACAGGGATTACTTGCCGCCAGAGAGTATTTTAATAATAACACTTTTGAAGAAGTTCAGACTCGAAATTATATAAATAAGATTTGGCAGGAAGTTGATTGGAATTTTTACAGAAACGGTTCTACTGGTTTGTATTGGAATTATTCTCCAACAATGGGCTTCAATTTTAGCGATACATTTATTTTTCATGGGTGGAACGAAACTTTGATGCCATATTTACTTGCTGTTGCTTCACCAACAAAAGCACCTACAATTAACTTACAAAGCTTTTATAGAGCTGGATGGGGAAACGGCGGATCGATTTCAAAATACCGTACTAAATATGATATTCCTCTTTATGTAGGTTCAGAATTTGGCGGACCATTATTCTTTACACATTATTCATTTATTGGATTCGATCCTCGCAATAAGCGAGATTTATTTACTAACTATTTTGTGCATAACAGAAATCAAACTTTAGCAAACAGAGCATATTGTATTAACAATCCTAAAAAGTTTGCTGGATATAGTGAAGATTGTTGGGGATTAACAGCCAGCTACTCTTATCCAGGTGTTGGTTATTCTGCTCATGCACCAGAAAATGATAATGGAACAATTGCCCCTACAGCAGCGCTTTCTTCAATGCCATACACACCTAAAGAATCTTTAGCAGCATTGAAACATTTTTATAGAGTTTATGGAGTAAAGCTCTGGGGTGATTTTGGTTTTAAAGACGCTTTTAACGTTAGCAAGCAATGGTTTAGTGATGGCTATTTAGCAATTGATCAAGGACCAATTGTCTGCATGATTGAAAATTACCGTTCAGAAATAATATGGAAGTCTTTTATGAGCTCTCCTGAAATTGCTCCGCTATTAGATTTCTCAAGTGGTAAAGGATTGTTTTTTCCGGATACAAAAGTTGAAGATAGTGAATCGCTTCCAACTGATTTTAAACTTGAGCAAAATTATCCAAATCCATTTAACCCAGAAACAATTATCGAATACTCAGTTGCATCACTATCCTATGTCTCAATAAAAGTTTACGATGTTTTAGGTAGAGATGTAGCAACGCTTGTGAATGAATTTAAACAACCAGGTAATTACAATACTCAATTTTCAATTCATAATTCTAAACTAAACACTGGCATTTATTTCTACCAATTGAAAACTGATAAATTCTCTGAAACGAAAAAAATGCTGCTAATCAAATAGTGAAAAAGAAATTCATAAAATATTTCTCAATAATTATTTTGTTTTTTTCAGTAGGTTGTTCTAAACAAACTTCTGATAAGATCGAAATAAAGTTTTGGGCAATGGGCGTTGAAGGAGAAAAGGTAGCCAAACTTGTTCCGGAGTTTGAAAGACAAAACCCAAATATCAAAGTAAAAGTATTGCAAATTGCTTGGGTAGCTGCGCACGAAAAATTAATAACTGCCTATGCCAGCGAAACATTACCTGACGTTTTTCAACTAGGAAATACTTGGATACCCGAGTTTGAAGCAATAAATTCTATTGAGCCACTAAATAAACAAATTTCTCAATCATCAATTATTTCAAAAGAAAAATTCTTTAATGGTATTTGGGAAACAAATGTATTAGATACAACAGTTTTTGGTATCCCGTGGTATGTTGATACTCGGGTTTTATTTTATAGAACAGATATTCTAAAAACTGTAGGTTATGATTATGCACCAAAAACTTGGAACGAATTATATGATGCGGCAAAAAAAATAAAGCAAAAATTAAATCGGTATTCTTTTTTCATTCCAACAAACGAATGGCTTCCGTTCATAGTATTTGGAATTCAGAATAACGCAAGTTTGCTAAGAGATAAAGATCGGTATTCAAATTTCTCTGCTAAAGAGTTTAAGGAAGCAATAGAGTTTTTAGCAAAGTTTTATCATGAAGGATTAGCCCCGGTTGATATGCAGGAAGTACTAAACGTGTATCAAGCATTTGGTGAAGGATTTTTTTCAATGTATATAACTGGACCATGGAATGTAACTGAGTTTAGAAACAGATTGCCTAAAGATGTTCAAAATAATTGGATGACTGCGCCGCTTCCATCGCCTAATAATGATTATCCCGGATATTCACTTCCCGGCGGTTCAAGTATTGTTCTAAATTCAAAATCAAAAAACAAAGAAGCTGCTTGGAAGTGGATAGAATATTTAGCAAACGAAAAAACACAATATGATTTTTATAAACTAGTTTCTTCACTTCCTGCTGTTAAAAGTGTTTGGGAAAAACCAGATTTCGTAAATGATAAGTACAGTAACGCTTTTTACCAGCAATTACACAAAACAAAACCAGCTCCAAAAATTCCCGAGTGGGAACAAATTGTATTCCAGAAAATACAGCAGGAAATGGTTGAACCTGTTGCCCGAAAAAGGATAACAATTGAAAAAGCACTTAAAAAATTAGATGAAGATGTGAATAATGTTTTGGAAAAACGCCGTTACATTATGAGTAAAAAACATGAATAGTAAAACAAAATTTAGCGCAGTTGCTATTTTTCTTGGACCATCTCTTCTAATAATAACTCTGTTTTTCTTTTTTCCAGTTGTTTCTGCACTTGCTATGAGCTTTACAGACTTTGATATATATGCTTTGGGAAACATTGATTATCTGCGTTTCGTCGCCTTTAAAAATTATTCAACTCTTCTTAGCGATACTTTATTTTGGACCGCAATTAAAAACACTTTTTATTTTGTCATTGTTGGCGGACCGCTTTCAGTTGCAGCTTCTTTAGCCGCCGCTGTTTTACTTAATTCAAAATTTATCCGTTTAAAAGGTGTTTTCCGCCTAATATATTTTCTGCCAGTGGTTACAACACATGTTGCGGTTTCTATTGTTTGGCGTTATATCTATCATCCACGCTTCGGTTTGCTAAACTACTTGCTTGGGTTTATTGGAATTGGACCAATCGATTGGCTTGGAGATCCGAGTTGGTCAATGCCTTCAATTATTCTTCTTGTCGTGTGGAAGAATTTTGGGTACAACATGGTAATATTTATTGCCGGACTTCAAAACATACCAGGAGAGTTATATGAAGCCGCAAGCATTGAAGGTGCAACCGCATGGCAGCAATTTAAGAATATCACAATTCCACAGCTGGCACCTACAACTTTGTTTATAAGTGTAATAACAATGATTGGCTACTTCCAATTATTTGCTGAGCCATATGTAATGACCCAAGGCGGTCCATTGAATAGTACATTAAGCATAGTTCTCTATATGTATCAAGAAGGTTTTAGATGGTGGAACATTGGTTATTCTACAGCGCTTGCATTTATGCTTACGGTTATTATTCTAATTGGAACAGCAATACAATTTAAATTGCAAAAGGAGAAGAATGGCTAAGTTTAAAAAATACTTAGTGATAACTATCGCAATATTTATAGCTATTATAACATTTTTACCTTTTCTTTGGATGGTTTCTGCCTCCTTTATGCCAACTGGTATGGCTAATACTTATCCGCCAAAACTTATACCGCAGAAGTTCGATTTATCGCATTACGAAATATTGTTCTCTAGACTTAATCTTGCACGTTACATATTGAATAGTGTAATCATTTCATTAGGGGCAACTTTCTTTTCTCTATTGTTAAATTCAATGGGCGGCTATGCTTTTGCAAAATTTCGTTTTGCAAAAAAAGAGAGCCTATTTAAATTCTTACTTAGCTCAATGATTATTCCGGGACAAGTTACAATGCTTCCTGTATTTCTCATTTTAAAAAATATGGGATTGATTAATACTTATTGGGCTATAATTGTTCCTGGCATGGCAAGCATTTTTGGAATTTTTTTGATACGCCAATATGCATTATCAATTCCGGATAGCATGATTGAAGCCGCGAAAATGGATGGAGCTACCGAATTTCAGATTTATGTAAAAGTAATTCTTCCACTTTGTAAACCAATTTTAGTTACTCTTGGTCTCTTTACATTTATGGGAACATGGAATGATTTCCTTTGGCCTCTAATTGTAATGACTGACGCAAATATGTACACACTTCCCGTAGCATTGGCAAACCTTAGTAGCGAGCATGTACAAGATACTGAGCTGTTAATGGCGGGCTCAGTTATAACAATTGTTCCTGTATTGATTGTATTTCTTGCTCTGCAAAAGTATTACATCAAAGGGATTATGATGGGAAGCATTAAAGAATAAGAGTATTGCTTTAAGATTATTGAGAGAGGCGGAATGAAAAATAATTCTAATCATCAGAATCATCTAAAAAGTTCAGTTAGTGAAATAGAATTTTAATTATTTCTGTACGGTCATAACCTAACCATATTTTATGAATTCGAAAGTATTCTCAACTTCGTTACTTATACACAAGAGGGTTCGATTCACTTTTTTCTGGATTTTGCATGTTGGTTTATTGCTGTAACCTTTTTCTAAAATGTCATCAAATTTTGGGGTTCTCTGGAGTTTTTTTCTACTTGTACAGAAAATAAATGGTATTAAGTATGTAGCATTATTCTATTACTTATTAAAAATGGATGTCTTCCAACTTCTGTGTTTAAATAAAAAAATAATTTTCTTTTGGGATCTTTTGGGGCAAACTATAAATATAATCAGCATAATTATCATCAAAATCCTCTAATGAAGGATTTTTTTTCTTTTTGAATCTTTTCACATTTTTGTGCGTCAAAATTAAACTAAATTCAAATTTAGTGTGTTTACTATTATGAAATTAATAAAGTGGAGAAAATGAAAAAGTATTATTTACCAATCCTGGCTTTAATCGTAATTGCAATTAGTCCTGTTTTAGCCCAAAATGAAGGAATGCAAAGAAGAAATAACCAATCTGGCGGAACGCAAGGGCAATTCCAGCTTTCTGGTAAAGTTACCGGAAAAGTAGTGGACGGCCAATCCAACCAGCCCATAGAATATGCGAATGTTGTTATTTACCGATGGAAAGACTCTACTGTAGCTAATGGTACAGTTACAAATGCTTCAGGAAACTTTACTGTTGAAAAACTTATGAATGGAAGATATTTCATGAAAATATCATACATTGGTTACGCAACAAAAAGATTCGATTCCCTCATAGTTCGTCCTGGAAATACTAATTTAGATTATCCTTCTGTTAAGCTTAATCCAAAAAATGTTAATATGAATGAGGTAGTTGTTAAGTCGGAACGTGAATCTGCCAATTTCAATCTGGATAAAAAAGTTTATAACGTAGATAAGAATTTAGCTAACTCAGGTGGAACTGCTGTTGATGTAGTTCAGAATATTCCAGCAGTTCAAGTTGATGCTGATGGCGGAGTTCAAGTTCGTGGTAATTCAAACATAACAGTTTTAGTCGATGGAAGACCAGCACAATTAGCTGGGTTTAGCGGATCTGATGTTCTTGCGCAAATTCCGGCAAGCCAAATTGAATCAATTGAACTAGTTACAAACCCATCAGCTCGTTATGATCCTGAAGGAACAGCTGGAATAATAAATGTTATTTTAAAAAAGAAATCTAATCTTGGTGTAAATGCTAGCGTTATGGCAAATGCAGGAACAAGAGGAAGATACAGTTCATCTGTTAATGGAAATTTAAGAGGCGATGGATACAATGTGTTTGCAAGTTACGATGCAAGATTTTTTAATATGACAAGTTCCGGATCAACTATTAGAAATAGTAATTTTAATGGAATTACTGGCATCTTAGATCAGCAATCAACTAATAACAATAGGTTTAACAATCACAGCATAAACCTAGGAGGAGATTATTATTTAGCTGATAAAGAGTTTTTGTCTTTATCAGGATCATTCCGTTTTGGAGATTCTGGTGGAAATAACCTAAATACAAACAAAGACTATAATAATACCAACACGCTAATCAGTTATTTCGATCGTAAAAGCGAGAGCGATCGGGATAATGGTTCGGGAAATTATACTCTAAGTTACAAAAAGACTTGGGATAACAAAGTTCAAGAACTTACTGGCGATATAATGTATTCACAGAGTTCGATGGATAATCTTGCAGACATTAATCAAACTTATTACAGTACAGGTTTCGGCTCTGTAATTGCTCCTTCGCTGCTTAAGACCATATCAAATAACTCTAATAAAATGTTGCTTACTCAAGCAAACTACATACAACCGATGGAAAGCTGGGGTAGATTTGAAGGCGGATTCCGCAGTATGATAAGAGACTTGAATATGGGTAGCGAATATCTATCTTTTGACTATAGCAAAAATGCTTGGGGCATTAGCTCCACATTGTTTGGTGATGAGTATGATTATAAAGAACAAGTGCATGCTGCTTACGCCATTTATTCAAATAGTTTTAATAAATTTAGCTTCCAGTTTGGAGTTAGAGCCGAACAAGCAATAATTGATGGTCATAGTCCGATAAAACCACTTAACAATTTTTCAACCAGCTATTTTGAAGTTTATCCTACAGGACATTTGAGATATTCTTTAGGTGATTTTGATGAAATACAATTAAGTTACTCTAAGAGAATTGATAGACCGCAAAATAATCAACTGAATCCGTATGAAGACAGAAGCGATTCATTAAACATTGTAAAAGGTAATCCGAATTTAAGACCACAATTTTACAATTCTTTAGAGCTTGGATATACAACTTTATTAAGCAAGACTGCATTAGTAACAAATCTATTCTATCGAATTAACAATAATCTCATAAGCACTATTTCAAATTTAATGCCTAATGGAGTTACTTATTCTACTTACCAAAACGTTTCTTCAGGTAGCTCTTACGGCGCTGAGTTTATCGTATCTCAACCAATAAGTGATTGGTGGAGACTTAATGGAACGATTTCTTATTACAATACAAAAGTTGAAGATAGTGGAACACTTGGTGGCAGCAGAGAAAGTAATAGCTGGAGAGCAATGGTAAATTCTCAAATGACATTAGGCGAAGGATTTGTCTTACAATCAATGATTTTTTATAACTCACCTTCCATAATGCTGATGATGGGTGGATTTGCCGGCGGTGGTGGTGGAATGCGAGGCGGCGGCGGTGGTGGTGGTTTTGGAGGCGCTGGTGGAATGTTCTTTGGCGGCGCCGCAACTCAAACCAAAATGAAAGAACTTATGTGGATGGATTTAACACTTAGAAAAGACTTTTTTGATGGTCAATTAAGTGCAACATTGCGTGTTTCGGATCTCTTTAACACTAGAAAATTTGATACTGAAACAACTGCGAGCAACTTCACTTCTATTAGCAAACGTATAACGGATTCACGAAATATCAATATCGGATTTACTTATAGATTAGACACTAAGAGCAGAATGATGGATCAGGAAAGACAGAGAAGAATTGAAGATGGTTATGATGAACTTTAATCTATGATATATTATTTTTATAAGAACCCCGCAAATTTTAAGCGGGGTTTTTTTATCACTAAATTTGTGCAACATAAAACGTGAATATGAAAAATTATTTGTCAATACTCTCAATAATATTTGTTTTTTTTAGCTCAATATTCGCACAGTATACTTCAATTCATCAATATGAAAATGAATTTTATAAAAGAAACAGTTCTCCAGTAAGCAATATTAAAAACTTACAATACAAAACATCATCTTCATTAAAATTGAATAAAATAGTGTTCGGCTATCTGCCTTATTGGGAGTATTATGCCGGTACTCATAAAAATATTCGTTATGATTTATTAACTCATCTTGCTGTTTTTTCTTACGAAGCCGATAGTTTAGGAAATTTAATAGACCCATTAGGTTGGCCATGGAACGATGTTATTAGTATGGCAAAAACTAATAATGTAAAATTGATTTTGACTGTTACTAATTTCGATGGCAATTCAATTAATAAACTGATTACAAATTCAAGTAGTAAATTGAAATTCTTTTCAAATCTGTTGCAAAAAGTTAAAGCGTATGATTTTCATGGAGTTAATATTGATTTTGAGAATGTAAACAAAACCGATAGAAATACTGTGATTAGTAATTTCTTCTCCGAGCTAAGAAATTTCTTTTTGCAGATGAGTTTAAACATCGAAATATCATTCGCTTCGCCAATTGTAAATTGGGGCGGTTGGGATTTTAGCTTGATCTCAAAACATATTGATTTGTTTTTTATAATGGGTTACGATTTCTACGGCAGCTGGAGTTCAACAACTGGTCCGTCTGCTCCTCTTATCGGCGGAAATTTTAACATTACAAGGTCTTTGTCATTTGATTATTATACAGTTCTTCTAACTAATCCAGAGAAATTAGTTCTTGGAGTTCCTTATTACGGAAATTTCTGGAGAACAAAATCTCCCAATCCTTATGTTGTCGGAAGCGGCTCCAAAACTAAACGCTATAGACAAACAATTACTGAATATGACGGTAAAGAGAAAATATGGGATATTACTACTAATACACCATGGATTAGATGGCAAGACACAACTTGGAACCAGATTTGGTACGATGACGAAAAAAGTTTAGGAATGAAATATGATCTTGCAATATCAAAAAAAATTGCCGGTATTGGCATCTGGGCTCTTGGATATGATGATGGAAGAACAGAACTATGGAAGTTGATTGAGAATAAATTTGCAACAGTTTCTTCGGTACAAAATGAAGTAATTCCAACAACTATGGTTCTTGAACAAAACTATCCTAATCCATTTAATCCCGAGACTAACATTCGCTATTCAATAAAAGAATCAAACTTTGTTACGCTAAAAGTTTTTGATCTATTAGGACGCGAAAAAGCAACACTTGTTAATGAATACAAACAAGCCGGCTCTTATTATTATAAAATGAGAGTTTATTATGGCGGGCTAACAAGCGGTATTTATTTTTATAGGTTACAAAGTGGTGGTTTTAGTCAAACAAAAAAGTTCGTTTTACTAAGGTAATATTGTTATTTAATCTTCTTGAAAATCAAGTCATTATTAACTGCTTTCGATGCTAATTGCACATAAGCCCTTAGATTTCTCTCCATTTTTTCGCTTTCAACTTTGTTTTTTAAGTAAGAATTGTTTTTCGAATCCGCTTCTTTGAAATTCTTGTAATACTCTTTTCGTTTTTCAAAGTCATCAACGTAAAGGCTGGTATCATTGAAGAAAAGAAAATTCGGAAAGAAAGTCATAGCACCAAATCCATCAAGATTTGGATCTAATAGAGATCTTCCCATAGAAGAATGAATAGTTGAAAAATTTAATAAATCAAGAATAGTTGGTAAAATATCTACATGTGAGCCAACTTTTGATTCGATTTTACCTATTGGATTTGAGGGATCAAAAATTAACAATGGAATATGAAATGACGAAAATACATCATTTCTTGTAGTATAGAAAGTATGATCTCCGGTTATAATAAAAATTGTGTTATTGTACCAGTTTTGCTTTTCAGCAAACTCAAAGAATTGTTGAATAGCGAAATCTGAATATCGCATAGAAATTTGAAAATCAGTTTCGTTTTTGTACTTATCAAATAAATATTTTCTATTCTCCGGAATTTTGAACGGATCGTGAGATGATAATGAAAAAATAACACTGCAAAATGGTTTTTTAAATTGATTCATTTTATATGCGGCATCTTTAAAAAACGGTTCATCAAAAATTCCCCAAGTACCATCATATAATGAATCCGCATAATTATAAAACTCAGACTTACTATAATAATTTATAAATCCCGCACTTGGAACAAAAGCATCAAAACCCATAGAACCGCTTGCTGCTCCATGATGAAAGGATGTTGTGTAACCATGTTCTTTAAGAATTGAACCCATGCCTCTAATTTTGTTTATTTCTACTCTTGAACCAATTATTGAACTAGGAAATACGGCTGGAAGAGAGGCAAGTATTGAAGGAACAGCTTCTATTGAACGCTGCCCATTAGCGAGAAAGTTTGTGTAGAGAATTCCTTTCTTTGCAAGACTGTCAAAAAAAGGAGTCTTGCTTTCCCAACCACTTATTGAGCCAATGTACTCAGAGCTCCAGCTTTCCATTATAAATAATACAATATTCTTTTTAATTATTGGCTGAGTTGGTTTTTTGATTCTTAAGAAGGGATATTCTTTATTCAGCATTTCTTCATCATCAGACTTAATTAATTCTGTAACTATTGTAGATGCTTCATCATCTGTATAGAAATTATAATCTGGAAATGTGTACTGAAAATAACACCTAATAACTGTATAAGTGCTATTGAGTACGAGGTATCCGAGTGGTTTACTATCTGAAAAAAAAGCGTTTGTTTGTCTTATGGGTTTTAACTGTAGGCCACCACGTATACCAATAATTGTAAGTAAAATAATAACAACTAAACCTACTGTGGATTTCCAATAAGAAAATTGGGTGGTTGATTTCTTTTTAGCGATTTTGATAACTTTATATGAGAGCCAAATAAACAAACTGACAAAAGCTAGAAAGGCAATTATTAAAGGCGTATAGTTTTTGAAAAGTCCAGGAACCATTCTGATTAAATCTAAAGTTTGAGTAAATGGTTCGAACAATAAACGTCTTTGTATAGTAGGGAAGTATGCATAATCAGCTATATTTAAACCAATACCTATCAAATTAAAAACACAAAACAAAACAAAAAATAAATAACTAAAAAAACTTACTGAGTAATACTTAATCGGTAAGTTAAACAAAATTAACACTGGCAGATTAATCATTAATAACGCCGCTAAATCGAATCTGATGCCGTAGAAAAAAGCATTTATAATCTGATCTGAGTTTTCATCTTGATAAAAATCAGAATTATAAAAGTAGAATCCAATTCTTAAAGCAGTGTAAACCACAAGCATAAATAAAAATAACCAGGAACTAATTTTAAGATTTGTTTGTGGGATGCTTTTAATGTATTTGAACAAATTTTTGATCTTTTCTACCATAACAATTAATGTTTTTCAAAAATACAAAGAAACACGCTAACTATAATAAACCATAAATTGTTTATCAAAACACTTGAATCTAATTTAAGGATAATGCATCTTATCATTAACCAAAAGGAGTTATGATGAAGAAAAATGTTGGTGGTTTCGATAGAATTCTACGCTTAGTAGTAGGTTTAGTAATTGTAGTTTTTGGATTAGTTAACCAAAGCTGGTGGGGATTGGTCGGACTTGTACCAATACTTACTGCGGCAATTAATTGGTGCCCGCTTTACTTACCATTTGGTTTATCTACCTGTAAAACTCCAGAACCAAAAAAATAGTCTTAAGGAGAGCTTTTACGCTCTCCTATAAATTATTTTATTTACGAAACACTTTAGTCTTACATTTCAACTTTATATATTGCCATAAAGTAATTGAAAAAGCTAAGTGACCAAGAAAACATTCTCTTTAATTAGTGATTATAACCAAGTTACCGGGGTTAATATTTCTATTCGGCAATTTCTGGAAGGCGAAAATGTTGAACAGCATATTTGCAATGGATTGGAAATTTGTCTAACAGAAGCATTAAATAATGTTATAAAGCATAGCTATAAAGGGGAACAAAATCATATAATTGATGTAAACGTAGCTGTAGATTCAAATCTGATGGAAATCCAAATTGTTGATGAGGGTGAAAGCAGAAAGAATCTGGAAATTAAAGAACTAGATTTTGATCCGAACGACATAGATGCTTTACCTGAGAGCGGAATGGGACTATATATAATTAAACAGTTAATGGATGAATTAGATTATTTCAAACTCAATGGTAAAAACTATTTCGTACTTCGCAAATTTCTTCAATAAAACCTTCAGTTTTATTTCACGGTCAAATTTATTTATTTTTAATTTAATTTTGATTGTAAGTACTATTCAGCTTAATGCTCAAGATACAACACGCAGTCAAGTTTTTCGGGATGATATACCAAGACGTCAACACATCATCAAAGCTAAATATCCATCCTATACATTAATTGCCGGTTATGTATTAGTAACAGATGCAAACCGTAACGATCCATTTGCACAGCACGAATTAGGAATTAGATATTTAATGGGAAGTGGCTTTCCAAAAGATACTGTTAAAGCAATCTATTGGATTAGAAAAGCAGTTGATCAAAATTTACCGGCAGCACGTTTTAATTACGGAATATTACTATACAATGGTATAGGTGTTCCATGGAATCCTTTTGAAGCTTACCAAAATTTTAAAGCCGCAAGCGATGCCGTTTTACCAGAATCTCAATTTGCATTGGGATTAATGTACACAGATAACTTAGCTGTAAATAGAGATTATGGAAAAGCATACCAGCTTTTTAAACTTTCTGCCAATGGAAAATACCAACCTGCCAAAGATGTTCTCAATCAAATGCTGAAATCCGGATTCATTCCACCAAACGATTCAACATTTGTACCTGTTGCAAAAAGAAAAGATGACGCCGCTCAAGTTTTAAATCCAAATTGGGAACTTGATTACTTCGAATTTGAAAAAGAAGAAAAAGATACTACTACAACATTTGTAAAGGAAATACTGAACAGTAAGAAAAATGAACTTAAAAAATATTTGGGATTAGCAAAATTTGATTCAACAAAAGTTGATACAACTTCTTTGGCTTTATTAGAATTTGCGGCTAATAATGGAAGTCCAGAAGCATTGTTACTTGTAGCTAAAAATTATGAAAAGGGAATTAATGTTAAGAAAGATGTAGCCAAGGCAACATCATATTATTTAAGAGCATTTCGGCTGGGCTCATTCAAAGCAAGCGAAGCTTTATATAGATTGGTGCAGGATGATAAATTTATTGAAGCACTGAAAGCTAAAGTTAATCAAGGCGATGCCGATGCAATGTATTCTTGGGCGGCAATAACCGCACTTGGTTTCAGCAATCAAATAGCAAATCAGCAAGCATTAGATTTTCTGAAAAAATCAGTTGACAAAAAACACATTCCTTCAATGATAGAACTTGGTCTTCTTTATTTGAATGGAACATTGGTAGAAAAAAACAAAGAAAAAGCTTTTTCTAATCTAATGATGGCAAAGGCTTTAGGAAGTACTGAAGCCGAAATACGCATTGCTCTTGCCAAAATAATGGAAAAGGGTAATGAAGATGATCTTACAAATGAAATAAATATGCTACAAAAGTTGAGCGGTGAAGGGTCTGTCTATGCTCAGACAGTTCTTGCTTATTGTTATGAAAAAGGAATTGGTGTTAAAGAAGATAAAGCGGCAGCAGTAAATCTTTATAGAGGAGCTTCTCACAGAGGCAATCAATCTGCGTTTAATTCATTAAAAAGGATGTATGAAGAATTACGTCCGGAAGATGAAATATTTAAAATATTCCAAACCAATCAATGATTTTTGAGAATTATAAATGTGATATCATCATTTTGATGAGCTGTATCACGGAAAGTGGTTATCGCTCTAAGTAAAGCATTTTTAATCTCATCTGCATTTTTATCCGAGTTGTTAAGTATTATTCTTTTTACATTTTCTTCACCAAATTGATCCATCATCACATTCATTGCTTCTGTAACTCCATCCGAATAAATAAAAACGATATCATCTTTTTGTGGTTTGATTTCGGCAATTTCAAGAGTTTTTTCAAAAACACCTTTATCGTTTAGTCCAATACCTAAACCGGTTGTGTTAAGTATCTCAAATTCTTTTTTATCAGCTTTAAACCACAATGCTGGTAAATGACCGGCTCTGACAATTTTAATGCTTCCATCTTTTTCTATTGATGCAAGAGACATAGTTAAAAAGAATTCTCTTCTTAAGTTTTTAGAAAAATATTTTTTAAGATCAATTACTATTTCTTTTACATCAGATAGACTGTTAAGCAATTGATGCAAAATAGATTGCACACGAACCATATAAAGTGCAGCTGCCATTCCTTTACCAGAAATATCACCTACTGTAATGTAAAATTTTTCATTTTGTTCAATAACATCAAAGTAGTCGCCTCCTACTTCACGAGCGGGTTCATAATATGTAGCAATTTCATAATTAAAAACTGTAGCACTATGTTTTGGAATTAAATCACTTTGAATTTTTCTTGCAACATCAAGCTCACCTTTGGCTGAAAGTTTATCCGCAAGTTCAAAAGCGAGTAAAAGGTTTATAATAAAAAATGCCAAAAGCATATAATTAAAAGAAGGAGAGGAATAACCAACCACAAAAAATAGTAATGACGCTATATAAAATATTCTTCTTCCCGGTGTAAGTTTTAAAACAAACGCATTAAACAATGAACGAATAAAAATTAAAGCTCGAACAAATCTATTTTTATGTTGATCTGGCTTGGGTATATCATTGGCAAAAAATTCGTAAACCTCTCCAGCTTCTTTTTTTATTAATCTTTCAATCTCTTGGTAACTCAAATCGCTGGTATAGAGATCGTAGATCCTCTTTATTGGATTTCCGTAATTGTTTGCCATATTGTTTAATTTATAATTTTAGACGGCTAAGTAAGTAAATAAGTTCTTAATGTGTTATTATTATAAGTCATCAATAAATTAAGTAAATTTTAATTTAGAAGACTTATTTTATTGTATAGTTGATATAAAAACAGCACTCTTTTATTCTTTGTTTATCAGGTCATCCTTTCCTATTTTTGAGCGCAAAATAATTCAAGGATAATAAGTCTTAGATGGCAAATTATAAATCTCTAATCTGGAAATCCATTTTGTTTGTTGTAATGTCCTTTGTAATTGTAGCTGGAATTACTTTCCCAATTGTACCGCAGCCCAAAGTATGGTACGAGTTCCCAATAATTCCAGGTTTAGAGGAAAAAGCAAAAATTATTTTCTTTCATGTGCCTACTGCTTGGCTTTCTGTATTAGCTTTTTTAATGGCAATGGTATTCGGAATCCGTTATTTACGGAATAAAAACATTGATGATGACTTAAAATCTGCCGCTGCTCTACAACTTGGAATGATGTTCACAATTTTGGCGACAGTTACTGGCTCAATTTGGGCAAAATTTACTTGGGGAGCGTTTTGGCATTGGGATCCTCGTGAAACAAGCATTTTTATATTATTATTAATTTACGGCTCGCTTCTGGCTTTGCGTTCTGCTGTTGAAAATGAAGATAAACGTGCAAGGCTTTCTGCTGTTTATTCTATTATTGCGTTTTTAACAGTTCCATTCTTCATTTTTATAATGCCAAGAATAATGGTTGGATTGCACCCCGGTTCTATGGAATTGGATCCTATTACTGGTAAGGTTGTACAAGGCACAAGTCCGGTTATAGATTTTAAGATGAACGCAAATATGAGAATTGTTTTCTTTACTTCTCTATTTGCATTTACTATTCTTTACTACTGGATGTATAATCTTCGTTACAAAGTATTAATTATTAAAGATAAACTCTCTAAAAAATAAAAAGAGGTTAAATTGGAAGGCGGATTCTTCGGGTTTCTCGAAAAAAATTCTATTTATATTGTAATGTTTATAGTTCTTGTTGTTTGGCTAGGAATATTCTTATTCATGCAAAACACAGACAAGCGACTAAAAGAAATTGAAAAAGAACTGGGTGAAAAATAATCCCGGTAGAAAAGGAGCACAAAATGAAAAATAAATATATGTTCGGCGGTGCCATCATAGTAATCTTTTTAGGAGTGATGGTGTATTTATTCACCCAAACAAATATCCAATATGAAAACGATTTTCAGCGTATAGTTACATCGGGTCAAACAGTAAAAGCAACAGGTGTCTGGGTTAAAGAAAAAAGTATTCAAGTTGATAAAACTGCAAATATTGTTTCTTTTTACATTAAAGACGCAACCGGCGTAGAAATGCGAGTTCTTTACAAAGGCAGTGTCCCAAACAATTTTGAATCTAGTACAAGCGTTGTTGTCACTGGAAAATTTCAAAACGGAATTTTTACCGCAAGCGAAATTCTTACCAAATGTCCTTCTAAATACGAAGAATCATATGAAAAACAAGCTAACGCTTAGTTAGCGGATAGGAGTTAAAATGGTTGGCAATATTTTTTTAACAGCGGGGCTACTAGCCGGAGTTTTTACCGTTGTTATGTATTATTTAACATACAAAGGATATAAAAACACAATTACACTTGCACGAATAGGCTATCATGCAACTTCAATTATGATTTTAGCCGCTTCGGCACTTCTTCTTTATGCAATTCTTACACATCAGTATCAATATAAATATGTTTATAATTACAGCAGCAGTGGAATGGCTACCGGAATGCTTATGGCAACTTTTTGGGCTGGGCAGGAAGGCAGTTTTATGCTTTGGATTTTCTTTACAGCGGTAGTTGGATTAATTTTACTTGAGTATACTTCTAAACGTGGAGATCTTGAACCTCGAGTTATGATGATTTTTTCTCTAGCGCTTTCGTTTTTACTTGTTATGGTTAGTCCTCTGCTAAAATCACCTTTCAATTACATTTGGATGCAACAAGATTTTCTTGATCTAAAAAATATTAATCAAGCCCATTTGAGCATTCCGGCTTTGCAAAGCTTTTTCTTTACCGACCAAGAAACAAATAAAAGTTTTGTACAAATGAGTAAAGAGCTTTATGCTGTTTTAGTTGCTAATAACATTTCTATTAATGATTTTATTGTTCAAGGTAAGGGTTTGAACCCACTTTTGACAAATTTCTGGATGCAGATTCATCCACCAATACTTTTTATTGGTTTCGCAATGTCTTTAGTTCCATTCTCTTTTGCAATTGCAGCGTTAATTAAAAATGAATACCGCGATTGGGTAAAGCAATCATTACCTTGGTTATTGGTTTCTATGTGTGTTCTAGGGCTTGGAATAATGATTGGTGGGTATTGGGCTTATAGTATTTTAGGCTGGGGAGGTTATTGGGGTTGGGATCCGGTTGAAAATTCTTCACTTGTTCCATGGATTGTTGGAGTTGCCGGTATTCATACGATGCTCGTTCAAAAGAAAACACAAGAAAAAGGGGGCGGAAGTAGATTTGTTAAAACTAATTTGATTCTCAGCATAATGACTTTTGTATTGGTTGTTTATTCAACTTTCTTAACAAGAAGTGGTATTTTAGGCGATGCTTCGGTTCACTCTTTTGTTGATCCGGGAATGACAGTTTATCTTTTCTTAATTATTTTCTTGGGCTCTTTTACAATAATTGGCATCGGTGGCGTTATTTACCGATGGAAATATTTAACCGAGCATTTTTCATTTGAAGAAAACATTTTATCTAGAGAATTAGCTCTTTTTACTGGTGCTGTGGCTTTATTAGCTTCTGCAATTATTATTATTGCTGGTACCTCTGCCCCAATTTTTGGTACAACAGTACAAATTAGTTTTTACAACGAAATGAACCAACCAATAGCTATTATTATTGGAATTGTAAATGGATTAAGTCTTCTTTTAAAATGGAAAACAAGTGACGGCAGTACATTGTGGAAGCAAGCAAGGTTTTCTTTAATAGCTACTGTAGTTTCAACTCTTTTGATGATAATTATCGGCGGATTGAATGATATTATGTTAATCATTCTTGCGTTTTCTTCTTCATTTGCACTATTTGTTAATGGGGAAATTGCGTGGAAGATAATTAAAGGAAAGAAAATTTATCTTGGTGCCTATATTGCTCACACTGGAATTGCTTTATTTCTTGTTGGTGTAGTTGCTACAGCCGGTCATTCGCAGAAACAAAAAGTTGATCTTGTTAAAGGGGAAAAAAGTAATGTTCTTGGGTATAATTTAACTTTTACCGGCTACGAGCCTTTTGATAATGGCTCTAAATATAGATTTAATGTAAAAGTAGAAAAAGGCGGCATGGAAAATGTCATATCCCCAATAATGTTTATCTCTGATTTTAATAACAGCCTAACGCGTGAACCAGATATCTGGGCTGGTTTTACAAAAGATTATTATATCGAACCATTAAGTTATGAAGATGGTAGTCACAGTGAAGAACATGGTTCTAGTGTAGTGTTAAAGAAAGGAAATACACATAACTATAATGGTACTGAAATTCTATTTAATCAGTTTAGTTTGCCAAAAGATATGAGTGCAATGACTGGCGGCGGTACTTTTAAAATTGGAGTATCATTAACGGCAAAGAAAGATGGAAAAGTATATAGTTTAGAACCATATATGGAAAATGCTGGTCAAGGTCCGGTTTATCATGCTGATGAAGAAACAAAATTGAATTTAAAAGCAACAATTAAAAATATGAATGCTTCGCAAGGTGAAGTTGAATTAATGTTCACTCCAATTTCTGGTGAAGCTCAAATAACAGAAAAAGAAACACCAAAAGAAATTCTTAGTATAGAAGCTAGCGTTAAACCTTTTATTAGCTTAGTCTGGATTGGCGTTTTGGTTGTAACAGCTGGATTTTTAATTTCGGCGGTAAGAAGGACTAAAGAATCAATCGCTTAAAACCATCAATAAATATGATAAAACGCCCCTCAAGTTGAGGGGTGTTTTGTTTTAAACCTATCAATAATTTTAAATTACTGACTTATTTTGAGATTAGACTAAAAAACATCAATTATTTACACCTTTTTATTGTTTCAAACAATTCAAATACAAGCATCTCATATCTCATTTTACAAAAACATTAAAAACAGCTAAAAAATAAACTATTTGTTTATTCAAATCTTACCTAAAATGAAACATTTTATTTGAATTTATCATTATGAAACACACTTACTTTTTTAAAGTGTAAAAAAGTTTTGTTTTTCAGCTTAAATCGCTGTTTTTCATGGCATTCCAGTTGCAATATTCCCTACAAATAATTCAACAAGGGAGAAGTAAAAGTGAAAAAATCTACAACAACGATAGTTAGAATGCTGTTTGCATTATTACTGTTGGCATCTTTTTCTTTTACCGCCTATGCACAGAAATTGACAGGCGAGAAAAAAGTTGCGGATTATACAAGTATAGCTAAAGTTAGCTCTTACACCGATGGTGTAAATGTTACTTACATAAATCCGTACACCAATAGCGGACAATCCACATTTGCAGGTGCTTTTGATGGAACTTTGAATGGTTCAGCAAAGAAGTTCTATTGCATAGACTTAGCACATAACTTGGCGCTGAATGAAGATTACTGGGATGAAGGAACAACTCCACCTAAAGTAACTTTCGTATTAAATAATTATTACCCTTATAAAACCGGTTATGCCGGCGCATTGTCAGATATGAAGCAAGAAGCAGCTTCTGTTCAGTTGGCAATTTGGCATTTTATGGATAATGTTGATGCCAATACAGTTACTGATGCAACAATTAAAGCACGCGCATTAGCAATAATTGCAGATGCAAATGCGAATCATGCAAATGTAAATCCTTTACAAACTTTACAGTTTATTCCGGCTAGCCAATCAGTTCAGCAAGGAAGTCCAGCTTCTTTTATAATAAAAGCGATTTCTTTAGCAGGCACTCCGGTTGCAAACTTAACAATTACATTAACAACAACTGCAGGTACATTAAGCACAACTTCTATTACTACTGGTGCAAATGGTGAAACTGCCCCAATAACTCTAAATAATGCATCTGTTGCAACAGCAACAGTAAAAGCTAAAGCAACAGTCGAAATTCCTCAAGGAACAAGATATGTACATAAAGCTTCAGCTAACACAAAACAGAAATTAGTTCTTGCTACGCCAGCAATAGATATAAAAGAAGTTAATACAGTTATTGAATTTACTGCCTGTTTAAACAAGATAGGCGATTTTGTTTGGCACGATAAAAACGTAAACGGAATTCAAGATGCCGGCGAGCCAGGAATTCAAGGTGTTGTAGTTGAATTATTAAATTCTTCAAGTGCCGTAATTGGAACATCTACAACTGACATAAATGGAAAATACGAATTTGCTAGCAAGCCAAGCGGTTCTTATAAAGTAAGGGTTGCGGCTTCAAATTTTGCAAGCGGTGGTGTTTTATTCAGCACAGATCAAACAAAATGGTATGCCACAAAAGTAAACCAAGGTGATGATTCAAAAGATAGTGATGCTGCTCTAAATGGTACAGTATCAGTTAATCTTTCTTGTGCTGATAACTTAACAATAGATTTTGGTTTTTATAAAACAGCGGTTACAATAAACAAGACGGCTGACAAAACAACAGCAAAACCAGGCGATGTTATAACTTATACTTTTACAATTAAAAATACTGGTGATATAGTATTAAGCGGCGGCGTAGAGATCTTTGATCCTATGTTCCATGCCACAGACAGAATTGGTCATTTTACACCGGTAAATCCTGGTGAAACAAAATCCTTCACAAAGACTTATACAGTTAAAGCTACAGATTGCGGTAATATTGTCAACACAGCTAAAGCAGTTGGACATCCAATTGACGGATCGCCCATTGTAGAACAAAAGTCATCTGTTACAGTTGCAATAGATTGCAAAGCCTCATTAGGTGATAAAGTTTGGAAAGACGCAAATAAAAATGGTATTCAAGATTCTGGTGAAAATGGAGTTTCTGGTGTAACAGTTAAATTGTATACATGCGCAGATGTTTTTGTCGCATCAACTACAACAAACTCTACAGGAAATTATCTTTTCAGCAACTTAACACCTGGCGATTATTATGTAGTTTTTGTTAAACCTACGGGTTTAGTATTTACAACTCCTAATTCAGGAACAAACGATGCAGTTGATTCAGACGCAGATGCTACAAGTGGTAAAACAAATTGCAAAACATTAACAGCTGGCGAAAATGATTTAACTTGGGATGCTGGTGTTTATGATGCAGCAAGCACTTGCGATCTAAGCAAATTTACAACGTATACACAAGGTGGTTGGGGAAGTCCTTCTAACAGCCAGCCTGGTTCTATTAGAGATGCTTATTTTTCCACAGTTTATCCAAGCGGTTTAACAGTTGGTGGTAACTTTACAATTAAATTGACTTCGGCTCAAGCAGTTGAAGATTATATTCCTGATGGAAGCACACCGGTAGCATTAACACAAAACTATGTTAATCCTACTTCTAACATTTCTGTATTAGCTGGGCAAGTAACGGCATTAAAATTAAATGTTGATTATTCTGCAGCCGGTTATTTAGGCGCAACATCATTTAATCTAGGCTCACTTAGCATTCTTACTGGTCCATTTACTGGAATGTCAGTAAACCAATTCTTAGCACTTGCAAACAGCGCATTAGGCGGTGCTTCAACTTCTTATTCTTTAAGCGATATTAACGAAGCCGCTACTGCAATAAATGAAAACTTTGATAACGGTACAGTTAATAAAGGATTCTTAGGATGTGATGCTCCAAAAGCTTCAATTGGTGATAAAGTATGGATTGACACTAATAAGAATGGAATTCAAGATAATGGTGAAGTAGGTTTAGCAAACGTAACAGTAAAATTATATACATGCGCAGATGTTCTAGTTTCAACAACTACTACAAACGCAAGCGGTATTTATTCATTCACAAACCTAACACCTGGTTCTTATTATGTATTGTTTAGCACACCAGCTGGTTATACAGTAACAGCAAAAGATGCTGGGTCAGATGACGCATTAGATTCTGATGTTGACGCAGCTACTGGTAAGACAATCTGTACAACATTAACACCTGGTGAAAATGATTTAACATGGGATTTAGGATTGTTTGTAACACCACCACAGCCAGCAAGCTTAGGCGATAAAGTATGGGAAGACTTAGACCGTGATGGAATTCAAGATTCAAACGAACCTGGTATTCCAAACGTTATAGTAAAATTATATACATGTGCAGATGTATTATCTGGAACAACTACAACAAATGCAAATGGTGAATATTCATTCACAAATTTAACTCCTGGTGACTATTATGTAGTATTTGTAGCTCCTTCTGGAATGATTGCAACTACTAAAGATTCTGGTACTAACGATGCAATTGATTCTGATGCAGATGCAACAACAGGAAAAACAATCTGCACCACACTATCTCCTGGCGAAAACGATTTGACATGGGATGCCGGCTTCTATGCAGAATGCAAAAACAAGATTGGCGATTATGTATGGCATGATAAAAATCTTAACGGAATCCAAGATTCAGGCGAACCTGGTCTTTCAGGAATTAAGATTGAATTATTAAGTGGAACAACAGTAATTACTTCAACAACAACAAATACAAATGGTGCTTACTTATTCTCTAACTTAGCTAACGGAACTTACGGTGTTAGAGTAGCTGCTTCTAACTATAATACTGGTGGCGCTTTATTTAGTACTGCACAAACAAAATGGTATTCAACTGTAAAGAACGCAGGTTCTAACGATACAAAAGACAGCGATGCAGATAAGAATGAAATAGTTACTGTAACTGTTAACTGCGGTGACGATTTAACAGTTGATTTTGGTTTCTATAAAACTTGTGTTAATGTAACAAAGACAGCTAACAAAACAACAGCAGTTGTTGGCGACGTTATTACTTACACTATTACAGTTGAAAACTGTGGTGATGTAAAATTAGGCGGTGGTGTTGATTTAGTTGATGCTATGTTAGGCATTAACATAAACTTCCAACTTGAAGCTGGAGCTACAAAAGTTGTAACAGGAACATACACAGTAAAAGAAACAGATTGCGGTAATTTAGTAAATACAGTTTCAGCAGTTGGTCACCCAGTAAATAGTACTCCAATTGTTACTGATAACGCTACATTTACAGTAGTTGTTGACTGTACACAGAAAGCAGATCTAAAGATAGAAAAGACATCAAGCGTTGTAAATGCTAATTGCGGTGACAACGTAACTTATACAATTAAAGTAACAAACCTTGGACCAAATTCAGCAAGCAATGTTGTAGTAAATGATATATTACCGGCAAGCTTGCTCTATCAATCAGCTTCAGTTACACAAGGTTCATTTAATAGCACAAGCGGCTTGTGGACAGTTGGTACTTTAGCTAACGGTGCAAATGCTACATTAACATTAACAGTTAAGATTGATTGCGGTACAGCGAACTCTACAACTTTTGATCTTGGCGCAGCAAAAGGATTCAACCTTTTTGTACTTGAAAACTTGAGCCAACCATCTTCTGATACAGAAGGAAAAGTTGCAGTTGGTAACAATGCTACGTTAGGAAATTACAGTGTTGGTGACAGATTACCTTCTAACAGCGGCGATGTATTAGTAGTTGGTAATAACTTAACTTACACAAGCGGTCAAATCTTTAATGGTAACGTAGTTTATGGTAACACAACAAACTTACCACAGTACTCAGTAACAATCTCTGGTGGTTCTTTACGTAAAGACAATCCAATAGATTTTGCAGCCGCAAAAACTTACTTGCAAGGTCTCTCAACTTCATTAGGTAACTATACTGTTAATGGAACAACTACATTCCAATGGGGTACATTAACTCTAACTGGTAATGATCCTTACATCAACGTATTCCAAGTTAATGGAAGCGATTTAAGCTCTGCTAACAGTGTTGCAATCAATGCACCAAACGGATCAGTAGTTTTAGTTAACATCAACGGTACAACAGTATCTTGGATGGGCGGATTGGTTGTAAACGGTACAGCAATTACAAACGTATTATATAACTTCTATCAAGCTCAAAACTTGACTATCTCTGGTATTGATGTTCGCGGTTCTATATTAGCTCCTTACGCAGCATTAAACTTCCCGGCTGGTGTTGTTAACGGTCAAGTTATAGTAAAGTCAATGAGCGGTAGCGGGCAGTTTAACTTGTCACTATTCGGCGGAAACATTCCAGTTGATAAGAAGCTTACAAACGTTGCAATCGTTTCTTCTTCAACAACAGATCCACAAATGAGTAATAACTCTGCAAGCGCAACTGTAACAGTTGGAAGCACAAGCGGTACTGGAACTGGTACTGGAACTGGCACAGGAACCGGAACAGGTACTGGTACAATTCCTGGTGGATCATGGACAAGCGTAAGCTCATTCACACAAGGACAAATTATCTATACACTTTTATATGATGGTGGAAATATCTACGCTGGCACAATGGGCGGATTGATCTACAGATCAACAAACGCTGGACAGAACTGGACATTAATTAACAGCGGTATGGGTGTTGGATTTATCTGGGCATTCACAAACAATAATGGAACAATCTTCGCAGCAACAGAAAAAGGTGTTTATAAGTATACTGGTTCAGCTTGGGTTCTTACATCACTAAGCGGAAAAGACGTACATACATTAGCATCTTATAATGGAATATTATATGCAGGAACATGGGGCTTCGGTATCTTCAAATCAACAGATAACGGATCTACATGGGTTGCAATCAACACTGGCTTAGAATCATTCTTGACAGTACAAGCAATTACTGTTAGCAACGGAACAGTATTAGCTGGAACAGTTGGTGGCGGTATGTTCAAATCAACAGACGCTTCTACATGGTCAAAAGCACTTTGCGGATATCAAGCAATTTGGGCTCTTGGTTCTAACGGAAGCGCAATCTTTGCTGGTACTTATGGCGATGGTATTTATAAATCAGTTGACGGTGGTTTAAGCTTCACTAAGTTGACAACATTACCAGTTGCTTTTATCTATTCAATAGTAACAGATGCAAGTGGTAAAGTTTATGCAAGTTCATTAACAAACGGAGTATTTGTATCTGCAGATAACGGCGCAACATGGACAGCATTAGGAATGGGCGGTTACGGTGTTAGTGCACTAATGGTTAATCCAAAGACAAGCGATGTTTACGCTGGTACAAAAGAAGGTGCTATCTATAAGATTAACGCAGAAAAAAATACAACATCTGTTGATGGTTTAGATGAAATGCCGACAGAATTTAAGTTAGCACAAAATTATCCTAACCCATTCAACCCAACTACAACAATTCAGTTTGCAGTACCACAGAGCGGCAACTATGCACTCAAAGTATATGATGTTCTTGGTCAAGAAATTGTATCACTTATCGATCAAAACTTGAATGCTGGAACACATAAAGTAACATTTGACGCAAGCAAACTTTCAAGTGGTATGTACATCTATAGATTAGTTGGTAACAATGTAAACTTAACTAAGAAGATGTTGCTTACTAAGTAATAATTTTCTTCCCCTTACAAAGAGAGCCCCGCCACAAGCGGGGTTTTCTTTTTTAAACATTCTTTGCAACTAATGCATTAATATTTCAAAACTGTTATTGTATTAAGCTAAGTTCATTGAAGTACCAAAAATTTTTAAAATCTATTGTGTGTTTCTGTTTATAACATTAACTTTGTAACAAAAAGTACTTTGTATGATAAAAGAACAAGATTATCTAAAAGACATAGCTGATATTCGAGCTATGATGGAACGGTCTACCAAATTTGCTTCTCTATCTGGCTTGGCTGGAGTAATGGCGGGCATTTACGCCTTAGCAGGAGCTTTTATAGTTTCTAATTTTTATTCTTTCAATCCAACTGTTATACAATACACGCCCGAACCGGAAAGTCTATTAAAAGTAATTGTTGTTGCCTTGTTAGTGTTGGTATTTACCTTATCTACAACTGTTTTGCTCTCATATAAAAAAGCTAAAAAGAGTGGTGAGAAAATTTGGAATATAACATCCAAGAGATTGTTAGCAGATATTGCTGTTCCATTATCAGCAGGTGGAATTCTTGTAGTAGTTTTCTTATTAAATGGAATGATAGGTTTATTAGCTCCAATTACATTAGTGTTTTATGGTCTGGCAATTTATAACACAAGCAAATTTACTTTTGCTGAACTAAAATTCTTGGGATTGTTTCTAATAGGATTAGGTCTGATTAGTTCTTTTTTTATAGAGTATAGCATGTTTTACTGGGCAGTTGGCTTTGGTGTAGTGCACATAGTTTACGGCGTGTATATGCATTTTAAGTACGAGCGGTGATAATAAGTGAAACTATCAATCGGTGAATTGCATAAGGCATTCGAGAGTAGAATCAGGCTTGGGATTATGTCCGTATTAGCTGTTAATGATTCGATTGACTTTAATACTTTAAAACAATTATTGGAAGCTACAGACGGCAATTTAGCTACTCATCTAAAAACTCTCGATAAAGAAGGCTTTATAGGAATGGAAAAGTCGTTCGTAGATAAAAAGCCCAATACAAAATACTTTATAACTGAAGATGGCAAACGTGCATTCAAAAATCATATTAAAGCTTTGGAAGCTTTAATAAATTCGCATAAGTAGTTACACTTGATATATTTTTTTAGAACATAAACGGAAAAACCTTGCAGAAAATAATTGCACTAATAACAATAATAATAGGATTGTTGTTATTAATCTATATGATAGTTATAGAAGACGAACCGGGCGCGATTCCGCTGCTAATGATAATTATAGGCACGGCATGGTATTTTGCACTCCGCAGGAAAAGCAAAAAGCAACTAAAGTAACAATAAAACTTAATCAATAAAGAATAAAATCAAAACAAATAAAACTATAAATGAGATTAAAACATGGAACTGTTTAAACTTATCTACAATAAAATAAAAAAACCTCAAACAGTTATTGAGCATGCAGTTGGTGTAGCCCTTGGCGCATCTGTGTTATTATTAATACCATTAATGGCAAAGATTTTTAGCAAAGAATTTTTGTGGAGCGGCTTCGATTTCTTTGCAGCGTGGATTTTATTTTTCTCTGCCGGTTTAACTTATAGACTTGTAGCAAGAAAAATGCAGAATAAAATGTACCATGCCGCAGTTGGTCTTGCCGTAATTACCGGACTCTTTTTAATATGGTCCAATTTAGCTGTTGGACTTATTGGCAACGAAGATAATCCAGCAAATGGAATGTACTTTGGAGTAATTGCAATCGGATTTTTAGGAGCAATCGTTGTACGATTCAAGCCGAAAGGAATGATGAAAGTTCTATTAGTCTTAGCTGTGTCTCACGTATTAATTGCCGTTATTGCGATTGTTTTACGGCAAGAATTAGCTCCAGAAAGTTCATTGGTTGAAATATTGTCTGTAAATGGATTTTTCTTGGTTCTATGGACAGGCTCTGCAATGTTGTTTAGAAATGCAGCTATAGACATAGAAAATGAAAGTAAAACTATGCCTACAGTGTGAGCTAATTATAATATAACCGAAAAAGTTAATTTTATAGAAAATAGATTACCCGCCGCAAGCGGGTTTTTATTTTCTCAAAAGTTCATCTTTAAGTTTGTTTGTCTTTAAATCAATATTTTTTTGTTGATTGAAAAAAGTTCGATGACTAAGTTGCAAAAGAAAGAAATATTATTAACAGCTATGAAATTGTTTTATGCAATAAAATCAATTATTAGAATTTAGTTCGTGGATATAAACTGATCTTTTATTTGGAGAAAAAGGTTGAAAACAGTATTCAAACTTTTTGCATTTTTTTTATTGTTGTTCTTATTTGCAGGATGTAATTCAAAACTAGAGACTTCAGACTTGAGAATTTTATCTGGTATTTGGGAAGGGCGAACAAGTGATTATTCAATCCCACCAAAACCAGATTCTCTTTTCCCGATTATGAAAATCCAAATTCATGAAAATGGTCAAGTTATAGGAAATGTTGGGAATGCAGTATTTAAAAATACACTTGCAGAATGTAACCGAGGAAGCTTAGCAAGGGTGCTTAACTTAGAAACTGATTACAAGATTGAAGGGTTTTTAATTGGTAAAATAAATTCAAGAGACACATCCAATGTTAGAGATCGAGATATCGCCTTTACATTTAACATTGAAAACGATACACTTAAAGGAACACTTTTTTTAGAGAAGCCTTGGACATATCCGCTGCCAATACTACCAAAAATTCGGCTTACAAAAAAAACTAGCTAGCTGCAATGTGAAATATTTTTGAAAAGATTTTTGTTTAGGTGCTTTAGTTGTTTTGTTTATAACAAAGTTATTTTGCATTTGTTAACTAAACAATTTTTAAAAATTAACTTAAAGATTGATTCACAATAACAAAACTAGGGGACAAGCTGTTATTTCATTCCTCGCAATGATATTCAAATATTTTATTTTGATATCACTAATTAGTTAAAAAATTAAATTTTCCATTCATTTTAAACTTTTCTTGAAGTTATTCGATTATACAAATGATAGATAATGGGTATATTATTGCCCGAATTCTTAACCATTCTCAGGAAATATCTGCAATGAAGAATAACAAGAGGTTTTTCTCGTTCGTTCTTAGTTTTTTAATAGTCTTCTCGAGTGTTTCAACTGCAAGTGTAGTTGAAGGAGGCAATTCTAAATCGCAAAACCTACCTCTTTCAGCATTTGCTAAAAAAGTAAATTCCGGTGGAACTGTTGCAAAAATATTTGGTACAGATAAAGTTGTATCACTAAAATTTAAGAACCCAAAAGATGCTACTAAAACAATTAGCACTTCAGCTGGAACCTTTAAAGGAGAAGTTGATGCAGTTGCTGGAAAGTTTTTTTGCATAGATCTTTTCCATCCGGTACAATGGTACACAACTTCTCAACCTCATACATACACAGATAATGGAAAAGCTTCTAAGCAAATCATTTATGTGTTAAATAATTATTATCCTTTCAAAGCATATCCTTATGCAGGATCTGCTTCAACAGAGTTATTGGAAGCGGCATCTGTGCAGGCTGTATTATGGCATTATTCAGATGGATTAGATGTTTCAACTATAGATAATACTAACGTAAAAGTCCGCGCTCAACAAATTATTAATGACACTGAAGCAAATTTTTCAACATACTATCCTTTCGAAACTTTGCAGATCGTTCCAACAGATTTAAATGTGCCTATTGGTGGTACAGCATCCTTTTTTATTTCCGCTTTCGATGTGAGCGGAAATCCGGTTAAAAATGTATCAGTAAACTTAACTTCCGATAACGGTTTGTTAAGTACTGCCAGTGTAACAACCGGAAGCAACGGAAATTCACCAATTTTTACATTGAAAAGCAATTCATTAAATTCTTTAGTTACTGCAAGTGCAAGTGTTGCTGTAACTCATGGTATTAGATACGTTCACTCGCAAGATCCTGATAAATATCAAAAGCTTGTATTGGCGTCTCCATCGGGTATTTCTAGAAGCGCTAATGCAAGTGTTACATGGTACTCGCCTTCACCTTGTGATACAAAAGGTTTCACAACTTTTACTCAAGGAGGTTGGGGAAATAAAAATGGTGTACCTGCTAGAATTCGTGATCAATATTTTTCTTCTGTATTTCCATCCGGTTTAGTTGTTGGTGGAAATTATAAACTAACATTAACTTCTTCTCAAGCAGTAGAAGACTTTTTGCCTCAAGGCGGAACTGCTTCTGCATTTACTCAAAACTATTCGAATGTAACTTCTACCAGCGCAGGCGTATTGGGAGGGCAATTGGCGGCACTAAAATGCAACATTGCATATTCAGCTGCGGGCTATCTTGGAAGCAACTCAGTAAAACTTGGCGAGCTAAAAATTGCAAGCGGTTCATTCAGCGGAAAAACTGTAAATCAATTTCTTGCTATGCTAGAAACTGCAATTGGAGGTGGCTCTTTAGGCGGATTTACTTTTTCACAGTATAACGATGCCGCAACAGCAATAAATGAAAATTTTGATAACGGAACAGTTGATAAAGGATTTTTAACTTGCTCGCAAGCGAATGTAAAAGCATCTCTTGGAGACAAAGTTTGGTTAGACGCTGATAAAGATGGAGTTCAAGATTACGGAGAGAATGGTGTAGCAAATGTTACTGTTAAACTTTACGATTGTTTAGGTAATCTGATTTCAAATAAAGTTACAGATACAAACGGATTATACTTGTTTGCAGATTTGAATCCGGGCAGCTACTATGTAAAATTCGAACTGCCTAACGGTTATTTATTTACTTTAAAAGATGCAACAGACGATGAGAGAGATTCCGATGCAGATATTTCTACAGGAAAAACTGTTTGTACAACACTTGTTTCCGGTGAGGATGACTTATCATGGGATGCTGGAATATATCAAGAAGTTTGCAATAGTAAGATTGGAGATTACGTTTGGCATGATAAAAATGTTAACGGAATCCAAGATATTGATGAGAAGGGTATTAAGGATGTTTTAATTGAATTGATTCAAGAAAATAAGGTGATTGCAACAACAAAAACCGACTTAAACGGCAAATATGAGTTTAATAATCTTGCAAACGGTATTTATAATATTAATGTCGCCTTATCAAATTACTCAAATGGCGGAGTATTGGCTGATGCTGGTAATTTGAAATGGTATTCCACAAAGAAAAATCAAATCTTGGATAAAACAAAAGATAGTGATGCTAATAAAAATGAATCTGTTTCTGTTACGCTTAATTGCTCAGATAATTTTACAGTTGATTTCGGTTTCTACAAAACTTGCGTTACCATTACAAAAACTGCAAATAAGCAGACCGCCAAAGTTGGCGATGTAATTACTTATACATTCACAATTGAAAACTGCGGTGATGTTCAACATCATGGCGGTATTGATGTTTTTGATAAGCTGCTAAACAGTAAATCGCCACATTTAATAAAACATATTGATTTACTTAACCCAAATAAATCAACACAGTTTTCATCTTCATATACTATTAAAAACTCTGACTGCGGTGATTTGATAAATGAAGTAACCGCTGAAGCGCATCCGGTTGACGGATCTGCTTATGTAACTGATAAATCAACTTTCACTGTTAAAGTTGAATGCGGGTTAACTTGCGCAACGGATTGGAGCGTTGATTTGGGTAAAGATGAAGCTGTTTGCTGGCATGATAAAAATGTAGTTACTTTAAAAGATATTAAAGTTATTCTAAAACCAAATCCTAGTGCTGGTTTTGTTGTTATTTCGGCAAAAGTTAATTATCCAAATGATGGCAGTGTAGACAACTCAGTAGTTACAAAGACATATGAAATTACCGAAAGCTCTAGTTTTACTGCTATATTAAACTGGCCGGGCGTTCGTCCTACAGATCAATCAGTTGAAATGCAGCTTTCTGTTTTGGTATTAGATTGCAACAAAAACGCACTTGGTAAAGAAGTAATAAAAAAATGGTATTGGAATTTTTCTGTTTGCCCGCCGCCGCCGGCAAGTGAATCTGACATAAAAGTTGAAAAAACATCGAGCAGCCATACACCAAAATGCGGCGATAACTTTACCTACACTGTTAAAGTATCTAATCTGGGTCCTGCTGAAGCAAAAGGTGTTAAAATAACTGATTTATTACCAAACGGTGTTAAGTATGTTTCAGATGATGCTGCTTCAGGAACATACAATAAAAATACTGGAATTTGGTTAATTGGAACTTTAGCAAACGGCACATCTAAAACTCTTAACATTGTTGTAAATACTGATTGTGAGCAAATTAATAATTCTGTCTTTGATCTTGGAGTTGCTAAAGAATACAATTTATTTGTTCTTCAAGATTTAAACCAGCCTTCTTCGGATACAGAAGGAAGAGTAGCTGTTGGTAGAGATGCTGCACTGGCAAATTATAGTGTGGGAGATAAACTTACTCCAAATAGCGGCGATGTTTTAATAGTTGGAAGAAACTTAACATTTACAAGCGGAAGAGTTTATAACGGAGATGTTTCATATGGAAACTCAACCAATCTTCCTATTAATCAAACATCTATAGACGGCAGTTTGAGAAAGGATTCTCCAATAAATTTTGCAGCGGCTAAAACTTATCTCGAAAATCTCTCAATAACATTAAGCGGCTATTATGTAAACGGAATCACATCATTCCAGTTTAGCGGATTAACTTTAACCGGTACAGATCCTCACTTGAATGTATTCAAAGTAAAAGGAAGCGATCTATCTATAGCAACCAGTTTTGCTATTAATGTTCCGAACGGCTCTGCAGTTTTAGTTAACATAGATGGAACAAATATATCATGGAGCGGCGGTTTAGAAGTTTTTGGTACAGCTATAAACAATGTTCTTTATAACTTTTACCAAACTAATACATTAAAAATAAAAAACATTGACGTGCGCGGTTCAATACTTGCACCATTTGCAGATGTAAATTTTGAGACCGGCGTACAGAACGGTCAGATGATTTGTAAATCAATGACAGGAAAAGGACAGTTTAACAATTCATTGTTCTTTGGCAACATACCCGCAGATAAAAAAATTACAAACATTGCGAGTGTAACTGGCAGTTTAACAGTAGATCCAAATTCGAATAACAACAGCTCGCTTGTTTCAGTTAATGTAAATAATTCAAATCAATTACCTGGTGGCGGAAACCCGGACGGAGGAACAACCAGCGGCACATGGCAGCAAGTTGGTTCTTTCAATTCTGGTGAAATTGTTTACACACTTACTTATGATGTAAATGGAAATACATATTCCGGAACAATGGGAGGGAAAATATATAAGTCTGTTGATGGTGGAAAAAACTGGACTCGAATAAACAGTTCAATGAATGTTGGCTGGATTTGGTCGTTAGTTTTCCACAATAATATTTTATTTGCTTCAACAGAAAAAGGAATTTACAAACTAAATGGCGTTAATTGGGTTGAAACCGGTTTGAAAGATGTTGATGTGCGCTCACTTGCTACTTCCGGAACAGTATTATATGCTGGAACTTGGGGAAGAGGCGTTTACAGCTCTGTTGATAACGGCGCTATCTGGACTCAAATTAAATCCGGTATGGAAAATTATTTAGCAGTACTAGCAATTACGGTTGGCAAAAATGGCGATGTTTTTGCCGGTACAGCAGGCGGCGGTATGTTTAAACTATTTGGCGGTGAAAACAAATGGTACCAATACGATTTGGGAAATAACATTGTTTGGGCTCTTGGTGCAAATTCGAACGCAATAATTTCTTCAACTTATGGTGATGGTGTTTACAGATCGCTTGATAACGGCGCCAACTGGGAAAAGGTTAATCTCAATCAGCCATATATTTACTCAATAAATGTTGATAAAAGCGGAAGAATATATATTAGCTCTTGGACAAGCGGAGTGTTCTCATCTGTTGATAATGGTGCTACATGGAACTCAATTGGTATGGGAGGATTTGGCGTAAGCAGTTTAGTAGTCAGCCCAAACCAAAGTGATGTTTTAGCCGGAACTCGTGATGGAAAAGTGTATAAAATATCTTTCAACATTACGAGTGTTGAAGGCAGCGCCACAATTCCTAATGAGTATAAACTATCACAGAATTATCCTAATCCGTTTAATCCAAGTACAGCCATCGATTTTGCTCTGGTAAAAGAGGGAAGGTACTCACTTAAAATATATAATGTACTTGGTCAAGAAGTTGCCGTTTTGATTAACAAAGAAATGAATGCCGGTCATCATAAAATAACATTTGATGCCAGCAAATTAGCAACGGGAATGTACATCTACCGCTTGACCGGAACTAATGTAGACATAGCTAAAAAAATGTTGCTGATGAAATAAAATTAGGCTGCATATAGTAAGCATTTAAAAAAATACCGGACAGAAAAATACCGGTATTTTTTTTTCTTCAATTTTATCTTTCATTCCCCAAAAACATTTAAGGAATCTATCTTCATTCTGGATACGCGACAGAAACAACCGGACATCACACATTTTTCTTCTTTCATTTCATAGAGCGGGTTTTTTGCATCACGTTTACGAGAACTTTATCGGAAATCAACAATCTTTTTTATAGATGTCCTAAACCTATTTCATCAACAAAAATTTCTTGGTGTCTCTAAAACTACCAGCACGCAATGAGTAAAAATAAACACCGCTTGGTAAAGACGAGGCATGAATCGTCTCTACATTAAATGAAATTTCATATGTTCCGGCTGGTTGAGGTTCATTTACTAAAGTTGCTACTTCTCTTCCTAAAACATCATAAACTGTTAATTTTACATGAAAAGCATCATTGCGAGTCCAAGTTTGTTTGGACGAAGCAATCTCCTGAGATTCCTTAGCTGAGCCAGAAATGACATAGCGAATTGTTGTTGTTGGGTTAAACGGATTTGGATAATTCTGTTCTAACTTAAAAACTGTAGGCACTTCAATATTAACTTCAACCACATTACTGTATTCATATTTGCCGTCAAAATCTATTTGTTTTAGTCTATACTGAAGTAGATTAAGCGCATTAGTATTAGCAAGATTATCAGCAAAAGAATAATACTTCGGGGAATTACTGTTTCCGTGCCCATGAACAAAACCAATTTTTTGCCAGCCATTATCATTTACCTGTTGGCTGTTAGTTAAATGCTTGTTGCTAATGACTAACCGCTCAATTGCAAATCCGTAGTTATTCACTTCTGTGGCAGTTTGCCAGTTAAGAAAAACTTTTCCGTCAGCATAGTTTGCATTAAAAGATGTTAGCTCTACTGGTAAAGCTCCGCTGGTTATGTTGTATCTGTTTGCTAAATACAGTTCTACTGTGTTTCTATCTGTTGTGCTTAATATTGAATTATAAATAAATACTTCGGCGATATCGCCGTTAAAGTATAGTGATCCATCGCTTCTTGCGCCTAATAAAAGATTAGCTGAATTTGATGAAAGAATATTGCTGTTCGAAATTCCGCCATCTATACCATCAACACGAACAGCGCCGCCGCTTGAACTTGCCCTTGCTGAAAATACGTGTGGATTGCCAGTGGTATAATTTTCTGTTGCACCTTTATCAATAAATATTGAACTGACTGGTATAAATCTCGCTCCGGAAGAACCATTTAGATGATACTCAAATTGTTCTGTAGCTCCGCCCGCTATTAAAAACTGAATATTGCTTGAACTTGATTTTGCCACAATAAACATTTCATATGGATTGTTTTGTATTCCCAGACTCACCGATGTTGGCAATGTTAACTTACTGGTCGATCCATTAAAACGAATAGCCGGTAATCCATTCATTGAATTTTGAACATAGGTTGGCTGGTTAATACCGGAATTCTGATAAGCATCGTTTCTATTACTCGACCGATCATTCCAGTTTGTTACGGCTGTACCATTAGTTACTACTCCTTGATCAGAAACGAGATGCAATTTTAAATTTTGGGTCGGCAAAGAAGTTTGTGTTACTACAATATACTTCGAATTGTATCCATCGCTAAGAGTAATTGTATCTCGGCGGGTATTTCCGGTGGTGTTTAAATCTACTGTAACAAGAAGTGTATCGTTACCTGAGCCAACCGTTTTGTTTAAGGAAACCCATGATTGTTTTTTTGATAATGTCCAGTAAACGCTTGATGAAATCTTTACTGGCTTTGTGCACTGATTTTGATCAATAGTAATTACACTTGGACTTGCAGATAAAACTGACATGCCCGGAACCAATGTGCCGCAATAAGGTAATTCTCTATATCTTGAAGTGATTTGCGCATCGCTAACAGTGCCGTTAGTAACATACATTTCATAATTCCTGTGCGCAAATGAGCGAACCAAATTTAAGTATTTCGTAAAAACCACTTGATCAGGTGAAATACTTCCATTATTTAAATATACTATTACACCCTGTCCAGGGGTTTCAGGTGAATCTGAAGGAATCAAATTATTGTTTTGAAAAGAGAAGCTAGCAGTGATTCCATTTGTGAATACAGGTGTTGCGGTTACATATGCAGTATGATAATCTCTAAAAAGTGCCGGAGGAAACGAAGCTACAATTAAATTATTATAATAAAAATCTACGGCTGAGTATTGAAAACGATAATAAACATTACTATTTCTGTAGACGATTTTACTTGTTTGAGAATCACCTGCTATTAACAATAATTCAACATCAACATCATTATTATTAATTATTTGATAGACTATACTCTCTTTGTTTCCGTTGTATCCCTTCTGCATTATGATAATTATTTTGTTTGCGGGGTAATGAATATCATTACAATCCTGGTTGTTCGTTGGCATTTGCCTAAACAAGTGAGAATAAGTAATGGTGCCGGCAGGATTTGTAAAGTTATAATAAAAACTTACTGTACTATTTTTGTTGCATACAAAACTGTAGGTAGTTGATGGGGGAATAGTTTGTGTGGTTGTGTTGCTTCCATCCGTCATTGTAAGTGATACATTGAAGTTATTATTATTTTCAACATCAATAGTTGTGGTATTGGGATCATTAGAGCATTGCGGAATGAAACCGATTCTAAACGTGGGATCAATACCCGGTACAAATGTATTGTTTTGACCGCAATAAGAACCGTTTGCTGTAAATACTTTTACACGGTAATGGTATATATCACCGCAATTATAAAGTACCCGTGTGGCAGATACTGAAACATTTTCTGCGCCGCTAATGTTACTTGCAGCTAAAATAAGATTTCCGTAGTCGGTCGTGGGTCCGTATTCAAAATAGACATTACACTGTAAACCGTTAGGATTGACCGCACCTCGGAACGTAACATTCGCACCAAACCTTACTGTTGAAAGACTATCATATACATAGGTATTGTTAATACTCGGTGCTTGAGTTTGTATTGTTGGTATTTGGGCAGTGATTGATAAAGAAGAAAGTAAAACTATAACGATTGTTAAGAGACTATTACCTTTCATATCTAATTTAAGTTTATGATAACAATAGTAAATTATAAATAAAATAATACCCGTTCAATAGAAATTAATGTGATGTGATATTAAGTAGTGATTATCAACCATGCCGCCATTTTAGTAACTAATAAAGAGAAAGCAAGCTGGTGTTAGTAAAAAACACAAATACATTTCTAACTTCTTCAACTTCACAAATCTTAATTAATCTCACGAGTTAGCGCCCGTTTTATAAATATAACTAGTTGTGTGAATAAGATTCTGAAAATTGACATAACGAAGTTAAAAGCAATTATTCAAAAATTTATCTGTGAAAATCATAATTAATCCGTTTAATCTGCGGTTCCTTTTTAAATAAATAATTGCTTTTAACCAAATAAAGCATATTTCACACAACGGGTAAATATATTTTTATAGTACCGCAAGGTTTCGCCTCGCTAAGCCGTTTAGAGAAGTAGGTCAACTTGCGTTACTTTTAAAAAACCGCAATTTGAAAGTTGCGCCTACCAGCAAGAAAACCAAAAAGCAATTATGAGTTTACTTTTTTCTATAAATCAGAATCGAAAAACAATAATTACTATTTTTCGAAAGCCACACATGATAAAAATTGAAAATGAATTTGCAATTATAGTAGTGTTAGTTAATAAAATAAAACCGGGTAACAAGGCAGATTAACTATGTAGATAAAAGGCGGCTCGCATTTTAAAATGCAAAAAGAAACAAATAATCCTTATGGACAAATATTGCTAAGTAAAGTTTTATCAAGGAATGATACTTTATATATTTTGACCAACAATATTTTACAGGTTCAGTTTAATGAAACATACTATTATTGGTAAGCAGCACAATTCTAAACTTTGTTTTGTATGTGGTCTTAAGAACAAATTTGGTATTCATGCTCATTTTTATATTACCGAGTCACAAGAATTGATAGCGCTATTCACGCCTTCAGAAGAGCATCAAAGTTATCCGGGAAGATTGCATGGTGGAATTGCTTCTGCCGTTCTGGATGAAACTATAGGCAGAGCAATCCTAAACAAATATGATACTGAAGTTTGGGGAGTAACTATTGACTTATCTGTGAAATTTAAAAAACCAATTCCTCTAAATGAGGAACTAAAAGTAATTGGAAGAATTACATCCGAAAACAGTAGGTTCTTTGAAGGAACTGGTGAAATAATTCTTGCAAATGGAGATGTTGCAGTTACAGCTTACGGAAAGTATTTAAAAGTGCCTATTGAAAAAATTACTGATTTTGACATTGAAGAAAACGAATGGCGTATTGTTGAGATGGAAACTGACCCTAAAGAAATCCATATCTAGTTACTTTATTGTTTTTAGTGTGGGGTGGTTATTGATTACAAAGAAATATCCTATCGCAAGAAGAACGGCGTTAATTAGAATTGCTATTGGAGTTGAGTAATGTTCTGCAAGCATTCCAATCCACAATGAACCTAAAGGATATAATGCAAAAAAACTAAATGAATAAAAGCTTAAAATTCTTCCTCTGAAACTCTCATCAACAATTGTTTGTATTAAACCGTTTGCAAGATTGAACATTGTAATTAATACACCGCCAATTAATATCAAAAGTAAAACAGAAATTAAAAATGAGCGGTTGAATGAAAAAACTAATAGTAGAATTGGCAAAGCACTTGAACTATACAATAAATACTTCCCTCTATGAATAACATGATTAACAGCTGCAATTAATAAAGCAAAAGTTAAAGCTCCTACACCTCTTGCAGATTGCAAATATCCATTAATAATTGAATCTCCTTGCAATATATTAACAGTCCATGCTGGGAATAATGTAACTAAACCCATTCCAAAGAAACTCAATAAAGATGTAATAACAATAATTACAATCAAATCTTTGCTTTTTCGTAAATAATCAAAGCCGGCTTTTATTTCATCTGCTACAGAATTATTGTTCAGCTGAACTGTAATCTTTTCGGTTTTAATTTGGATCAGGTTATAGATGACAGCAATAAAAGATATAGCATTAATCATAAAACACCATGCGGGACCTAGAATTGCGTATGTAATTCCGGCAATTGCCGGCCCAATTGCAGTTGCTGTATTAAACATTGTAGCATTTAATGCTATTGCATTTGTAAGGTATTTCTTATCGACCAATTCTCTTGCAAAAGCATGTCTTGCTGTAGAATCGAATGCGTTGCCAATACCATTCAAAAAGGAAACTACAATAAGATGCCAAGGCTGAACTATCCCGGTAAATGTAAAGATTGATAGTGCTAAAGCAAGCAACATCATCCAAGTTTGTGTTAGTATCAGAATTGTCCTTCTTGGATATCTATCTGCAATCACGCCGCCATATAAAGTAAATATCCACGCTGGTATGCCGGATGCAAAACCAACATAACCAAGAAAAGCCGGAGAATTAGTTAATTCAAAAATGAAATAACCAAACGCAGTGCTTTGCATCCAAGAGCCGAACAGAGAAACAAGTTGCCCCGAAAACCATAAGCGATAGTTCTTAAAACCTAATGCTGCAAATGTATTTTTGAATGAAATCTGTCCGGAAATTTCTTCAGTTAAATTTTCTTTTTCTAAAATCTTGTTATTAATATCAGTAAATTCTGAATTTTTCATATACAAAGTTACCAAAACATAAACTATAATAATCTAGAGCAAAAAAAAGCCGCTACGAAGAGCGGCTTTTAATCTTAATAATGATTCTATTTTACTATTTTCCAAACACGTCAATTTTCCCATTAATATGTTTAGTTGGGTCAATGATTTTGCCAAGGTTATTTACAACTCCAGTATGGCAAGTTGCGCAAGAACTTAATGACTGAGCTTGATGCCCGGTTGGTGGTAAGCCGTGGCAAGTGCCGCATTTACCTTCGCTTCCATCTACCTTGTTCCATTTAGGTGAGTAATTGTTTCCAGTCATCTTCTCCGCAGTATAAACAAAAGGATATGCTGAGGCAGCTTTAGAGAATTCAAAATTGCCATGGCAGTATGTGTTTTGACATGTATTATTAGTTGTATTATAAGCTGCTTTTGATGGACCTTTATTTGTGAATGCACCGAATATTACTTCTGCTTTCTTTGTATTATCAATGTGTCCAGCTGATTTCAATTTACTCGGAACTAAATGGCACTCTGAACAAACTACCTTGGATGCGTCGTTTATTTCTAATAAATGAAATGTATGAGCACCAACTCCAGGATCAGTTGTATTTACTGCATTATTTAATGCTCTTGGTGGCGCTACGTTAATAGGTTTAAGAAAATCTCCGTGACATGTATTACATGCTTCAGGTCCGCCTGGTTGCTTATGACATGTATAACAAGATGGGCTTGAAACACCACCAGCAAATCCTTCGCCGTGGCACTGCGCACATCCATCCATATTCCAATTCAAATTGGCAATATACGTACCATGAAACATTTGTGAAGAAGGATTCATGATATTTGAAGTATGAACTGGAATTGTAGGGTGACAGTTTGAAGTTGAGCAACTAACTTGGGCAGTTCCACCTTTTAGATCTTGTGCATGGCATTGACGGCAATTATCAAAGCTTGCGCCAACTAATTTTCTACCGTGAAATGAATCGGCCGCTTTTACAAGAACATCTGCTCCGTGTACACCAATCTTAGTTGGAAGTGTAACTTCATTTTGTAGTTCGCTGCATCCAAAAGAAAACAAACCTAGAGTAAAAAGAATAAAAGAATAAATTTTTATAGATCTCATATCATTTCCAGAATGATTAATTATTTATGACAATAGCCGCAGAAACCAATACCCTTAATTCCGCCTGGTCGTGCATTGGCATCTGAGTGGCATGAGTAACAAACTGAGTTTCTATCAGAATGCCAATCGCCTTTTTCCGAAGATTTCATAAAACTTATTTTATGTGTTTTAGGATTAGTTCCTTTAATACCGTCGTTATCAACATGGCACATAATACAATTTGCATCGGCACCTTGAACATCATGACAGGAAGCACAACGCTCTATATCTCTGCGTGCTAATGTTGCGTGTTGTCCACCACCGCTTCCTACACCAATTGTAACAAAGTTTGGCATTCTATGAGATTTTGGAACCATTCCTTCTAATGCATAATCTCCACCGCCGGATTGATGACATTCAGCACAGAATGTTTCTGTTTGATGGCAAGTTTGACATTCTGTTGTTTTACCTTTTAAATCAATACCATGAGTAAATCGGTAATTGAGTTCATGCACTCTGCTGATTTTTTGCTGTTTTGTATTATCTACATAATTATGAGGTGAATAAGGTGTAATAAAATTTCGTGCCGTATTTGTTTCATCAATCATTGTAGTTGCGGCATGGCAAGTTTCACAGAATGAATTATCATGACACATCTGGCAGTTAGTATTAGCTTCGGAAGATTTGAATTTGTGAGTCTTCAAAAAAGAAGCACTTTTATGATCTTGTGGCAGCAAATTAACTGTTGAAATATGACATGTTTTACATTCATTGCTAGCTACAGCTTGATCGCTATGGCATGAATTACAAGTAGCCATTGATGGTAAAGCTTCTTTCGCTTCGCTGCTGAAAGCAACTTCAGTTATTCCTTTATGACAAGATTCGCAAGTGTTAGAATCACTCATGTGCAATTTATGATTGAAGAATAATTCTGATTTCTTCTTTATCAATGGTTCATATATTTCACCGATGTGACACATATTACATTGTTTATCATCATTAACATCATGACAAGTTGCACAAACAGATTTATCGGGAAGTAATCTATCATTGAGAGAGACGCTTTCTGAGGCTTTGGTATGGCAACCAGCACAATCGGTTGTTTCTTTATGAACTGCATGAGAAAACTTGATGATATCTTTATTAGATTTTTCACCTTCGTTTCCATTAGCACCTATAGCCGCTATAGTCAAGAAACTAATAACAAAAATTCCTAAAGCAGCATAAAAGTATTTTATCTTCATAATTTTCTAAAAGTTAGTATTGAACCAGTGGTTTATTTTAAACAAGAATCTGAAATCATTGTGGTAAATTTTATTGTTGAAAAACTGACCTTGTAAATCGAAAGACCATGTTTTCCAAGGGCGTAGATTAAAACCAGCAAGGATTGCAGTTATATTATTTTTTTCAGCGTCTTTTGAAAGTTTATAAGAAGTATAGGAAACCCCAATTGAAGGAGTTATTAAACCTTCTCTATAACTTTTTGCAGCATAAACAGAAATGTTATCTAATTCGCCGGCATAACCAAAGTTCTTTCTGTAACTGATGCTGCCTATACTTGTTGTTGCTCCAACAGATAAGCGCTGAGAATTTTCATCTTCATATTTTACGTTACCAAATTTTCCGAACGCAGTAAAATTTTTACTTATTTTATAATCTATTCCACCTTCATATTCTTCTGTATGCCCAAAATTAAACACCGAGAAAATTGAATTGTAACGGATTTTTGGTTCACGCCAATTATAATAACCAGTAACACCTAATTCTTCTGTTATCCAAACACGCCCATTTGCTTCAATTTTTGATGTTTCTTTATAATTCAAATCATGTTCATAAATTGCATTAACATCAAAGATGCCCGGCATTTCGTAAGAAGCTTCTCCGGAAAGAAACTTAAATTGATTTGATTTTTGTTGAATCAATACGCTAATCGGATCCAATCCTTCATCTAAACGAAGAGCATCATAATCCATAGTTTTATAGTTCTTATCATAATAACTAACTGCCAGATTAAGATGACTGAAAGGATTAGCATTAAAACGAGCGCCCATAACGTAATTATCACTTAAGTCTTTCAAGAATTCCAATTTTTGATAAGCAGGCAGATTACCTCCGTAAAATCCGGAGATAGAATAGCCTTCATACTTAAACTTCAGATTAACTCCATCAAACAAACCGCCTGTAATTGGAGCAAACATAGGCTGGCGGCCAAGTTTTATTGTGGCAAAACTTAGAATATCTCTTGCTTCAAGATATAAGTTATAGAAACGCAATCGTGGATCATTATCAAGTGATGCACCAATATTTGTTTCAAAATTCATTCTTGTTCGCAAAGAAAACTTATTGTAGTTGAAATTGAGTGTTAATGCTTCGGTATTACGAAGGAAAGCATCTGAACTATTTAAATTATCAAATCGCTGAAAAGTGTAGAAAGAGGAAGTGAATCTGCCGTTGAGATTCTGAGCAGAAATTAACAACGGCAGAGCAACAATAATACTAACAATAATTTTTTTCATTTGTTATCTCATTGAAAGAATTAACCTTTCGGAACATTATGCTGAATCTTTTTTGACATTTCTTCAAAGTTAAATCCTTTGAAAGTTGGACTTTCCGAATTGTGGCAATTAGTACAAAATTTTGTTTTATCTTCAAAGAAAGTCATACCTTTTTTAATAGATTCTTCTCGGCTTTTCATAACTGCCATTGCTTTGTAAGCAGAACCCGGACCGTGGCAAGTTTCGCATTGAACGCCATCTTCCATTTTGAACTTTGCGCCTAAAAGTTTTTTATCTACATCATAACCGCTTGCATGACATTTTAAGCATTCTTTTGTTTCAGCTGCTTTTGTACTAAATCCTTTATCTGCAGCAATTTTATCTGCTTCAGGTGTCTGAAGTGTTTTATATGCTTTAGCATGTAAACTTTCTTGCCAAATTTTTAATTGTTGACCTTGTTTTTCTGTTTTATGGCACATTCCACATACTTGAGTGCCTTCGTAACCATATGGTTGAGCAAATGTTAATGTAGGTACAAGTAAATATGTAGCTACAATGAATACAGCAAATGTGAACAACTTCTTCATCACTTTCTCCTTTGGATTTTAGAGTTTGGAGTTTATAATTAATATAAAAGAACGTAGAACTCTTGTTTTAATATAGCCGAATTGGCTGTAATTAACAACTTTTCGTAATAAGACCAACTAAAATTTTATGTCTTTTCTTCTTTTTCAACTTGCGGCTGAAGTTTTTGTTCCAGCCATTTTTTTAATGCGTGATCTTTGTCAATTTCGTGCTGAATGATAGAATCTGGGTTAAGACCGGCTTTTTCTAATGCTTCAGTAAATAAGAAAGCAGAATTACTAACCCGCTTTTTATCTCTTATGCCAGCTTTGTACTCTTGCAATTCCAAGACAACTTTTCTAAAATGTTTTTCGTGATGGTGGCGATAGTTTTGCAACGACATTTTACCATCCATCCAAGTTAAACTCATTGGATACTCATGTGGATGGAAGATTACAAAGAACCAATGCCAAACTACAATTGCAAGGGATGCTAATATTGCTTCGTAAAAGTGAATTAACTCGCTTACTTTTATTAACCAAACTGGAGCCCAGTCTCCAACTAATGTAGGGAACCATAAAAACAATCCGGTTACACCCATTACAATAGTGCCCCAAATTAAAGCCCAGTATTCAGCTTTTTCTGCATAATCGTACTTATCAAATTGTGGTTTTTCTTTTTTGATTCTCAAATAATAAAGAATGTTGTCGCGAGCTTCAGTTATATCACTAAATCTAGGCAAAAGATTCAAAAGAACATCTCTTCCTCTTGCTGTAAATAGTAAGTAGCCAATATGATATATACCTGTAAGCATCATTATTACAGCACAAACTCTGTGAGTATACTGTCTAACTGTCTCTGTCATTCCCAAAGCAAGCAGCATTTCTGCCCACCAACTTTCAGAATACTTTAGCGCAAAGCCGGTAATTGCCAAAAGAATAAAAGAAGTAAGAAGGAGTAAATGCTGAATTACTTCATTTTTTGTAAATCTTGGTATAGTAATTTCGTTAATGTGGCGTCTTCTTTTCTTTTTAATTTCGTAGAAAAAGATTAACAAGTTGTGGAGAATCATTCCACCAATTATTGAAACAATTAACCAGAAATAAACATTTGCAACAAGGCTTTCAATATTTTTAGCTTCTTTGTCTTGTGTTGTATGCGAATAGCTTTTTGAAAAAACATCCGTTGCTCCTGGATGACATTTTTGGCATGTAGCTGTTACATTTACTTCTGATACAGAAGAAGCAGGGTGTGATTTTGGTAGTATATTATGAACATTATGACAATCAATGCACATAGCCGCATCTTTATCGCCGCGCATTACAGCTAATCCATGATAACTATCTTGATATAATTTTGCCTCTTCGCCATCATGCCCGAATCGTTGAGCAATCATTGGGTTTTCATGGCATACTATGCAAGTTTGTTCTTGCAGCTTTTTCATTTCTTCGCGGTTATTTTTGCCAACTGCAGCAATCGAATGCTCGTTATGGCAATTTGAACAAACTGGTGATTCTCTAAATCCTTTTTTTGCCCTGATCCAGTGGATGGATTTCTTGAAATCTTCTGCAATTTCTTTATGACATTGTCCGCACATTTCCGGTTCATTGAAAGCTGAAATTTTTGAATCCGGCTGTACTTTATTTTTTATGTTATGAACTCCATGACAATCAGAGCAAGATGGTGCATTATTCTTACCATTTAAAACTAATTTCCCATGCACCGATTTTGAATAATTACCTCCCGGATTTTTAATACCAAAATCAAACTTTTTCTGTAATACAGAATTATCATGACACTTAGCACAAGTTGCAGTTATATTTTTGGGGTGAACAACACTAAACTCGCTTTTAACTTGTTTTATATCGTGAGAGCCATGACAATCCCAGCATTTAGCAGCCTCATCAACACCTTCATCTAAAGATATACCGTGAATGCTTTCTCTATGCTCTTTTGCTATATCACTATGGCACAAATAACAATCAGCTTTTTGACTTGATTTTATACCTTTTGAATGCTTAGATAAGTTATTTGCAATGTAATTGTGGCAATCAGCGCATTCCAAATTTTTATGGACAGATGATGGAAGCGTGAGTTTTACATCTACTTTTTTATGGCAGCTAAGGCAATTGTTTTTAGTTAATATTTGACCATGATAATTGTTTGCTACAATTTTGTTTGTGTGGCATTTATTACAGTATTCTTTTGCTTTATCCGAATTTGTAGTTGGTGCTTTTTTTATTTCGTGGTTTCCATGACAGCTTTTGCAGCTTGGTGGATTTTTAATTTTTAATCTGGCATGAACATCAAAATTCTTTGCTTTTACTTTATCATCGTGGCAAGTGCCGCAATCAACTTTAGCAAGATTTTCATTATGAGGAAGATTTGCCGGGTCAACATCGGAGTGACAGCCTACGCAACTAAGTGATGCATGTATAGATGAAGCGAATTTGGCGCCATCTACAAACAAAGAAATGTTTTTCCCAGCTCGTTTTTTGCTAAGCGTTTTGTCTGAGTGGCAGTCTAAGCAAGCCTGATCTTCTTGGCTCTGTGCAAATACGGGAATAATAAAAAAGAATGTAAGGAATAAACATAAAATTTTTTTCATTTTGAACCTGCTATAAATCTGTTTTTATCAAAATAATCTTTGAAAATTTCGTTTTTATGGTGTTTTTATCACTAAACCAGATAAAGGACTATAATATCCTCTCACAAAATATTTAGATCGTGCAACATATGCAAACGTAAAATTATAAATCAAAACATTTAGAGAGCTCTGAAATATTATTTTCAGTTGTCATTGCAAGGAATGAAATGACAGCTTGTCCCGAAGTTTTGTTTCGGGAAAGCAAACTCGATTTTGATTCAATAAGTTAGTTTTGAGTTTGCTTCATCCGCCAAAGGCGGATTCGGAAAGACAATGACTGCAATATTTCAGATGACTCATTTAGTTATTTCTTAAAAAATTCTCCGGTAATTACATACCATTCTTTCTCTTCCAACTTCTCAATCTCACCCCAATACAATTCATCAGCGGACTTATCTTCTTTCAAGATATCTTTCATTTGTTTAATAAATCGGTCAATTTCTTCTTGATAATAACTAACTGCATTTTTCCCGATTTTTAATTCGGCTAATTCAGTATCCAATTTTTCAGCATCAATGGAGCAGAACCAATTCTTTTCGTAAGGAGAATAATCAAGCGCCAGTAAATCATCGCGTAAATCGTGATTAAGTTTAGAAACTAAACCGCTTACAGGCGAATTAAAATGTAATGTCCTTTTTCCTTGCTTAATGCTGAACAATGGTTGTCCTTTTTGAATTATCATGCCAAGGTTTGGGAATAAAATATCATCAATTTTACCAATTAGTTTTTTTGCAAAGTCATCTATTCCTATTTTAACTTCACCATCTTGGCTAATTGCTGCCCAAGTATGTCCTTCCGAAATAAATACTCCGCCAGGAATTGCGAATTCGCCAACGTTTAGTTTTTCAGACTCTGAAAGATGTGTTATATGTACTCGAGGTTTTAGCTGTTTTTGAATTCTATCTATTCTCTTAATTAATGATTTCTTTGTAAAGTCAAGCAATTCGTCTTCTGTAAATGGTTTTTGAACATAATCCATTGCACCATATTTCATACATTCAACAGCAGTCTCTACGGTTGCGTATCCAGTTATAATTACAACGTCAATATCCGGACGTAAATACTTAACCGTTTTAGCTACTTCGGTTCCGGACATTTCTGGCATTTTCAAATCTGTAAACAAGAAATCATAATGGTTAGCTTTGATAAGATTAAATGCTTCAGGACCGGAATTGACTGTATCAACAGAGTAACCATCTAAAACCAGAATTTTTCTGAAACTGTCTAATATTACATCTTCATCATCAACACAGAGAATTTTTGCTTTTGGATTTGGTACTTCTGCACGTTTAAGTGATTTAGCTTCCGTTGAAAAATCAACACTGATGCTCTCATGCAATATTGTTTCTCTTTCTTTACGCAGCTTTTTTTCATTAATGGATTTTATTGCATAACGAATTACAATATCTGCAATAATAAATAATATGAAAGCAAAGATTAATAATGAGAATCCCATAATTGTCTCCTTAGTTTTGTAAACATTTATAATCTATCTGAACTACAAGGTATTAAGTTTTTAGTTTCATAATCTAGTTCGGTTGGAATAATTCTATATAGCCAACCATCAAAATATGGATCTTTTTCCAGCAGTTCGGGCTGTTTTATAACTTTTTCGTTTCGTTCAATAATATTTCCGCTCAACACCGAATAAAGCTGGTAATTTAATTCATCATCGTTTTTAAATTTTGCACAAGCAGAAGCTTGTGTTAATATTTCTCCATTATTCATTAATTCAATTTGTCTAATCGGCTCAACTGTTTTTATGAAAAAATCGGTTGCGCCAATAAAAACGCTTCCATCAAGTTCTGTATTCATCCAGCAAGAATAACCTAAGCGGAAATACCGAGCCGGGCAAGGAACCAACAAAACATTATTTGTTTCGTTTCTTTTAGATTGAAGAAGTTTACTGTAGCGCATACCACGATTAATTATCGCAATCATTTCATCAATTGTAAATGGTTTTGGAATGAAATCAATTGCGCCTAAGTATAGCGATTTAACCGCATTTTCAATTGTTGAGTATCCGGTTGTCATTATTACCGGACTGTCTACATTTCGTCTTAAAAGTTCATTTTGAATCTGAAAACCATCCATCTCGGGGAGCATAATATCGCAAATGATTAAATCAAAATCTGTTTGCGAAATTTTGTAAAAAGCATCTTTACCAAGCATAGCAGCTTCAACAGTAAGATCTTCAAGACTAGCAATTTTTCTAATCGAATCAATGATTACTTGTTCATCATCTATTACCAATATGTTACAGTGTTTTTTCATTAAACCAAAGATTTTGTGTTGCCTTGCGGCAATCTAATAGAAAATGTTGTTCCTTTACCAACTTCACTTTGAACTGTTATAACTCCATTATGATTATCAATAATTCCCCAAATTACTGAAAGACCTAAGCCGGTTCCTCTTTGCCCTTTTGTAGAAAAAAATGGTTCAAAAATTTTATTCAGATTTTCTAATGGAATTCCGCAGCCAGAATCTTCAATATCAATTTCAACAAATTTCTTTTCACCATCACCATCAACAAAACTCCAACGCTGCCATTTACTTTTAAGTGATGCACATCCTTCTAAAAATCCATGATTAGGAATTTGAATTTTATAAACCGGACCGCCGCATTCCGGGCATTTCTGGTTTTTATCGATTAGGGAAATGTCGCAAGTTGGGCAAGATAAATGGTTTGCAGAATCATGTTCGAAGTTCACACCAAAATAGTGTCTGTTCAAACCATAAACCGGATCGAGATGAACGAAACCTTCATTTCCATTGGATTTTATTTTCATCTTTAATGATGGCATTCCACCGATTTTATATTGAGGATCAATAAGGCTGTGTGTTTTGCTGCATACCGCATTTTTAATTTGTGTAATTCCGCGTGGAGATAAACTCATTTGAGAGGTTTTTACAATAATTTTTCCCTCTTGTCCAATTGCGTCTATACCATTGACTAACAAGTTGAGAAAAACTTGTTGTATTTGATTTGCATCTGCAATTATATCCGGAATTGCTGAATCATTAATCCTTTCAATAGTTATTTTGTTAAGCTTTAGTTGATTATTTACAACTGCAATAGCTCGGTCTAGTACTTCGTTTATATTGCAAATTCCTTTTTTAGGAATTGATTGGCGAGCAAAATCTAACAAACCTTTTACAATTTCGCGGCTGCGCATAGTCTCACGTACAATAACATTTAAGTCTTCTTGCATCTGCGGATTGTCTTTTGCTCTTTTGAGCAAGAAACTACTGTATGTTAATACGCCGGTTAAAGGATTATTTATTTCGTGAGCAACGCCGGCAGCAAGTTGACCGAGCGAAGCCATTTTTGTTGACTGGTAAAGCTGCTGGCTTGTTTCATCAAGCTTTTGAGTCATAATATTAAACGAATTTCCAAGTTTGCCTAATTCGTCTTTGCCATTGATTTTAATCTTATAATTTAAATTTCCGGAAGCCACTTGTTCTGTAGCGTATACTAGTTCTTTAACCGGCAAATCAACATATCTTTTTACGAATATGCCGATAATAAAACCAATTGCAACAATTGCAATAAGAGCAAAAATAATTCCTTCTATTTGATTTGCCTTTATCTGGTTTTCAACATCTTTTAACGAAAAGGTTACATCTAAAACACCTAAAACTTTAATATCTGCTGGGTGAGCATGGCATTCCGCTTCATAGCAAGATGGTTCGTTATAAATTGGATTTATTATACCAAGAATTTTTGAAGAATCTGGGTTAGCTGAAAAAATTCTTGTGCGGTTATTCATAGGAAGTTTTTCTATAGGTTTATTTTCAGCATGGCAAACAAAACAACTTTCCGCTTGCTTGTCCAGCATATTCCCGATATTGTTTTGGCGTGATGAATAAACTATTTCGCCTTCTTTGTTCATAATCTTTACGTCGTTAATTGCAGGGTCGTTACCAATTCCGTCAATTATCTGCTGAATATAATCTCTATCATTTTTTAACATAACAAAACGAGTTGCATTCTTAACAGTTTCGCTAAGTTGATTTGCATGTCTTTGAACTTCGCCTCTTAATACTTCAGATTGCCTTTCAATTTTGAAGTAAGAATAAAAGCCAATTATTATTAGCGCAGTAATACTTACTATAATGGTTAATTTTGCACCTATTTTTCTAAACATTGTTGTAACTTTTTTATCGTTATTTGGTTAGGAGCATCTTCTTTGATGCATAAAAATCATTTACTCTAATGGTGTAAATGTAGAAACCGCTTGAAAACTTACTTGCATTGAATATAACGTTATGCTTTCCTCTTTCTTTAGAACTATTCACAAGCTCAACTACTTCTCTTCCAAGAAGATCATATACTTTCAGTGTAACTTGCCCTGCTTCGGGTAAACTATAGCTTATTGTTGTCATAGGATTGAATGGATTTGGATAATTATCCAAACTATAGCTTACAGTTTCTTCACTTTCTGTAGCCTTAATTCCAAATTTTTCTTTCAGTTCTATACCACTTTCTTGTGAAGCAAATTTGGCGAGTATATGCTTTGGATAGTTGGCTATTACATCTCCAAACATTTCTTCTGCTTTTGATTGATTCTTGATATAGTATTTATAAACCAAACCTTTTTCGTAAAGCATTTCGCAGATTAAATCTTCATCTGCATTAGCATTTTTTAATACTACATCAGCAACACTTATTGAATTTTGATAATCGCTTTTCTCAATATTATCCCAAATTGAAAAGCGCTGAATGTAAGGCAAATATAGCTTGTAATTATTTTTGCTTGCCAAATCATTTAAGTAAGCGGTAAATGTATTCTTGTCTTCTTTTGCTTTATACAAATAGTTCAGTTTTGTTAGTGCTGCTTTTACTATTTGCTTATCTTTTTCAACTGCCACAACATTCATATAATCATTTATCAAATTATTGTAATCCATTTCATATTTACTCTTATCATACTTTTCTTTTTTAGAATCCGCGTCAATTTTTCTAAGCAGTTCTATGTATTTATAATCTGCTTCTTTAAGCAGCTTTGAATCTGACGATGCAATTTCTGTTTGTTGTAAAGCACTAGTTTTCGGCAAACTACAAACTCCATTGGTACCTGAAGTTGTAACATTTCCATAAACACTATTTGGCAAGGCATAACTATAATTATTACTTACTGCACTTGCTGAAGAAGGACTCGGGGAATAAATATCATATCCGTTATTACAGAAAGTATTACTTGTACCTATGTAATATGATGCACTGCTTGTTAAGAAAACACCCGCATCAAAGCGTCTGATTATATTGGAAGATAGTGTTCCGGTTCCACCATAGGAAGTTACTGCGTATGATGCTTGATCTTCTGTACCACTAAAACAATTCGACATAGTGTTTTGCGAGCTGTAATAATCATATAACATTGTTGCACAAGGCAAATAGCAATTGGAAACACTAACACTTTGGTTACTAACAGAGCTAATAGTGTGATTTAATCTCATATTGCTAACTGAAATGTTACTTGAATTTGAAATATATGCCCCATTATTTAACACTGTACTGCTAGTTCCTTGACCCGTTAAATTTATATTTGACTTGCTACTAATACTTGGACTTTCTGAATAAGTTGCCGAAACCAATTCTATTGTATTGCCGCTTGATGCAAAATTAATAGCGGGTTGTATTGTTGGAAATAATCCCTTGACTGTACTGCCACTTTTTACTTTAGCGGCTAACCCACTTACTGTTGCTGAATTAGACTGGATAACTGTACCGCCAGAAATTGAGCGTGCATTAAGATTATGTGTATAAGAATTACCTGAAATATAAAGAGTAACACCTGAAGAAATTGTTATATCATTTTGCTGATTCATCGTTTTATTAAATAATCCCCAAGTCATATTGCCGTCAACATTACAACCGCCATTTTTAGCAAAATTTATTGTTCTTTGGCTGTGGGAAGAGAAAGCCCTATTGATAGTTGCTCTCTGTTCAAAAGTAATGTAACTACTTGTTGCCATGATATGATTGGAGGCATCATCTTCAGTAATTTGCAATGGTAGTTCAGAAGGTTCTTTGGGCCAGTATTGATTATCAATCGCGCCTGATATTGTTGGATTAAATGCATTAAACATATATGCGTGGACACAGTTTATTAAGTGTGCCAGTTCATGGCTTACAGTACCTGAAATCGCTTCACCTATTCTATCAACGTTAGCATTAATTGTTCCTTGCCATTCTGGATGTTTGGAAAAACTACCACTATAAATTTCACATACTGCGGAGCCCCATATATAACTCCCGAATCCATCTACTGCTTCACCAAATGCTAAAGAGTCTATTGAATTGATTCCAATTTTAGCTAATAAAGAACCCGATGTTGTCGAAACTGATATACCAAATTGCGCGTAATCAGCTACAACTCTGTCTATAATAAACGTTTTAACAAGATTTTCATTAACGTTTGCCCATGGTTTTCCTTGTTGAAACGGAGTTGAAAAGTTAGATGTGAAAACTAACTTTATTGATTCATTCTGTGCTAATGAAGTAAAAACAAGTAAAAAACAAAGTATCAAAATTTTATTTAACAATTTCATCTCGAACTCCTTTGTAAATATTTTTCAATTCCTTGTTGTCTATTTTTTTTGCGCTCTAAAAGTTTGGGAACCCCTGTCACTGGTTGGACTAGAAAATGCAAACTTGCCATCCAATGCTGTATTAACAAATTGAAGATTGGTAAAGTAAATTGTTGTTAAATTCCCAAATTCTCCATTTAAAGCTATAGCAAAACAAGAACGCGGGCATGTCCTATCAATATTGCGTTCGCCAATTTTATCAAAGATTACTTTGCCTTCAAAAACGCTGTCTCTCCTAGTAAATATTATTTTATTGGGTATGTCTAATGGACCCAAAGGCGGTTTCCGGAATTCCTCAATACTCTTCCCATCAATTGTAGTAACCTCATAGTATTCATGCGTGTCTTTCGGAGGCTCAACTATATTCTTTTCTTCTTTACAGCCGCCTAATACATAAAGATTTACTATTAATACAGATATGCTAAATATGGCTCTCATTACAAGCCTCTCTGTTTTATTTAAGAATATCATCAATATATTCCTGTAAAAATTTATTTCTTTCAGAAGTTCTAAAATCATTTAATGCTTCTATAACTTCCTTTTTATCACTAAAACTCTTTAGTACACTAATTATTGCTGACCTATTTCCCCAATCATCTTCACTTTTGTAAGCATTAATTAGCGGCTCAATTACTAATTCACTTTTTAAGTTC